>DATMBL010000106.1:0-10333 GCA_035559295.1 Candidatus Eiseniibacteriota bacterium
ATCCCGCCGGCGCCGCGCCGTTCACGCCGCGGAATCGCGGGAGCGCGTCCAGAGCCAAGTTGATTTTCGCGGCGTTGCCGCGCGCGCGGATGCCTTGCACCTGGCGCAGGAAACCGGGCTCGAGGTAGGTGGGCTCGACGAGCTCGAGAAACGTGCGCCTGACGTCGGCGTTGGATACGATGACGCGTGCGCTGAAGAGCTCGCCGTTGCGTAAAACAACGCCGTTTACGGCGCCGTTTTTGCCGGTGATTCGGACCACGTCGACGCCGGTTCGTATCTCGGCGCCATACGCGCGCGCGGCGCGCGTCAGAGCCTCGGCAAGCGCGCCGAGACCGCCGCGCACCAAGCCGCTCCGCCGGAATCCGCCGTTGGTTTCGCCGATCAGATGATGCAGGTAGATGTACGTCGTGCCCTGTCCCCGCGGGCCGATGTAGCCTCCGAACAAGCCGCCGCCCGCCAGGGCCGCCTTCAAGATCTCGGTCTCGAACCACTCGTCGAGAAAATCGCTGAGGCTCATGGGCACGATCCGGAGAAATTCCTGTAGGCGCGCCGAGCCCAGCTGCTGCAACTTCCAAGCGAGTTTGAGGATCTCGCGGCGGCCGAACGTGGCGCCGGAGATGCGATCGGGCATGGCGGTATCGAGCAAAAGCCCGAGGACGGCGACCAGTCTGTTGGTCTGCGCGTTGAAAAGCTCGAGCTTCGAGGCATCCGCCCGAGAAAAGCGCGCGATCTCACGCGCCGCCGCCGAAGCGTCGGATGGCAGGGACAGCGCGCCGCCCTCCGGGAGAAGCGCCGTCACCGGCGGCTCCAAGCGGAGCATTTCCAAGCCGTGACGCTCGAGTTGGAGATCGGCGATGACACCGGGATCGAGCGCGCTCGCTAAATGAGCCACGGTCGAGCATCTGAAACCGGGGCTGATTTCCTCCGTGGCGGCGATGCCGCCGGGAATCGAGCGGCGCTCCAGGACCAAGACCCTGAGCCCCGCCTTTGCCAGGTACGCTGCGGCGACGAGCCCGTTGTGGCCCGCGCCGACAATGATCACGTCATAGGGATTCACGGCGGATGCGCCCGCGTTTTTTGTGCTTGATGATTTCGAGCGCGGCGAGCCGGCCGGAAGCGGCCATCACGCCCCCGCCGGGATGCGTTCCGGAGCCGCAGAGGAAGAGGTTTTCGATCGGCGTTCGGTACTGCGCCCACCCGGGAAACGGCCGCAGGAAAAAGAGCTGGTCCAAAGTAAGCTCGCCATGGAAAATATTGCCTTCGGTCAGGCCGAATTCCTGCTCGAGATCCCACGGTGTAACAACCTGGCGATGAAGGATGCGATCCTCGAGGCCGGGCGCGTACTCGCTCAGGGTTGCAACCACGGCATCGCCAAGCTCCTCTCGTCGTTCCGGCCAGCTGCCGGAACACAGCCGGTACGGAGCGTATTGCACGAAAATCGACATCACGTGCTTGCCCGGCGGCGCCATCGAAGGATCGAGGGTCGAGGGGATGATGACATCGAGGTACGGCCGGCGCGAAAAGTCGCCGTATTTGGCATCGTCGTAGGCGCGTTCGAGATAATCGATGCTGGGGCTGATGGAAATCGCCCCGGAGAGATGGGGCCCGTCTCCCGGCAGCGACGTAAACCGCGGTAGCGCGTCGAGCGCCAGGTTCACTTTGGCCGACGAGCCGCGGAGCTTGTAGTTCTTGACCTGCTGAAGGAACGCCGGATCGAGATCGCCGGGGCCGAGGAGCTTGAGAAATGTCCTTTTGGGATCGGCGCTCGAAACCACGATGTCGCCGTGAATCTCCTCTCCCGAATCCAAGACGACGCCGTACGCGCTGCCGTTCCGCACCAAAACGCGTGCAACCGGAGCCTGGAGCCGAATATCGGCGCCGTGGTGCCGCGCCGCATCGGCGATCGCTCGGCTGATGCTGCCCATGCCGCCGCGGGCGAAACCCCAGGAACGAAAAGCGCCGTCCAGCTCTCCCATGTAGTGGTGCAGCAGGACATACGCCGTGCCCGGTGACCGCGGACCCATAAACGTACCGATGATGCCGCTGGCCGCCATCGTCGCTTTGAGGACGTCGGTTTCGAACCACTCGTCGAGAAAATCCGCGGAGCTCATGGTCATCAGCTTGGCCAGCGCATAGAGCCGCTTTTCGCCGAGACCGGCGAAATGGTTGCCGAGGCCGGCGCAGCGGAGGATCTCGCGCGGTTGCCATGAGGCGGGTTTGGGCGGCACGATGCCGAGCAGCGGTTTTACCGCCATCGCCATTTCCACCATGAGCTTGCCGTAGTCGTCGTAAGCTTCGGCGTCGCGCAGCGAGTGGCGCGCGATTTCGCGGCGGGTTTTCGCGTGGTCGCCCCAACGCGCCAGGTAATTGCCGTCCGGCATCGGCGTGAAGGTGCTATCCAGGGGAATGATCTCGAGGTCGTATCGGGTCAATTCCAATTCACGGATCACCTCGGGTCGCAGGAGGCTGACAACGTAAGAGCAAACGCTGTACTTGAATCCGGGGTAGAGTTCTTCCGTGACGGCGGCGCCGCCGAGCACATGGCGGCGCTCTAGGACCAGGACTTTCATTCCGGCCTTGGCCAAGTAAGCTGCGGCGGTCAAGCCGTTATGGCCGGCGCCGATGACGAGCGCGTCGAATCTCTGCATCACGTTGATTAGGAAGGCATTTTTGGTAATTTCCTGGAGCAAGTCAACGACGTACCGATTTTCGATTTGAGCTATTTTGCATTGTCGACTTCGGGTTTCGATTTCAGGGCTCTCGATGCTTGGAATCTCATCGAAAATCGGCCATATCGGCATCTAAAATCTAAAAAATGCCTGTTGGAACGCCTTTCCATTCACGAACGTCGGCTTTGTGCGCGAGCCAGAACTGGCGCAACTGGTCGGGCTACTTCGTCGCCGGTTCCTATGATCTCGTGCACGACTACGAGTATCACGCGATTCGCAACACCGCGGGCCTGATCGACGTGAGCCCGCTGTTCAAATACGACGTTCGCGGCCGGGACGCACTCCGTCTCGTCGATCGGGTGATCACTCGCAACGCCGGGCGCTGCGCCGTGGGACAGGCGCTTTATACGTGTCTCTGCGACGATGACGGCAAGGTGCTCCAAGACGGAACGGTGTTTCGTCTCGAGGCGGATCATTTTCGATTGCATTTGGCCGAGCCAAGCATGCGCTGGCTTACGTTGAACGCGCTCGGCATGGACGTCGAGGTTTGCGATGTCTCGGAAGAAGTCGCGGCGCTTGCGCTTCAGGGACCGAACGCATTGGCGATTCTTCGCGATCACGTGGACGTGGATTTGGCAAGCCTCAGGTTTTTTCGTTTCGTGAAATGTCATCTCGACGCCATTCCGGCGCTCGTGTCGCGGACCGGCTATACCGGCGATCTGGGCTACGAGATCTGGCTGTCGCCCGCGGACGCGGAACGCGCCTGGGACGCATTGGTGACGGCGGGGAAGCTCCACGGGATCAAGCCGGCCGGGATTCTCGCGCTCGACCTGGCGCGGCTCGAGGCCGGTTTTATCCTGCTCGAGGTTGATTACATCGGAGCCGACAAGGCGTGGAATGACGAGCAGCGCTATTCGCCGTTTGAGATCGGTCTCGGCTGGACCGTCGATCTGTCGAAGGATTTCTTCGTCGGCTCGAGGGCGCTTCGGGCGGAGACGCAACGGGGCAGCCGGCGCCAAATCGTCGGCTTGGAGATCGATTGGCGGCGCTACGAAGAACTGTACCGTGCGGTAGGTTTGCCCGCTCAGGTCCCGGCGCCGCCCTGGCGCGGCGGTGTGCCGGTCTACACCGACTCCCGTCAGGTCGGTCACGCAACCACCGGGGGATGGTCGCCTATACTGAAGAAGTATGTCGCGCTCGCCACGCTCGAGCGGAATAAGACCGGGGCGGGCACGAGAGTCGAACTCGAGGCGACGGTCCAGTATGCGCGGAAAAAAGTTCCCGCGACCGTCGTCAAGCTGCCCTTTTTCGACCCGCCGCGAAAACGTTCACTATTCAAGTAAGCCGGATCTAATCAGAGTGCGACGTGAGCTTAGCTCACGTCGCACTCGTGGTAAGCCGTTATTTCGGTTGCAAACGGACCGGGACGCCGCGTTCGTGAAGGTATCGCTTGCACTCTGAGATGGAGTACTCGCGGTAGTGGAAGATCGATGCTGCCAGCGCCGCGCTCGCTCGTCCCTCGGTGAGGCTCGCCAAAATGTCTTCGACGCCCCCCGCGCCGCCCGACGCGATCACCGGAATCTGGACTCGCGTGGCGACCGCGCGCGTGAGATCCAGATCATAACCCGCCTTCGTTCCGTCGCGGTCCATGCTGGTCAAAAGGATCTCGCCGGCGCCGTAATCCGCCATGCGCTCCGCCCACGCGCAGGCATCGAGCCCGGTCGGCTCTCGTCCGCCGTGGGTGAAAACCTCCCAGCGCGAGCCGACGCGTTTGGCATCGATGGCAACGACGATACACTGGCTACCGAAGGTCTCGGCCGCTTGGCGCACAAACTCGGGCGACGACACCGCGGCGGTATTGATCGACACCTTGTCCGCTCCGGCGTGCAGGAGCCTGCGAATGTCTTCGATCCGGTTGATTCCGCCCCCGACGGTGAGCGGCATGAAGACTTGCTCCGCCGTGCGGGCAACCACGTCGAAAATGATCCCGCGGTTTTCTTGCGACGCGGTGATGTCGAGAAAGCAAAGCTCGTCGGCGCCTTCGCGATCGTAGATACGCGCGACCTCGACCGGGTCCCCGGCGTCGCGGAGGCCCTCGAACCGCACCCCTTTCACCACCCTCCCGGCCTTGACGTCGAGGCAAGGAATGATGCGCTTGGCGAGCACAGTGCGTCAATGTAGCCAAGCCTACTGCCGATCTCAAGCGAGCATGCGCCGCGCGGTTCGAGGGTAACTCCCTCGAACCGCGAAGGCGCGAGTGCTTTTAACGATAGCCCGGTTCCGGTCTCGAAGAAGCGCCGGCCGGCGAGCTCTGAATGCCGAGAGCACGCGCGGTTTCGGCGTCTAACGTTCCCGTCGGCCTGAGGTTCCTCGCAGACTGAAAGGCGCGCAACGCAGCGCGCGTTTGCTCGTTCATAACGCCGTTGACCGGGCCGGGATCGTAGCCCCTTTCTTTCAACGCCTCCTGGACCCGAGCGACTTCATTCAAGTCCCCGCGTGTCTCTCGATCTTTACTCATCTGGTTCGTGATGCCACCCGAAGAGCCTTGCGCTCCAGGGCTGGCGTTGTAATCGGACGGAGGCGGCGCCGTCGAGGAACGCGGAGCGCTTACGCCGCTCGCGCGATCTCCTCTGTGCGCCGGGGAACAAGCGCCGACGGCGATCGCCGCCAGAATAACGACGGGATAAAGGTTTTTGCCTTCCATGCTAACTCCTTTCGTTGTTTAATCTCCGGTACTGGGCGCAAACCATGTACCAATGTTCCTTGGAACGCCTACGCCCGGGCAGAACCGCCGTCCGTACTCGTGGTGTGTCGAATCCGGGGCACCGCTGGCACGGGCTGTCCGAAACGTGGACGGCGCGCTACGACCGTCGTGACAATGATCGACAGCAGCAAACTCTTTAATGCATGTGGATACAACTTTAGGCTTGACATGATAACCAACGTCGTTCACAATGCAGCCACCTTTGAAGAAGGGCCGATGCTACCGAACCGCCGGATTTTAAAAGTGATTCGTGGCAAGCGTGACGCTGTTAACAGGAGTGAGGCGACGCACATCCGGTAAAGGGCCTTTGTCCCTCCGACCGGTCATCCGATCCCGTCGTTCCGAATATTTCTGCGGCAGAACTTACTGGCGTATTAGAACGGTTGTCAGGGACGAGTTTACCTCGGCTGTCGGGCACCAAGCTCGTGGAAACCTACCATGCTAAACCTGTCGTGGTCCCCAATCGAGATTGAAACGTATGCGGTAAGACGGAAGGAGGAAGTATGAAACGATCGAACATGCGACAGATCGCGGTGACGGCGGGATTTCTCTTGCTCGCCGGCTGCGCTTCGAGCGCGAAGCCATCCCCGGAAGCGACGAGCTCTCAGGCTCCGGCCGGCTCGGCGGTCCAGAGGGCGGCCGCGGGCGAGGGCGTGAAGAGCTCGGATTCGACGTCATCGGCGTCGAGCCTCGATGCGCTTCAGCAGGGGAAGGCGGCGGAAGCGGGCCCTTTAAAGGAAATCTATTTCGATTTCGACAAGTACGACTTGCGGGACGACGCGCGCGCGACTCTCAAGGCGAACGCGACCTGGCTCAAAAACAATCCTTCGGCGCGCGTCGAGATCGAGGGGCATTGCGACGAGCGCGGCACGAACGAGTACAACCTGGCGCTCGGAGCGAAGCGCGCGCAAGCGGCTAAGGATTATCTGGTCTCGCTGGGCATTGCCGCCGACCGAATCTCGACGATCAGCTATGGCGAAGAGATCCCGGTCTGCAAAGAGACGACCGAGGACTGCTATCAGAAAAATCGCCGCGCGCGCTTTGTCGTGCGCGGGGCTGCGCCGACCACGTAAAACCGCACGAGTATAAAGCTGCCCGCCTAAAATCGATCCGCCGCGGCCGCGCCACAGCGTACGACGCCCGGGCACGGCCGCGGCGGAATTCGAGCCTAACGAAATCGTCGCAAGTTGAGTGCAGAAGCGCTTGACAAGGACTTGCGCCCTAAAGTATAGGACTGAAGACCTAGTCACCTATAATATAGGTCCTAATACTCAGGAGGCTCAGATGGTCAACGGGTTCTCACTTGCGATTGCGGCTCTGATCGGCATCACCTTCGGCGCGTCGTCCTGCTCCATGCAGGAGGATCAGGCTACCAAACCGGCGCCGGCTCCCGCCCCTGCGACCGCAAAAGCTACGGGCTCGACCGAAAAGCCGCAGGAAAAAGCCAAAGCCGAAAAGGCGCGCGGCGACGTGGGGCTGCTGGATACAGAAAAAAACACCCTCATTCTTGTCACCAAGGAAGGTAAGCTCATCACGCTCGAGTTCGATAACAAAACCAAGGTGACGCAGATTACTCCGACTCCCGCAAAAGTTTCCGACATCGGTTTGGGTTCCTCCGCAACCGTTACCTACACGACGAAGAACGACAAAAAAACCGCATCGGCGATCGAGTTCAAGGCCGCCAAGGGCGGAGATTGAGCTAGCAACTCGGATGCAACGCTAAGGAGAGCACCTATGAACGGCAAGAGATTTGTCATCGGCGGACTTGTTGGCATCGCGGCGAGTGCCATCCTCGTGCCCGTCCCCCATGCGCAAGAGAAAAAGGCCGAGAAAGCGAAAGCCGAAAAAATTTCAGGCGACGTCGGCCTGCTCGACACGGAGAAAAACTACATGATCGTGGTCACCAAAGAAGGGAAGCTCGTGACCATCGGTTTCACCGATAAAACCAAAGTCACGGCGCTGAAGCCGAGCCCGGCCAAAATATCCGACATCGGGCTTGGCTCGGCGGCCTCGGTCCAGTACGTCAAGAAGGGCGACAAATACTACCTCACGTCGATCGAATACATCGCAAAAAAAGGCGGCGACTGATCCTTTCTTCAACTCACGCGGGCGTGGCCGGCCGAACCGAGAGGGAGCCGTCCACACCGCTAACGGGCACGCGGAACCACAACTTCGTGCCCTTGCCCGGAGACGAATCGATCGCAAGCTCGCCCCCGAGCTTGTCGATCCTGGATCTCATTCCCTTGAGCCCGAGACCGGGGCCCTGCTCGGTTTGCGCCAAATCGAATCCGATCCCGTCGTCTTTCACCGAGGCTTCGATGGCGCCGCCGGTTTGTTTCAAACTGACTTCGAGCCTGGAGGCGAGAGAATGCTGCGACGCGTTCATCAACGCCTCGCGAAGCGCGAAATAGAGATCGCGCTCGATCGGCTCCGGCAACGGTAGCTCTTCCGCATCGAGGATCACCTGGAGTCCCAGCCCTTCGGACAAAAACCCGAGATCGCCCTTGAGCTTTTCGAGCAGCATGCCGGGCGGGAAAGGCCGGGTCTCCTTACCGGCCAGAAATTGGCGAATCTCTCGCATCGTGGTTCGAGTGTCGTTCTCGATCGACCGGAGTTCCTGTTTGAGATCTTCCGGCGCCCCGGCAAACTGCTTGCGGCAAATCTCCAGACGCAAGATCTGCGTCGCGAGGTTTTGCAGGATGCCGTCGTGGAGCTCCTGAGCGATGCGCCGTCGCTCCTCGTGCGCCGCGACATCTCCCGCGGTGCGCCATAGGGCGACCAGCCGGCGGTTTTGCTTGTTTTCAAACTCGGTCAAAAACCCGAAGATATAAGCCAGGACCACGAGATAAACGCTCCGCACGATGAAACGGTCGAGACCGAGATAATTGTCCCAATCAAAGTGGAACCGGATGTAGCCGTAAATCGCGACACCCGCAAGCGCCACACCGACGCCCCCTTTGATGCCATAACGCGATCCGGCGGTGATCACCGGGAAAAAGTAATAAGCGAAAAACGGTGTCGCGGCGCCGCCGGTGGAAAATACGATCAGAGAAACTCCTGCAAGGTCGAAACAAGTGGTGGCGATGCCGATGGCTCTGTCAACCGGCCGCTCCCTGAGTGCGATCCAGAGGACGGCCAGGCTGTAGATGAGAAACCCACCCAGGGTTACATAAGAGAGGGTAGGGAACCTGGCGACTCTTTCGGGGTTGAGCTGAATAACCGCAACCGCGACTCCGGCAAAGCCAAGCCGGAGCCAGGCGAGCACGCGCTCCTTTTGAAGCAGCCACTGCTCTTGAGGGGTCATCGGTTGGAAGCTTTAAGGACCGATCCGCCGGCCGCTTTGTGCGCTCAATGACTGCGCCCGCGGGGGCCGGCGGGGCCCCGCGCCTCGCGGTTTTGATCCATGATCAGGAGCGCGGCTTTGAATCGGTTGTTGACCTTGAGCTTGTCGAAGATGTTGGTCAGGTGCGTCTTGACGGTTTTTTCGCTGATGAAGATCTTCTTGCCGATCTCTTCGTTGGTCAGTCCTTCGGCGACCAGGCGCAAGATTTCCAGTTCCCGCTTGGTCAAGTCTTTGATCGCTTCGTTGGTGATTGCCCGGGGAGACCCGGATTGGCCTTCGACAATTTCCGCAAAGATGTCCGCGGAGGGGGTTTCGCGATCGATCCACACGCCGCCGCCGTGAACGGTTTTGATCGCCTGAAGCAGCGTGGCGAAGTCGATCCCCTTGAGAACGTAGCCGCGCGCGCCGCCTTTTGCGGCGTTCAAGACGTTCTCATCTTCGGAGAACGCCGTAAGGACCAGTACTTTAGTGACCGGACTCCTTTCCTTCACCTCGAGCAGCGTCTGCACGACATCGCCCTTGGGCATTTTGACGTCGAGGAGCAGGATATCGGGCTTGGAACGCTCGACCACCTTTGCGACTTCGTCGCCTTGCGCCGCTTCGCCGACCACGAGAATATCCTTTTCGAGAGAAAGGATTCTTCGGATCCCTTCGCGAAAGAGCGCATGATCGTCGGCAATAACTACTTTGATCGGGGCCATATCCGTTACCTCGGTCTCAGTTGTTAGCCTTAATATATCAACCCCGAACCCGCCGCAACCTTGGTCGAATACGACGCTGGTCGTACGAGTTCGCTATCGGGTCTCAGAAGGGTCGGCCAAAATACAACTCAATGAGTATTGAGATGCGCCAGTCGGCACGATAATTAACGCTCGTACCGTCCGGAAAACATAGCCAAGCCTGCTGCTTTTCCTAAGGAGGTTACACGCAAGATGAAGAATGCCGCTGCGCTCGCGCCCGTGATTGTTCTCGCCACCCTTCTCGCTTTATCCTCGTGCGCTACACAGGAAGATAAGGCGCCCGCGAAACCGCCGGCGGCAGAGCCTCGAGCGCAGGCCAAAGAACCCGAAAAGCCGGCGCCTGAGAAAGCACCGGCGGAAAAAGCGGAGAAGCCCGCCGAAAAAGCGAAGGCGGAAAAAGCCCGGGGCGACGTTGGGCTGCTCGATACCGACAAGAACTATCTGATCCTGGTTACCAAGGAAGGCAAGCTCGTTACCCTGGACTTCGATCAAAAGACCAAGGTGACGCAAATCGACCCGACACCGGCGAAGATCGGGGACATCGGGCTGGGTTCTTCGGCCACCGTGACCTACACCAAGCAAGGCGACAAGAACGTCGCCACCA
The DNA here is from genome assembly GCA_035559295.1 of Candidatus Eiseniibacteriota bacterium. Classification (GTDB taxonomy): domain Bacteria; phylum Desulfobacterota; class Binatia; order UBA9968; family UBA9968; genus DATMBL01. The sequence continues at coordinate 10,121 of DATMBL010000106.1, forward strand.
GCGTCGAATACACACCGGCGAAAGGCGGCGATTAGACCGTTCTCCGGCACATTGAGGAGGAATGAGCATGAAGCAACGAGCGACGATGTTTTTAGCCGTGGCCGCCGCGTTAGCCTTGTTCCAGGCGTCGGGCGCTTCGGCTCAAGAAAAAGCGGAAAAGGAAAAAGGAGAGAAAGCGAAAGCCGAAAAGGTTTCGGGCGACATCGGCCTTCT
>DATMBL010000107.1:0-12142 GCA_035559295.1 Candidatus Eiseniibacteriota bacterium
TCGGCGGTTTTGGCGCTCTACGCGGGCGGCGAGGGCAGGCCCGAGGCGGTGGAGGGCGACGAGGTCGATCTGTTGACCGCGGAGACCCCGTTCTATGGAGAGTCCGGCGGGCAAGTGGGCGATCGGGGAAGAATCGAAACCGCGCGCGGCGACTTGATGGAGGTCTTCGACACCCAGCATCCAACGCCGATGCTGATCGTACACAAGGGCCGGATCCGCAAGGGCCGTTTTCAGGTAGGCGATCGGGTGCGCCTCGTGGTCGATCCGAAATACCGCCAGAAGACCAAGCTCAACCATTCGGCGACCCACATCCTGCACGCCACCCTGCGTGAGCTATTGGGGTTTCAGGTGCGCCAAGCGGGTTCGCTGGTCACGCCCGACCGGCTGCGGTTCGACTTTACCTATACGGGGCCGGTTCCGGACGAAAAGCTCGCCGAGGTTGAAGCGATCGTGAATCAAAGAATCCGCCAGGACGCCGACGTGAGAATCGAGGAGACCAGCTTCGAAGATGCGATTCGCCACGGCGCGCTGGCGTTTTTCGGCGATAAGTACGGCGACCGCGTGCGGGTGGTGCATATCGGCGATTTTTCCACCGAACTCTGCGGCGGGACGCACGCGCATCGTTCCGGAGAGATCGGCCTGTTTAAACTCCAAGCCGAGACCGGCGTTGCCGCGGGCGTGCGCCGGATCGAGGCGTTCACCGGTGAAGGCGCCCTGGATTTGATCCGGGCATACGAGGCCCGCCTGCGCGAAATCAGCGATCTCGTGCGGGCGAGCGCCGACGACGCGGCCGAGAAGGTCAAAAGGCTTCTCCAAAGGCAGCGGGAACTGGAAAAGGAAGTCGAGCGACTTCGCGGTCAATTTGAAAAAGATCTCGTCCCAGAACTCCTGGCAAAAAAACAGCATATCGATGGCACGAGCGTCCTGATCAGCCGGCTCGACCAAGCCGAACCCAAGCAGCTGCGCGAGCTGGCGGACCAATTGAAGGAACGGCTCGGCTCCGGAATCGTAGTGCTGGCCAGCTCGGGAGAAAAGACGGTCAACCTCGTCGTCTCGGTCAGCAAGGACTTGACTCGCCGGTACCATGCTGGAAATATCATAAAAGAGATGGCGGCTCTGGTAGGCGGAGGAGGCGGCGGCCGGCCCGACTTTGCTCAAGCGGGCGGCAAGGAGCCCGCCGGGCTCGCCGCGGCTTTGAAGAAGGCGGAGGAACTGATACGGCATACGGTCTGATATCCTGCCGGCGAACGGCGACTGCGGCGGGCAGTGAGAAGGTGATCTGACCGCGTGACTCGTATCGTCCAGAGAACGCAGCACGAAAGAATCACAGCACCCCACAAACCCGTTGATCTTGCCGCTACAATCAGCGACGCGCCTGCCCACTCGGACCTGACCACCTTGTTCGTTTCCGGTCTCGCTGGAGAAAAACCGCGGTTGGCTTTGCCTCGCCGATCGGCGACCAAACCGCGCACGACGTCCTCTGCGCTCGGGAGGACAGCGGGAATTCCCGCTGCGGTTGCGAGATCATGATGCGCACTACAGGAGAGAGCCCACGTGAGAGATGAAATGAGAGAGGAAAAAAGGATCTATATCGATGTTGCCGCCGGCGTCGAAAGCCGCCGGGTGGAGTTCGGCGACCCGCGCTTGTTCCGCGACCTCCTCGGGCAACATGATCAGCACATTAAGATTTTGCAGCAAGCGCTGCATGTAAAGATCCGCGTGCGCGGAGCCGCCGTAGAGATCGAAGGGGATCCGCTTCAAGTAGAGCTGACCGCGCAAATCGTCAAGCAGCTTTACGGCTTGCTCGAAAAAGGGTATCCCGTTTACGCGAGCGACGTCGATTACGCGATTCGCATCTTGAGCAGCGACAGCCGCGCCAAGCTCCAGGACATCTTTCTCGACACGATCTATATCTCGGCGCACCGGCGCGTGATCACTCCCAAGAGCATCGCGCAAAAAGCCTACATCGATGCGATCCGGCGCTATGACATCGTCTTTGGTATCGGGCCGGCGGGCACGGGAAAGACCTACCTGGCCATGGCGATGGCGGTCGCGGAGTTGATGAAAAACAACTATGTGCGCATCATTTTGACGCGGCCGGCGGTCGAGGCGGGAGAGAAGCTCGGGTTTTTACCGGGCGACCTCGCGGAAAAAGTCAATCCGTATCTCCGCCCGCTCTATGACGCGCTCCACGACATGGTCGATTTCGATCGCGCGCGAAAACTGGTCGAGCGCGGCACGATCGAGGTGGCGCCGCTCGCTTTCATGCGCGGGCGGACGTTGAACGATTCGTTCGTCATTCTCGACGAGGCGCAAAACACCACGCCGGAGCAGATGAAGATGTTTCTCACGCGCCTGGGCTACGGCTCCAAAGCGGTGATCACCGGCGATGCGACCCAAATCGACCTGCCCGCCGGCAAGCCCTCGGGACTGAAGGAAGCGGCGCGCATCCTTACCGGCGTCGAGGGCATCCGGTTTGTGAGGTTTACGGAGAAGGATGTGGCGCGCCATCATCTGGTGCAGGAAATCATCGCAGCTTACGAGCGCGACGAAAATCGCTCGGCGCGGAAAGAGGAGCCGGAAACGTAAGACTTTCTCGCGCCAAGAGGGCCGCTCTTGGCCCTTTGCGCTTTGCTGGTTTCCTCACCCCACCGGCTCCAGGGTGACTCGGGTCTGCACCGTCTTGCCATCGCGTAAAAGCGAAACGGTGACGACATCGCCGACTTTGTAGCTCTCCAGCGCGAGGTAGAGGTCGTTGGCGGTCTCGATTTTCTTACCGTCGATGCCGACGATCACATCGCCGAGCCGGACGCGGCCGGAGGCATCGCGTACGGTCGGGCGGATCCCGGCCTTTGCCGCCGCGCTTCCCGCTGGCACATCCACCACCAAGACGCCGCTGACGCCGAGCCGCTGGGCGATTTGATCCTCGGCCACCTGCACGCCCAACCCGGGCCGCGTCACTTTGCCGAAGCGGATCAGCTCGGGGACGATCCGGTTGACGGTATCGACCGGAATGGCAAAGCCGATTCCCGCAGAGGCTCCCGACGGGCTATAGATCGCGGTATTGACGCCGATCAACCGCCCGGCGCTGTCGAGCAAAGGACCTCCGGAATTTCCCGGATTGATCGCGGCATCGGTCTGGATCACGCCTTGGATCGGCCGGCGCGTGACCGATTCGATTTCACGGCCCAACGCGCTGATCACTCCGGTCGTCAACGTCTGGTCGAGCCCAAAGGGGTTGCCAATGGCAAACGCGCTTTGCCCGACCTGCAGATCCTTGGAAGTCCCGATGGGAATCGGCCGCAAGCGGTTTGCGGGCGCATCGATGCGCAGCACGGCGATGTCTTTATCGGGCGCGACACCGACCACCCGGGCTTTCCACGTCGAATGATCGGCGAGCGTCACCTGAGCCGCGCTCGCGTTTAAGATCACATGGAAATTGGTGATGATATTGCCGTTGCTATCCCAGATAAAACCGGATCCGGTTCCCTGAGGAATCTGATAGAGGTTGAGGGTGAAGAGGTCTCGCTGTACGCCGATGGCGGTGATGTTGACAACCGAAGGCGACGCTTGGCGGAAGAGCGCGATGATCGCTTTCTCCTCGGCCTGAAGTTCGCCGCGGGCCGCCACCGAACGAGGCGTCGCGCGCGGGTCGTTGAGCGACGCCCCGTTGAGCCACGAACTGTAAACGACGGCGCCGAGCAGAGCTGCGGCGCTCAGCGCAAGGATCAGGCGGTGGTATCCGCGGTCGAACCGACTTACTCGCTGCAAGTTTGCCCTACGAGATTCTCACGTCGATCTTTTTCGGCTTTGCCTCTTCCGCTCTCGGCAAATGCAGGGTCAACACGCCGTACTTCAAGTCCGCCGTAATCTTGTTCTGATCGACTTTGTCGCTGAGCTCGAATTGCCGGAAGAAGTTGACGAGCCCGTATTCCTTGTAGATCGGATCGCCCGGCGCGACGTGATTCGCCTCGCCGCGGATCGTGAGCACGTTGTTTTCCACCCGGACGCTGAGCTTGTCCTTTGATACTCCGGGCAAATCCGCTTGAACCACCAGCCCGTCGTTGGTCTCGTAGATATCGACCGGCGGCGCAATGTACTGTTGCTGGCTGCGCGTTTCCTCTCGGGCCTGGGGCGACGGCTTGGCTTGTGCGCGAGCAGCTACGGTTTTCTCAGCCATGGCGTATCCTCCTCGATTTTTCAGCTGACTTTCACGTTGATTTGTTTGGGTTTTGCTTTCTCGGCCTTGGGAAGCGTGATCACCAGCAACCCGTTCTTGTAATCTGCCTGGATCGCCGCCTCGTTGACTTCCATCGGTAAATCGATCGTCCTTACGAACTTGCCGCTGGCGCGCTCGTTTCGGTGAAATGCTTCCGGCTTGATGTCTCCCGCCTGCCGCGCCTTTTCCCCGGAAATCGTCAGACGGTTCTGCATCGTCGTGACGCTGAGGGAGTCCGGGTCGATGCCCGGCGTGAGGGCCTCGATGTAGAGATGATCTCGATCTTCGAGGAGATTGATCAGCGGATAGCGCCGAGGCCCGCGCCCCGGCAAGAACGCGACCCGTTGGTCCGGACTCGTGGAAAAGCCAAACTGTTCGAAAGCCCGATCGACTTCGCGGCGCAAGGCATCTAAATCTTCGAAAGGATTCCACATCGCCATGATGGTTTACCTCCTGTTTTGGAGTCGGCGCCCGTTGCCGGGAAGTTAGCCATCATGGAGGCGTTGTCAAGATTGGTTCGGCTGTACGATAAAACCCGTGGTCTCCTCGAGGCTTAGAGCCCCGGTCGCGCCCGAGCCTGCGCCATCAGCTCCTCGAGCCGGCGCCGCATCGCAATAATTTGGTCGCGCATATGGAGCGCAACTTCGATGCCCTCGAGGTTGACGCCCATGTCATGGAACAGCAGCTGCGCCACTCTAATACGATCCAGGTCACGCAGAGGATAGAGTTTCTCGCGCCCGCGCGTGACCGGCCGGATGAGGTTCTCGCGCTCGAGGAGCAACACGAAGCGTTTACTCACACCACAAATTCGGACCACCTCGGTAATGCGGAAATAGGTCTTCGCCATATGCCTGCCGCTCAGAGCCTGAGGTCCTTGCGCACATCCTCGCCGTACGCCGCGTCGATACGGTCAGCCAGTTCCCTCGGCACTGCGGCCTTTGGCGCTCGGATCATCAGCCGGAGGTAAAGATCTCCCGCGGGATCGCCGCCGTGCGCCTGAACGCCTCGACCTCTGATCCTTAGAAGCTGTCCACTCTGCGAGCCCGGAGGAACCTTCACTTTGATCCGACCGGTCGGCGTGGGCACTTCGATCGTTGCTCCCTTGAGCGCCTCGCCGACTGTGATCGGGACCTCCATGGTGAGGTCGCGCCCCGAGCGCGTGAAAAGCGGATGCGAGCGGACGCGCGGGATGATGTAGAGATCACCGGGAGGCGTGCCGCCGCCGCCCTTTCCGGGCACCCGGATGCGCTTGCCGGTTTCGGCTCCAGGCGGAATGTTGACGCGCACCGTTTCAGGCCGCACGACCTGTCCCGCGCCGGCGCAGGTTCGGCACATCGCGGCGCGCTTGACTCCCGTGCCGCCGCAATCGGCGCAGGGACTCGGCCGCTGGATCGTTAGCGTGGTCTGAAAGCCTTTCACCGCGTCGAGAAAGTCGATATCCATCGCGGCTTCGGTATCCTGCCCACGCGTCGCGGCCCGTGCGCGCCGGCCGCGGCGGAACACCTCGTTCAAATCGGCAAACCCGAACAGGTTCTCGAAATCGCCCAGGTCGCCGAATTCGAACCGGTACGAGCCGCCCGTCCGTTCCGACTGCTGGCGCCACTTCTGGTACTCCCTGGCCTTTTCGGGATCGAATCCCGGCGCCAGGCCGGCTTCGCCGAATTCGTCGTACCGCTTGCGCTTCTCGGGATCGCTCAGCACGTCATACGCCGCCGATATCTGCTTAAATCTTTCCTCGGCTTGTTTATTGCCGGGGTTGACGTCGGGGTGGTATTTGCGCGCGAGCTTGCGGTAGGCTTTTCGTATCTCCTCGATATCTGCGGATCGTTCGACGCCGAGGATCTGGTAGTAATCTTGTGCCATCCGTGCTGTTTGGAAACCCTCTCACTGCCTTTTGAGCAAAATGGGCCTCCCACCGTAGCTTGTCAAGGATGCTCCGCAACCCACGAACGGCTCGAACGGTTTGAACGCTTTGAACCGCTCGAACCGCTCGAACACCAGCTTGACACCCCCGGGGGTCATGGTTACGTTTTTGGCGAGTTTGAGTGAAAGGAGGGTCGGATTATGGAGATGGTGCGATGGGAACCTTTCGAAAGCCTCAACAGGATTCAGTCGCGCATCAACGATCTGTTTGACGAGACTTTCGGCCGCCCGCGGTTAAGTCAACCTGCGACGAACCTGTGGTATCCGCCCGTCGATATCCTCGAAAGCAAGGATGCTTATCTCATAAGGGCCGAGCTTCCGGGGATGAAAAAAGAGGACTTTAACGTCGAGATCAAAGACGGGACGCTCACCCTGACCGGCGAACGCAAATTCGAAGAGCCGGCGAACGGCGTCGAATACCACCGGATGGAGCGGGTTTCCGGGCGTTTTGCGCGCTCGTTTTACCTGCCGCAGACCGTCAAGCAAGACGGGATCAAGGCGATGTATCGCGACGGCATCCTCGAGATTCACGTACCGAAGGCTGACGAAGCGAAACCTCGACAGATCAGCGTAAGTGTAAACTAACCAACCTGACAACCACAACGCCCGAGGGAGCCGTCGGCTCCCTCGGGGAGGAATTGTGGCATGGCACGAATCACCGTCGAAGATTGCCTGCAAAAAGTCCCCAACCGTTTTGAGCTGGTGATGCTTGCAAGCAAGCGGGCGAAGCAGCTTTTCCGCGGCGCCAAGCCGCTGATCGAAACCGATAACCGCGAAATCGTCACCGCCTTGAGAGAAATAGCCGCAGGAAAAGTCCGCCGCGCGGAAGCGACGAGCTAGCCGAAGAACCTAGGTAGGGCGCAAAGCGCGAAGAGAAGATAACTTACGCGCCAATCGGCGCGATAGAAACGTCGTCTTTATCTTGGCGCGCTTGGTGGCTTTGCGCGAGGTAATTAAAAAACCAAGGGGCGCTCCGTTTGGGAGCGCCCCTTGCTTCGTCTGCGCCATTTACACTTAAATACCGGCTTTAGAATTCGTCCCCGTGCGGCATCGGCGGGGCTTCCTTCTTCTTCTCCGGCTTCTCGGCGACCATCGCTTCGGTCGTAATCAAGAGGCCAGCAACCGAAGCCGCGTTTTGCAGCGCCGTCCGAACCACTTTGGTCGGATCGACGATGCCCGACTTGACGAGATCCTCGAATTCCTCGGTCGCGGCGTTGAAGCCGAACGCTCCTTTGCCGTTCTTGACCTTATCGAGAACCACCGAGCCGTCCGCGCCCGCGTTGCTCGCGATCCAGCGAAGCGGCTCTTCGAGCGCCTTCTGGACCACCCGGACACCGACCTTCTCGTCCTCGGGAACCCGCAGGTTCGCGAGCGCCGCGCCCGCCCGGACCAGCGCCACACCGCCTCCCGGCACGATGCCCTCCTCGACCGCGGCGCGCGTAGCGTGTAGGGCGTCCTCGACGCGGGCCTTCTTCTCTTTCATCTCAACTTCGGTCGCAGCTCCGACTTTGATGACCGCGACACCGCCGGCCAGCTTGGCCAGTCGTTCCTGCAGTTTCTCGCGATCGTAATCCGACGTGGTTTCTTCGATCTGGGCCCGGATCTGGGCAATTCGGCCCTCGATCGCCGATTTCTTGCCGGCGCCTTCGACGATCGTCGTGTTGTCCTTATCGACGATCACCCGTTTCGCGCGGCCGAGATCTTTGAGCGTTACGTTCTCGAGCTTGATCCCAAGCTCTTCGGCGATCATCTTGCCGTCGGTCAGGATCGCGATGTCCTCGAGCATCGCCTTACGCCGATCCCCGAAGCCGGGGGCTTTGACCGCCGCCACTTTCAGCGTGCCACGGATCTTGTTCACCACCAGGGTGGCCAGCGCTTCGCCTTCCACTTCTTCGGCGATGATCAGGAGCGGCTTGCCGGTCTTGGCGACATTTTCCAAAATCGGCAGCAGGTCCTTCATGCTCGAGATCTTCTTTTCGTGGATGAGCAGGTAGACGTCCTCGTAGACGCACTCCATCCGCTCCGGGTCGGTGACGAAGTAAGGCGAGAGATAGCCGCGATCGAACCGCATGCCTTCGACGAGATCGAGCGTGGTTTCCAGCCCCTTCGCCTCCTCCACGGTGATCACGCCTTCCTTGCCGACCTTGTCCATCGCCTCGGCTAGAATATTACCGATCGTTTTGTCGTTGTTGGCCGAGATCGTGCCGACCTGCGCGATTTCATCCCGGTCTCGAGTCGGCTTGGAAAGCGCCTTCAGCTCCTCGACCACTTTGTCAACGGCTTTGTCGATGCCGCGTTTGATGCTCATCGGGTCGTGCCCCGCCGCCACCAGTTTCATTCCTTCGCTGAAGATGGCGCGCGCCAGCACGGTAGCCGTCGTGGTCCCGTCGCCCGCAACATCCGAGGTCTTACTCGCGACCTCTTTGACCATCTGGGCGCCCATGTTCTCGAACTTGTCCTCGAGCTGAATCTCTTTGGCCACGGTCACCCCGTCTTTGGTGACAGTGGGAGCGCCCCAAGATTTCTCGAGACAGACGTTACGGCCCTTGGGCCCCAAAGTAACGGTTACGGCGTCGGCCAAGATGTTGACACCGCGGAGTACCCTGTTCCGCGCATCCTCACTGAAGCGAACTTCCTTCGCAGCCATTCCTATCCCCTCCTTATTCGATTACTCCGAGGATGTCATCCTCACGGAGAATGAGATGCTCCTCGCCGTCCAGCTTGATTTCCGTGCCGGAGTACTTGCCGAAAAGCACCTTGTCCCCGGCTTTGACCCCGAGAGGAATGACTTTGCCGTCATCCTGTTTCCCCGGGCCTACCGCAACCACCCGCCCCTCCTGAGGCTTTTCCTTCGCGGTATCGGGAATGATGATCCCGCCTTTGGTTTTTTCTTCCTCTTCAATGCGCTTGACGATCACGCGATCGTGCAGCGGACGTATCTTTGTCGCCATATGCACCTCCTAAAAATAAAACATAGACCCACGCACCACCGGCGTTTGGATGCGCGAAATTTAATCTCGCAAACTCCAGCGTCAAGGGGTCGGGCCAAAAAAATAGCTATTTTTCGCCTTGGCCTTTGTAAGGCGGGTTGGCCAAGCTTCTGATATAGGCCACCAGATCTCGTACTTGAGGCTCCGTGAGCTGCGAGCCCCACCCCGGCATGAAGGATGACTTTCCGACCGCCGTCCCGCCCTTCGAGATGATATCTCGAAGATACTTGTCGGAAAGCCGGTTCATAACGGCGCCGTTCGTGTGATCGGCCGGCTTTACCGGCAGAGAGTTGGCTGCCGGGCCGTCGGCCTTCCCTTTGTCACCGTGGCACCCCGAGCAATAGGTAGCATACAGTTTCTCCCCCGCGCTCGAATTCTGCGCCGATGCCGGGGCGGCAAGCGCAACCTGAAAGCAAATCAGTGCCGCTAGGTAAACCGGGAATCCTCGCATATCGACCCCTTTATAACCACGTTTTTGTGAGGAGCATTTATCAGTCTCTAACAGATATGAGCCGAGAAAACGATAGCCGGTTCGCCGCAACAGCCACTTCGCTCGACTCCTGCGGCGGCGCATGCTAAGAGCCGGAGCAACACGGGAGGGGCAATGATCAAAATCTGGGGCAGAACCGATTCGTCCAATGTGCAAAAAGTCCTCTGGTGCTGCGGCGAGCTGGGGTTGGAGTTCGAGCGCGTCGATTGCGGCGGGAGACACGGCGGCAACAAGGAGCCCTGGTACCTGGAGATGAACCCCAACGGCCTGGTACCAACGCTCCAGGATGGCGCGTTTGTCCTCTGGGAATCGAACAGCATCATGCGCTACCTGGTCGAGAAGTACGGCGGGGGGAAATTGATGCCCGCGGCAGTCGCCGAACGGGCGAGCGCCAATCGTTGGATGGACTGGCAGCTCTCCACGTTGAACCCCGCAATCGTTCCCTTGTTCTGGAACCTGATCCGCACGCCCGAAGAAAAACGGGATGCCGCAGTGGTTAAGAGCGCGCTCGAAAAGACCGCTCAGGCGTGGCGTATTCTCGAGCGCTACCTATCGGGGAGCAGCTACGTTGCGGGGGCCGAGCTCTCTCTCGGCGATATCCCGGTGGGCGTCTGGGCTTACCGCTGGTTCAACCTCCCAATTGAGCGGCCGAGGCTTTCAGCCCTGGAGGCTTGGTACGACCGGCTCTGCCAGCGCCCGGCATATCAGAAACACATCATGCTCCCGCTCACATGAGCGGCATGGAGCAGGCATGGAGCATGGGCCAGAGATCGGACGTCAGAGCTCGGCTACGTCGCGAGCCCGCACCGGCAGTCGATGCAGGGTCGAAAAGAAGGCCTGCCTCCCCCGGCACGGACGACAAACATAGCGGCTATTTCACGAAAAACCGGAGCGATTGGCTCGTATACTGAAAGAGCGGTCCGAAATAGACACCGAACAGGATTGTCAGGGCGGTCAGAGGCAGGAGCAACGTGAAATCATTCGCCGTTACCGCCACCGGGCCATCGGTCGGATCCGGCGCATCGAGAAACATCACTTTGACCACCTTGGCGTAGTAGTAGAGCGAAACGACGCTGTTGATGATCGCGACCACGACCAGCACGACAAAAGCCCCGCCCTGCTTGATCACGGCGGCGAACAGGAGGAACTTGCCGACAAAACCGGCAAAGGGCGGCAGGCCGGTCAGGGAAAACAGGAACACCGCCAGGCACGCGGCCGGAATCGCGGCGCCGCGCCAGGCCAGGCCCCGATAGCTCTCGATATCCTCGTTTCCCGTGGCGTTCGCCATCATTGCCACGACCAGAAACGCGCCAATGTTCATGATCAAATAGACCGTAATGTAAAACAGGATCGCCGCGAGGCCCTCGTTGTTGAGAATCGCCACCCCCATGAGCATGTAACCGGCGTGGGCGATACCGGAATAGGCGAGCATGCGCTTGAGATTTCGCTGGTTGATCGCGCACAGGTTTCCCAGCGTCATCGTGATCATGCTCACGAACAGGAGGACCTGAGGCCACTCGACCCCTGAAATAAACGCCCACTCCCCTCCCGGGCCCATGCGGGACACCCCGGGAAAAAAGAAACGGATGAGAATCGCGATGCCCGCGGCGTTCGAAGCCACGGAGAGAAAGGCGGTAAACGGCGTCGGCGCGCCTTGATAAACATCGGGCGACCACATGTGAAACGGCACGAAGACGATCTTGTAGCCGAAGCCCGCCATGATGAAGACGAACGCGATGAACAGTGCCGCCTTGTTCACCTGCGGCTGCGAGAGCGCCTGCTGGATTGCGCCGTAGTCGAGACTGCCGCTCATGCCGTAAATCCAGCTCATGCCGTAGATCATGGTGCCGGAAGCGACGCCGCCGTAAATCAGATACTTGAGCGCGGCTTCGCTCGAACGCCGATTGTGCGGCAAGAGACCGGTCAGGACATACGAGGTCAAGCTCACCAGCTCGAGGGAGAGATAGGCGGTCAAAAGGTTGGTCGCCGAGGCCATGAAAAAGATGCCGAGAGCGCACGTCAGGAGCAACGCGTAGTACTCGCCCTGGTACACCTGCCGAATCTCTTTGCTGCCGAGCGACATCCAGATCACGAGGATCGTGGCAACCAAGGAGATCACTTTGAAGAACAAGCTGAAATGATCGAGCACGATCATGCGGTAGAACAGCCAGCCGTGCTGCGCGCTGTAGAGATCCAGAGTCGCCACGAGCGCGGCGCCGCAGCCGATCATCGCGACGGAAGCGAGAATTTTTCGGCTGCGCACCACGAGATCCAGCACGACCAGCAACAGAATCGTGCCGCAAACGATGATTTCCGGATAAAAGAAGCTCAAACTCTCCAGGTTCTTCAGATCCATGGCTTAAAGATGCGGCGTGACGACCTGGTTCAGCTGATCCAGCGTGGCCTTGAGAAGATCGAGAACCACGGTCGGGTAGACGCCGACGAGAATCACGATGGCGCCGAGCGGCACCAGCGTAAACAGCTCGCGGCCGTTGATCTCCGGCAGGGTTCGGTACTTTT
>DATMBL010000108.1:0-4015 GCA_035559295.1 Candidatus Eiseniibacteriota bacterium
TCCCGCGCCCCGGGCTCGCGCAGCTTGGCGAGTTTGGTGGTCAGGATCAGCACGCCGCCGACGATCAGCAGAGCGCCCGCGACCGCGACCGCCGACGGCCGCTCGCCAAGAAAGACAATCGCCGCGAGACTCGACAACAGGGGTCCCGTGCCGCGCGCCAGCGGATAGACCAGCGACAGATCGCCGGCGCGGTAGCCCTGATTGAGCAGGACAAAGTACGCCGTGTGCAGCGCCGCGCTGCCGGCCATCATGCCGACGGTGACAAGGTCGAAAGGCAGTTGCCAAACTTCAACGATCGTAATCGTGATCGGCGCATAGAGCAGCGCGGAGAGCACCGCCACCACCCACGTGAACGTGGCGTGGCCGCTCGCCCGTTTGTTGAGGAGATTCCACGTGGCGTGAATCACCGCGGCGGCAAGGATCAAGGTCAGAGCCCAAACGGTCATGGAGCGGAATTCGGCAGCGGGCTACCGTCGCGCAGTCGGAAGCGGAACAATCGGGTCGCCGACTCGGATCATGCCGCCGCTCACGATCTCGGCGCGCAGGCCGCCGCGATGCATCAATCCCCGCAGCACGCCCGGACGCGTGAGCTTTTCCAGATGCGAGCACGGGTCGCAGAGGCGTGCGCCGCGCAGAACCGCTTCGCCGACGCGAATTTCCCACCCGACCAGATGATTCAAGGCAACGCCGCGCGTGACGATGTTGCGCCGCGCCGCGCCGGCCGAGAGCTCGACGCGGTAGTCCCGCTGGAGCGCTTCGACCGCCTCGATCTCGATCAATGTGACGTGGCGCCCCGTGCCCGGATCGTTCGAGAACGTCCCAATACTGTTAAAGTAGCGGTCGCCTTCGAGACCGCGGCCGGGAACGGCGCGCACCTCAAGGACCGAGCGCATCGGCGCGGCGCGGGCGCGATATGCAACGATACGACGGTGCCGGCAGCAGTCATGCGACGATCTTATTGCTTTCGCGCCACCAGCGCGGCGATGTCCGGCGTCTGCATACCGTCTTTGAGCCAAGTGCACGTGCCCTTGGAGAGAATCTCCTCGGCCAAGCGCTTCGCTCCGCTGATCGCCGCTTTCATGAAGCCCGAGCCGTAGCTCACCCGCGCCACGCCCAAATCTTGCAGCTCGCGCACGCTCGGCGACTGCGGCCCGGCGAGGATGCTGACCGGCGCGCGAACTTCTTTCACCACCGTGGCGATCGTTTCCGCGGAATGGAGGCTCAAGTAAAAAATGCAGTCGCCGCCCGCTTCCGCGTAGAGGTTGCCCCGATGAATCGCCTCGCGCAGCGCCTTTTGCGGATCGTCGGTGAAAACGTGAAATGCATCGACGCGGGCGTTGAGAAAAAATTCGCTGCCCAGCTCGCGCTTGGTTTCCATCACCGCCTTGATCTTGCGCAGCTGCTCAGACACCTCGACCAATCCGCCTTTGCCCTTGGCCGCGCCGTCTTCGAGATTCATCCCGGCCACGCCGCGCGCCACCAGCGCGCGCACGGTGTCTTTGACGCCGTTTTCGTCGCCGTAGCCCCTTTCGCCGTCGGCGTTGAAGGGCACCGACACCGCCGCGGCGAAACTACCGCTCAATTCGACAAACCGCTCGCGGCTCATGTTTTCGCCGTCGGCATAGCCCAGCACGGCGGCGATGCCGCCGCTGGTTCCCTGGATCGCCTGGAAGCCCATGCGCTCGAACAAAAGCGCGCTGAGCACGTCGTAGGCGCCGGGCATGACCAGGATTCCCGGCGCGCGCACGAGCTCTCTCAACCGGCGGCTTTTTTCATTGGCCAGATCGACCACGGTTTGTGGAATGCGATCCATCGTAGCCTCCACAATTCTTGATTGGTTTGGGTATCGTAGCGAAAAGACGCCGGGAAGCAAGCCAGGACCATCTCGCTCCTCCTCCACCGCTGTGATCACACAGAAGCTCGCCACCGCTCACCCCACCTTCGCAGCAGGTACCGCGATTGTCTTTTGCGTCCTTTGCCCGCTTTGCGGCGAAATTTCGTTCCGGTAAAACCATTTTCCGATGCGGAATGCCCGCCTCATCGAAGGCCGGTCCGACGCTGCGAAAACCAAAGCGCTCGTAAAATCCGATCACCGGAACTTGCGCGTGAAGATAAATTTTCTTCGCGCCAAGCTGTTTTGCCGCAAACACGGCGCGCCGCAACAGCTTTTTTCCCACGCCTTTTTTCCGGTAGCTCCTGAGCACGGCCATGCGGCCGATTTTCGCCGCGCCGCGGCGCATAGCGACCCGGGCGGTACCGATCGCCTTGCCGGATCGGGTGGCGAGAAAGTGAATGGCGCGCCGATCGTCGCGGTCGAGCTCCACCTCTTGGGGCACGCCCTGCTCTTTAACGAACACGCGCGTGCGGATCGCGAAGGCTTTCTCCAAATCGGCTCGCGTCGATACCTTCCTCACTCTCACGGCGGCCTTCGCGCTTCGCTTAAGGGCCGCGTAATCGCCGCAGCGAATGCGCGCGGCCTCATGCAGCGGCCCACCATAGAGGTAGACCCAGGCATCGATCGCCGCGCCGCCGCGCCAACGAATCGGGCGGACCTCCCGGCGAAAGAGTTTCCCTTCGTAGTGGTCCAGAAGTTCAAGAGTTCGTCTTGGATCGTCGAGCCTGTACACTTCGCCGGTCACGCGATCCGACTTTCGATCCGAAGCGACCGCGGCGGGGAAACGCCCGAGGTCGTAGAGCTTGCCTTGAAACTTTCCTGTGCCGATGAACCTTGCGCGGCCGGCCAGCAGCCGGTGCGCGGGATGCTTCGCCCCTTTGCGCAAAGTTCCATAGACAAAGATGAAGCTTGTCTCGCGCACGATTCCGACGACCGCAGGGCTCCGGGAGTCAACTGAGATTCCGCGTCAAAGCGTCGAACAATTCATCCACTTCAAACCGCTTCGGAATCAGACCCTGCTGCGCCGAGTAATGGATAATCAACTCGAGACTCGGCCGGATGTTTTCAACCCCGAAGCGAATCCCATCGAGCGCGCTTCCGGCCGGCGCCGCTCGTTTGCTTTCACGCAGCAGCCCAAAGATCTCTTTCACCGCCGACGGATTGGAATTTGCCAGCGACTGTCTGACGACGAGCATGTGATTGATGGGAAAGATGCCGTGACGGCGGCACCACGCCTTTGCGGCTCCGTCGGGATCGGGAATGACCGGCTGCAAGCGCGGATCTTTGAGATCCGCCGCCCCCACCAGCCCCGCGTCGAGCTCTCCGTCGAGGAGCATTCGCGCAAGCTGTTTGCCTTCGGCCGCGCGCTCCGCCGTCGGCGGGTCGCGATACTCCGCCACGTGCGGATCTTCGAAGGTCACCCACTTGATGCGGTCGATATCGACGCCGTAGTCGTTCTGTAGAATCCCGCGCATCCACGCCGCGGTCGTCACCGAATAGGCACGGATGCCGACGCGCCGGCCGATCAGATCGGCCGGCCCCAGCCGGCCGCGCTCGGCGTTACAAACCAAGAAGGGATGCGGCAGCATGCCGAGCACCACAAGGGGAATCAGCGCGAGCGGCTTGCCGTGCGTTCTCGCCTGCAAGTAAGTGACGATCGCCAGCTCGGCGACGTCATATTTTGAATGGCGCACCACGTCTTTGAACGCGGTGCTGGGAACTTTCACGTCGGCAAAATCGAAGACAAGCTCCGGTGATCTGATTTCGCCCTTTTTCAGGGCCAGAGTATTCGGGTAATCGCCGAGCAAAGTTTTCAGCGCGAGAAGGTTCGATGCGCCCATGCCAGCTCCTTCTCCTCACCTCGTACCATCCCAGGTTTCATAGGGCAATCGGCAAAATCCCGATCACCGGCGTCAACGCGAACCGAACTCGCAAGCGACCGCGGCCTCTGCTACGATGCCGCCGATGACAACCATCCGAAAAGCCCTCACCATCGCCGGCTCGGACTCCGGCGCGGGCGCCGGCATCCAGGCCGATCTCAAGACCTTTGCCGCTCTCGGCGTCTACGGCAGCTCGGCGATCACCGCGATCACGGCACAGAACACCCTCGGCGTAACGCAG
>DATMBL010000109.1:0-23989 GCA_035559295.1 Candidatus Eiseniibacteriota bacterium
ACGTCCGCCGCGCGCTCGACGAGCCCGTGACACAGATCATCGACGCCATCAGGGGAACGCTCGACAAGACGCCACCCGAGCTCGCAGCCGACATCATGGATCGCGGCATCGTGCTGGCCGGCGGCGGCGCACTGCTCCGTAATCTCGACATCCTCATCCGCGAGGAAACGGGACTGCCGGTGATGATGGCGGACGATCCCCTGACGGCCGTCGTCATGGGCGCGGGAAAGGCACTCGATGAAATCTCACTTCTGAGAGAGGTGGCGGTCCACTGAAGGTCAAGCCCATCGTCCCACCCGCTTGCCGGAGGCGATCGAGTCTTTCATGCTCGCCTTTGTTCGAAAGAATCAGATCCTCATAGCCTCCTGCCTCTGCGTTCTCCTGTCGCTTTACATTATGAGCGCCGCGTCCCGCGGTCGCCTGAGAGGCGATCCGGTCGGGCCTGTGCTTCTCTGGTTATTGCGGCCGTTACAAATCGCAGCCCAGGCGACCACGGCGTCGGTGAAGGAGATCCAAAGGAGCTTTGGCACCGCGGCGCGGTATCGGGCGGAGAACGAAAGGCTCAAACAAAGGATTCTCGAGCTCGAGGCGGAACGAAGCCGGCTTCTCGAAGCGGAGGCCACCAATCGCCGACTCAAGGAGCTGCTCGAGTTCCGCTCCCAGCTGCCGGCCCGGTCGATCACCGCTACGATCGTGGCGAACAGCGCCACCACATGGTTCGAAAGCTGCCTCATCGACAAGGGGTCGGCGGACGGGATTCGCAAGGGAATGGCTGTGGTGACCCCCCTCGGCGTCGTCGGGCAGGTGGTTGCCGTAAGCGCGCGCAGCGCGAAAGTTTTGCTGATCACGGATCCCAATAGCGGCGTCGATGTGCTTGTCCAGCGGAGCCGCGCACGCGGGATCGTTTCCGGTTCACTGGGCAACGGCACGGTCATGAAGTACGTCAAGCGGAGCGAGGACGTGCAGGAAGGCGATCGGCTGGTCACGTCCGGCTTGGACGGCGTGTTCCCAAAGGGACTTCTGGTCGGAACCGTCGTTAACGTGCGGAAGCACAACCTCGGGCTTTTTCAGCATATCGAAGTTGCGCCGGCGGTGGATTCCGCGCGCAGCGAGGAAGTGTTGGTGGTGGGGAGCGCGGAGGGTTCGTAGACCGGCTCGGAGCGGCGACTTGGAAATGAAACTCTCCTTGCTGTTTTTCATTACCGGCCTTGTACTGGTGCTTTTGCAGACGACGTTTCTCCACCTTTTGCCGCTCGGTCCGGTCGTGCCCGATCTGATTCTGGTTCTCTGTGTCTACTGGGGGCTCTACCATCCGACCCTCGGCGCCGTGCTCGGATCGTTCGCTCTCGGCTACTCGGTCGATGTCGTCTCGAGTCCGATTCTCGGCCTGAACGCGTTTGCAATGTCTCTGGTCTTCCTTGCCGTATACTTGAGTTCGCGCAATATCTGGATTCAAAGCCCGATGGTCAGCGCCGTGGTCGTGTTTCTCGCCTCGCTCATCAAGAGCCTGGCGTTGATCGTCGTTTGGCTTGTTTTCCTGAATTCCGAGGGTGTCGTGCTCGGAGCATTGAAATACCTCGTGCTCGAAGCTCTGGTCGCGGCCGTGGTCGCGCCTTTTTTGTTCGCGTTCTTGAGGCGCGGTCAAATCTATCTGGAAAGCGCCGCCGCCGCGGCGCAGTGACACGCGATGCCCGCATTAACCGGCCTTGCGAAACAAGACGGCGCATCCGAACTGCGTCGGCGCGCTCGAGTTTTGTATCTACTCGTCGTGCTTGCCTTTGCCGGCCTTTTCAGCCGCTTGTTTTTTCTCCAGATCATCGACGGCGATCGGTATACCTATCTTTCGGAGAACAACCGGGTCCGATTGAAGCGAATCCCGGGCACGCGCGGCATGGTCTTCGACAACGACCGCCGGCTGCTGGTCGATAGCCGGCCTTCATTTGATTTGTTGTTCGTGCCCGAAGACGCGAGCGACCCCGAGGCCACCTTGCGCCTGCTCGCCCGGTATCTCAAGCGCGACGACGAGGAGTTCGTCGCGCTCTACCATGAGAACCGAAACCGGGCGGCGTTCGACGAAATCGTTCTGGGCCGGGACGTCGATTGGGCGACGGTTGTGTCGGTGGAAACGCACCAGATCGACTTGCCCGGGGTGACGCTCCGGGTGCGGCCGCGGCGCAACTACGCCGACGGCCCCGCGGGAGCGCACGTTCTGGGCTATCTGGGGGAGATCGGTCCAAACCAACTAAAGGAGCTCAGGCCGCTCGGCTATACCAGCGGCGACGAAATCGGCCATTTTGGGTTGGAAAAGCAGTGGGAAGCGGTCCTGCGCGGCCGCAGCGGTGGCCAGCAGGTCGAAGTTGACGCCCTTGGGCGCAGGGTTCGAGTGCTGCACGAGGTGCCCGATGTTCCGGGCTACACGGTGCACCTCACGCTGGATCAGCGCTTGCAACAAGCGGCATTCGAGGCGCTTCAAGGCAAAGAGGGCACAATCGTCGTCCTCGATGTCCATAGCGGAGCGGTCCTCGCGATGGTGAGCGCGCCGGCATTCGACCCGAACGCGTTTGCACGCGGCATCCGACCCGATGAATGGCGCGCGCTCGTAAGGGATCGGCTGCGGCCGCTTAGCAACCGCGCAATCCAGGGACAGTACCCGCCCGGCTCCACGTTCAAGATCGTCATGGCGATTGCCGGGTTGGAGGAAGGAATGATCCAACCCGAACAGCGAATCTCAGACCCGGGTTTTTACCAGGTCGGCAACCGCGCGTTTCGCGACTGGAAGAAGGAGGGGCACGGGGCCGTCGACTTGCACAAAGCTCTGGTCGAGTCGTGCGACGTTTATTTTTATCAGGCGGGACAGCGGATCGGCATCGATAACATCGCCAAATGGGCCCGCGCGTTTGGTCTTGGCGAAAAAACCGGGATCGCTTTGGACGACGAAAAGAGCGGGTTGGTGCCGGACAGTCAGTGGAAGCGGAAACGCTTTCGCCAGCCATGGTATCCGGGTGAAACACCGTCGGTTGCCATCGGCCAGGGCTACCTCACGGTCACGCCGCTCCAGATGGTCAATATGATGGCTGCCGTCGCCAACGGCGGTATCCTGTATCGTCCTTACATCGTGAAAAGGGTCGAATCGGTCGAAGGCGCAGTTCTGCAGGAGTACGGCCCGGAAAAGATCCGTACGATCCCGGTCGCCCGGGAAACGCTGGACCGGGTAAGAAACGCACTGTGGGATGTGGTCAAAGGGGCGGGAGGAACGGGCGGAGCGGCGCGCAGCAAGATCGTAACGATCGCGGGCAAAACCGGCACGGCCCAGGTCGCCGAGATGCGCGGGGCTTACGTTAAAAGCGAGCAACTCTCCTATTTTATCCGCGACCATGCCTGGTTCGTCGCCTATGCTCCGGCCGAAGATCCGAAAATCGCGATCGTCACTCTGGTGGAGCACGGGGGACACGGCGGTTCGGCGGCGGCGCCGCTCGCGAAAAAAGTGATCGAGAAATACTTCGAACCGGAGCAACCCGACGCGGGCCAGCAGCAGGTCGGTTTGCAAGGAGAGATCCGTGCAAATTGATCGGCGGCTGATCGCCCATTTCGACTGGACGCTGTTTCTGATGACCGCGGTCTTCGTCGCCATCGGCGCGCTGACGATCTACAGCGCGAACTACGACATCGCCGAGAAACACGCCGGTCCCTTGCCGTTCCGGCAGCTCTTCTGGTTCGCCATCGGCACGGCCGTGATGATCACCGCGGTGGCGTTCGATTACCGGCACGTCGAGAAGCTCGCCTACCCGTTCTACGCCGTCATGCTCCTGCTGCTGGCGGCCGTGTTGTTCGTCGGGCACTCGAGCGGCGGCTCGCAACGATGGATCGATCTGGGCATCTTCAAATTGCAACCGTCGGAGCCCGCAAAACTGGCGGTGGTTTTGTTGCTCGCCAAGTATTTCCAAAACAGCGAGCCCGCTCGAGGCTATTACTTGCGGGACCTTTGGGCGCCGACGCTGCTCGTAACGCCGCTCATCTTCCTGACGCTGGTGCAACCCGACCTCGGCACCGCTATCATTCTCGGCTTGGTCTTTCTTAGCATGGTTATGATGGCGGGCCTCCGCGTGCGCTCGTTTCTCTGGTTGGCGGGTGCGGGCATGGCCCTCCTGCCTGTGGGTTGGCAGTTTCTAAGACCTTACCAGCAACAAAGGGTCTGGACATTTTTGGATCCGGGCAGCGATCCCCTGGGCGCAGGCTACCACGTGATCCAGTCTCAGATCGCCGTCGGCTCGGGACGTCTGTTCGGCAAGGGCTTTCTCGGCGGCACGCAAAACCGCCTCGACTTCTTACCTGCGCAGCACACCGATTTTATTTTTGCCGTGTTTTCGGAAGAGTGGGGCCTGGTCGGATGCGGCGTGCTGTTGCTCCTGTACCTTGCGCTGATCGGCTATTGTCTCCGGGTGATGGAGCGCGCGCGGGATCGCCTCGGGGGCCTTTTGGTTTTCGGCATGTTGACGATCATCTTCTGGCACCTGGTCATCAACATCTCGATGGTCACCGGACTCTTACCCGTGGTCGGCGTGCCTCTGCCGCTGATCAGCTATGGCGGATCGTCGCTGGCGTCGGTGATGTTCGCGATCGGGATCATCATGAACGTCAGCATGCGCCGCTATACGTTTTAACGGCATATGGCGTATCGCATATATGGCATATGGCTGATACTCATGTCGCCATAGGCCATAGAGCGAAGCGAGCCATATGCTATAAGCCAACCTTACTGGAGCGCCTTTTCGATCGCCGTTACCAATCGCGTCTTGGGTACCGCGCCGACAATCTGCTCGGCTACGGCGCCGCCTTTTAGAATGAGCAGGTTCGGAATGCCGCGAATCCCGTATCTCGATGCCGTCGCCGGATGGTCATCGACGTTCACCTTTGCCACTTTGAGCTTGCCGTCGTATTCGCCCGCGAGTTCTTCAATGATCGGAGCGATCGATTTGCACGGCCCGCACCACGGCGCCCAAAAATCGACCAGAACCGGCAGCTTCGATTGAAGCACCTCCGTTTCGAAATTGTTGTCACCCACCTCTGTGATCTTGCCCATGAATGGTGCCTCCTTGTAGATTCAGACGTCGGATATCAGATATCAGAGATCAGAAACATTAGCCGCTCATTCCGCTCTGACATCCACCATCTGATCTTCGACATCTGGTCCTATAGCGTTGATAAAAACCGCAGCAGCGTTCTTACGCCGAATCCCGTCCCGCCGCGCGCGCAGATCGGCGTCTCTTTTTCCGTAAACGCCGGGCCCGCGATATCGAGATGCGCCCAGGGAACCTCTTCGACAAACTCCTGGAGGATCAAGGCTGCGATGATCGCTCCACCGTGCGGGCCCGCGACATTCTTCATATCGGCGACGCTGCTCTTGATGTCTTCCCGGTACTCTTTTACCAGCGGGAGCTGCCAGATTTTTTCGCCGCATTCGCGCGCCGCGTTGAGGAGCCGATCCGCGAGTGATTGGTCATTGCTGAACAAGCCCGCCACTTCGTTCCCGAGGGCGACCATGCAGGCTCCCGTCAACGTCGCCAGATTAATGATGCAGTCCGGTTTTTGCCGCGCCGCCAGCGCCAACGCATCGGCGAGAATCAATCGGCCTTCGGCATCGGTGTTCAGAACCTCGATCGTTTTGCCGTTGAGGTAACGAATCACGTCGCCGGGTTTTTGCGCGTTTCCGCCGGGGAGATTATCGGTTGCCGGAATGTAACCGGTCACTTCAATCTCGGGCCTGAGATGCGGGAGCCGGCTCATGGCGCCGATGATCGCCGCTCCCCCGGCCATGTCGAGCTTCATGGTCTCCATCGACTTCGAAGGCTTGAGCGACAGCCCGCCCGAGTCGAAGGTGATTCCCTTGCCGACCAAAAAAACGCGCTTACGTGCCCTAACCGGCGGCTTGTAACGGATCGTAATGAACCGCGGCTCCTCGTGGCTGCCCCGGTTGACCGCCAACAGCCCGGCCAGCTTCATCGCTTCGATTTTCTTCTTTCCCCAGACATCGACCGATAGCCCCCGGCCGCGGCAATGCTGCGCGGCTTGTTCGCCGAGAAACCTGGCGGTTGTGACCGAGGGCGGCTCGTTCACCAGATCGCGCGCCAAGAAGACGCCAGGGATCACGTCGACCGCCTCGCGCACGGCCTTGTCGATCGCGGCGGCGCGCGTGAGGCCGGGTTTGAAGAAGGAAAGGCTTTTGAGTTCGGAGGCCGGTTTGGAATTGGAGCGGTAACGGTTGAATTGATAAGCCGCGAGGAGCATGCCCTCGACGATCGCTCCGGCGGCGGCCGCCGGCTCCCGCGTCGGCGCGAAGTAAAGCGCGATCTCCTCGGCGCCGAGGCTCGCTGCCTCTTTGCGCGCCCGGGCGGCGGCTTTGCGCCAGGTGTGCGCATCGACCTCCGTGTCTCTTCCGAGCCCCACGAGCAGCACGTGTCCGGCCGGCACGGCGCCTCCGGTGGCATGAAGCAACGTGCTCCCTTCCGCGCCCGTAAACTTGCTCTTCTCGATCCGCTCGCGCAGCCTGCCCCTGAGATGGCGATCCAACGCGCGGATCACCGGCTCGTCGAGCTTTCTCTCGTGGACTGGAATGACCACAAGCTCGCTCTTAACCGTTTCGATCCCGGCGTCTCTAAATCTCGGTTCCATCTAAAAGTGAATCAGCTTTTTGGGCGTATGAGATTCATGAACTCGTTGCGGGTCTCGAGCCGGGTGCGAAACGCGCCCAGGAGCGAGCTGGTGATGATCAGCGAATTCTGTTTCTCAACGCCGCGCATTCTCATGCACAGGTGCTCTGCCTCGATCACCACCGCCACCCCCAGCGGGTCGAGCTTTTCCATGATCGTCGTGGCGATCTGGTTCGTCAACCGCTCCTGTACCTGCAGTCTGCGGGCGTAGACATCGACCAAGCGCGCGAGCTTGGAGATGCCGACGATCTTGTGATGTGGAATGTAGGCGACGTGCGCCTTGCCGAAGAACGGCAATAAGTGATGCTCACAGAGCGAGTAGAAGTCGATGTCCTTTTGCACGATCATTTCTTCGTAATCTTCGGTGAAAAGGGCATCGTTGATGACCTGTTCGGGATTCATCTTGTAGCCTTGCGTAAGAAAGCTGAGCGCTTGCGCGACCCGATGCGGCGTATGGACCAGTCCTTCGCGATCGGGGTCTTCGCCAAGCGCCTTGAGAATGAGCCGGACTTGTTCTTCCATTTCTGTCTTGCGCACGGGATCGGATCCGGACGATTTTGTGCTTCGGCTAGAGTACGGACCGGACGCAAACGGTTAGCGAAATCTAACACTTAGCGCTAACCAAATCAAATAATTGCGCCGCCGGCGCCGCTTGAATCCCAGCGAAACCCGTCGTGCGCCGCGTTGGTGATCGGTCGAAGTGTCACACCGAACGAAATCTGGAAGCGACACCAAGGGCCCAAGACCGCAGCGGCTAGAGCCGCCTGAGCAGCCAGTCGGGCGTGAAGCGCAAGGCATAGGTGTTGAGCAACGTCATATAATCGCTCAACAAGAGCAGGCCGGCAATGATGAGCAAGCAACCGCCGGCTACATGAAAGCCTTGGATGTAGCGGCGGAACGAGCTGGAGAAGTGAAAAAACGAGTTGACCGCTAGCGCGCTTAAAAGAAACGGCAGAGCCAACCCCGCGGCGTAACTTGCAAGCAGGAGAGTCCCGCGTCCAAGCGCCGCGGAACTCCCGGCGAGCGCAAGAACCGCGCCCAGAATCGGCCCGACGCAAGGCGTCCAGGCAACCGCAAAGGTGATACCCACGAGCACCGAGCCCAAGTAACCGGCGGGCTTGTCCTTCAAGCTAAATTGAAAGTAGCGCTCCAGGGCGGGGATTTTGAAAAGCCCAACGAGGTAAAGACCGACACCGACGACAAACAGCCCCCCAATGACACGGATGACGTCGCGATAGCCGAGAAAGAGCGCGCCGAGGAGACTGGCGGAAGCGCCGAGAGAGACGAAAACAAGCGAGAAACCCGCGACAAAGCCGATCGCGTTGAGCGCGACACGGCGCCGGATCGGGCCCAGCGCCTGATCGCTGCGCATGCTTTCGAGCGAAACGCCGGAAATGAACGAAAGGTAAGACGGGATCAACGGTAGCACGCACGGGGAGAGAAACGAAAAAATGCCGGCGGCAAAGGCGACGAAGACGTTAACGTCGGCCATTTGTTTGTTCGATAATTTGCTGGATCAGCTTTCTCGCCTGGGGCGAGTACCACTCGGCGGGCCCCCAGGCGCGGGCGAGGCCCTCACCCTTGGGGCCGATCAAGTAGGTGGTCGGCAGGCCCCAGGCGCCGTAAAGCAGCCCGACCTCTCCTTCCGGATCGAAGGCAATCGGGTAAGTCAGCTTGAGCTCTTTAACGAATTTGAGCGCCTCCGTTTTACGGTCCTTAACATTGATCGCCAGGACGACGAAGTTCTTGTCCTTAAACTCTTGGTACAGTTTCTCCATCGCCGGCATCTCTTCACGGCAGGGAACGCACCAGGTCGCCCAAAAATTCAAGAACACGACTTTCCCGCGAAAGTCCTTGAGGGAAATCTTCTTCCCGTCCAGAGAAGGCACGCTAAAATCCGGCGTCGGGCCGACTTCCTTCATCGGCTCGAGATTGGGCACAACCTTATAGTTGATCTTTCCCTGAGACTGGGCCGAAAGCGTGACGGGATGAGCCCAAAGGAGCGCGCCAATCAGGGCGAGCAACGCCGGCCGCGTCACCCGTCGGTCATCGGTTCGTCGCAGGGAAGCGCCCCGAGCGGGACGCATCCATTGAGAAAAACGCATACGCAAAAACTCTATAAGACCCATAGAGCTGATGCAATAGCGCCGAACGGCCGCGGGTTCACGGAGCTTCCGCCAGCAGGATTCGCTCGCCCAATTGCTGAATCGTCCAGCGGTGGATGTCACGCACGATCGCTTCGCTATCGCGCTCGATCAACCAGTGGCCTTGCCCGGCATACTCCTTGTAGTCCGATCCCAAGTGCTCGGCGAGTTTTCTTGCTCCCGCGGGGGGCTGGATCGTATCCGCGGCGCCGGCGATAACCAGTGACGGGCAGCTCGGCGAACCCGGATGAAGGATCGCCCGCGGCAGGAGGAACTCGCGGACCAGAAAAGGAGACTCCGGGACCGTCCGGGCATAGGCCTGCGGCCATAAATCGACCGCAAGCGGATAAAGAAAATACTCGCGAAAGTCCTTTGCGTCGATGCGGATCGGACGCCTAAGGAACATCAACGGAGAATACTTCAGCCGGAGCAGGCGCCGCGCCCGGGAACCTTGTTCGCTCAGATTCCGTGGTGAGGCTGGCGCGATCAAAATCAGGGCGGAGGATTTCGCCTGTTCGGATGCTTTGAACGCCAACAGGCAGCCGAGATCCATCGCGAGCACCACGGGCGGAGCGGAGAAGGATTTCAGAACCGCGGCAATGTCCTCCACGCACCGTTCAAAATCGACGCGCTTCAGCTCACTCAACGGTAGGTCGCCGGTCCTGCCGCGGAGGTTGATGGCCGAGCAGTCCCACCCCAGATTTGCGAAGTGAGTGGCCCAGCTTTCCCACACCCAGCTTCCGGCCCACACTCCATGAATCAAGAGAAGAGCGGATTTGAATTTGTGCTTCTCAGGCGGGTAGCGATCCGCAAGAAGACCGCCGATGATCTGTCGTATCGCCATGGCTCGGCCGGTATGAGCGCGGAAAAAACATAGCCCTCCGGCCAGAATACCGGAGGGCTTGTTTCTGTTAGATAGCCAGAACAGCTATCTGCCGCCTGAGAGAAAAGGAGGGTTTATCGCATCACCGCAGCCCCACAAAAAAACCTGTTTACTTCTTTTTCTTTTTGGCTTTCTTCTTGGCCTTTTTCTTAGCTGCCATAGGCACCTCCTTTTGAATTCGGGTGGGCTTTAGCGGGAAGTTGAGGAGTGAAATCGGTACTCAGGCGATTAGGAATAGCTACAAAACCCTCCCTACATTTCGTGGTGAAGCGATTATAGTAACGCAATAAATTGTATGTCAAGAAAAAAATAGTATTTTAGAAATTTTTCTGAAAATTTTTTTGCTGAGGGGTCGCGGGAAGAGTGTGGTCGGATACTGTTCAAAGAAGGAGAAGTTTAGCTCCCGAGTGAACGAGAGTCTGTTTTAATTCGGCCATGCCGTAAGGTTGTGATCTCGCCCCGGCAGGGTTTTTGCCTGACCCCTTTTGTCGCGAGCCACTCTCAAGCTGAGGCGATTACTTTTCGCCAGGCGCTGCGCCCAGGAGCTTGAGTTCGTCATCGATCAGCTTCACGAAGGCATTCACCGGCTGGGCTCCTGAGAGCGGCCGGCCGTTGACGAAGAAGGCCGGCGTCCCGGTGACCCCAAGCCGCATCCCCTCGTCGATATCTCGTTGAACCGTGGCTTTGTGGATACGACCTGACAGGCAACTATCGAACTTGACGGTGTCGAGCCCAATCTGCGCGGCGTACTCCTTCAAGTCCTCAGGCGCTGCTTGGGGGAAGTGACTGAATAGCGCGTCATGATACTCCCAGAATTTCCCCTGATCCTGGGCGCAGCGCGCCGCTTCCGCGGCGAGCCGCGCGTTCGGATGCAATCCGTCCAGCGGAAAATCCCGGTAAACGAGCTTCACTTTATCTGGATAGCGCTCCAAGAGTTGCTTCAACGTCGCCTGCACGCGACTGCAAAAGGGACACTGAAACTCTGAGAATTCTACGATGGTAACTGGGGCATCCGGTGCGCCGCGAAACGGCGCGCCTGCAGTCGAAACATCAACTCTGTAAATCGGCGGCGGCTGGAGGTGGACCCGGACCTTAGCTCGCGAGCGGAGTGACTCAAGAAATTCCTGTCGCTTTGCAGACAGCTTTTGGTTTTGTAAGTGAGCTCTGATTTGTTCCCGCAGGTTGCTTTCTTCGCCTTTAAGCTGAGCCTGATTGGCCTGGTAGAATTCTTCGATCTCTTGCTCCGTTACCGGACCGGTTTTTGAGGTGACCTCGGCATCGAGTAGTGCCGACACCGAAACGCCTCGCTTAGCTGCTTCCTTGGCAAGCAGCTTTTCATTTATCAGCGCCTCAACGTGCCGGCGCTTGAGGTTGTAGATCTGCTCCTCGAGCTTGCTTAAGTGTGAGGCCAGTGTTTTCTCAACCTCCTCAGAAGTGATCGGTACCTCGTCCACTTCAGCGAGAATCTCGCCGGCCGCGTGTCCCGCTACCGGGAACCCGAAGTTGAGTAAAAAAACCAGCGCCGAGCGGGCTATGATGAGAAACAATCTTTTGTCACTCGTTGTTTCCGAGATCGCTTCGGCCGCCCGGGAGACCGCGTCGAGACAGCCCTACGCGGACTCCGGGTAAGAATCCGCATTTCTCACTCGAACGGCGGTACAAAAATGTTTTCTATAACACATTGATATGGCCGAACTGCGCCGAATTGGATTTTTTTAGGGTCGATTGTGCATCGCTGTTCCATCCCGCAAGCAGGCGATCCCGAAGGACACTCCGTGAGACCCTCCCCTTCGCCGTAGTAGTAGGGATTCGCCCCCAGGGGAGCGAATGCGCTCACGGACGTGAACATTTCAACCGGCACCACATCGACCACGGCTCCAAGAAGGGCTGCGGTGCAGGCCGCCTGACAACTGTTCGTGTTATCCGGTGTCGTAAAGACCGTGATAGACGTACAGGAATGCTTACCTTTATCGTGTCCCTTTCCGCCGGGGACATTGTCGTTGTCCTGATCGTGCTTCGGTTCACATTGCTCTGCTGGACCGGAAAAAGTAACACTCTCGAAACATGCAACCCTGCTTGGCGGGCCCGAGGGGTTTGCCGGGTTCACGCAAAAAGCAATACTATTATTCGAGAAGACGTCGATCTCGGCGCTGCACGCCTCTCCGTCCGGACCGCAGTTCTGACCGAATTCCAACTCGAGCAGGATGCCCTTTGTCCGCCAGGCGCAGCACATGCGCGTCCCGCCGGTCGTGGTCCACTGCACGCACTTGCAGTTAGGCTGACCGGGTGTACAGTTCGAAGTAATGGCATCGGCTTCGGTCCAAAAGACCGCAAGCGCGCTCGCAGCGATTATCGCCATCAAAAGTTGCTTAAACATTGGACCTCCTTTCCGCAGTTAGTTAGATAAATCTCTCCTAGTAGCTGGTTAAGGTAGCGCTAGCGTTATTCGTGTAAAGAACATTCTATCCGGCCGTATAGCCGGGTTTTTAAAATCTAGATCAAAAAACCTGAACTTGTTGTCGAAAAGATTCGTCACGCCGACGGTGATGAAACCGTAACGTTTTGGCAGGCGGTAATTGAGTCCGGCATCGACGACCCAGAAATTCTCTCTGCCGGACTGAAAAATGCCCGTTCCAGTTCTGAAAAACCGCCCGTCCTGATTCCAATACGTTCCTTTTAGCAGGAAGCTCCAGCCGGAAGGGTGAAAAAAGCTTATGCCCAGGGGCACGCGATGCGTGTCCGCTTTGATGGGCAGATCCGTCAGGCCCTCGCTTTCAAACCGCTCGAACATGTATTCCGTTCTAAGTGCCAGCCATCGATGAGGCGTCCAGAAAAGGTAAGCTCGACCTAAGTACTCATCGGCGTCCTCTCTTTGCACTACAAACTCGCCGGTGGCATCCGCCACGACCGAGGTCGCTTTTACATCCCTCTTGGAAAATTCCACGCCTCCGAAAAGGGTTCGCGTAAATTTCCGGTCGATAGCGGCACCGTAGCGCCATGCGCGCGTGCCGTTAGCGTCGTCAAAGAACTGGTTAAATCCCGCGACCTGGGTAGGTTCGAGCGTTTGGTCCGTAATCAAAGTTCTCTTCAAGGTCCTGAAAGCCGCGGCTCGCAACGTGGTATTCGGAAGGGGATTCCATGTTATGCCAAATTTCGGATTGAACTGGCGGTTGCCCGAGACATCGGGGCTCTCGCCGTCCGTGAAGTCGCCGCTGGCGCCCAGCGTAAAAGTGACATTCCTCACCGCGTTGAGGTGCAAGTACAGGTACACATTTGTATGTTTAAGGTCCGTGCCGATACGGGGCAAACGAGTTGGACCAATGGGCGGCGGGAGAATCAGCGTCTGATCGATTTTACCGTCGGTTTTGAAGTACCCGAGCCCGCTCACAAGATTGAAGGCCGGTGCGCGGAACAGGTGTTGAAATTCACTGCTCGTAGCGCTCTCGGGCCTGTGCTGGTCGAAGAAAGCAAAGTTGTTCTCGAAATCCACCTCGGAGTGCATGATGGAGCCGAGGAGAACGGAACGCGGTGAAAAATCGTGTCGCACGCCAAAGCGGTAAGTGTGCCTCTCTTCTTTGTCCCTTTGATCCGCCGCAAAGTCTTGCGGAAAAAATCTGAGCCGGAGGTCGCCTGTCTCGACGTTCCTATATCGGTACTCACCTTGAATGCTCGTCCGGGGAGAGAGTTGGAATTGCAGAAATGCGTTCGCAATGTTGTCCCTTTGATCGCTATTTGTGCGGAACCCGTCCGTCCTGAAATGAAATCCGCCGAGGCTAAACGAAGCTTTCTTGTAGATGCCCGCCAAAACGCCTTCGCCGCCGTATGTGCCGTCTTCACCGGCTAGGCCGCTCGTTTGAAACGTCAGCCCGTCCCGATTGAACAGCGGATTGAACTCGTTGAATGAGAGCCCGGTGGGACCTTGCGCGCTGATCAAGAACAAGTTCGATTCCGCCAGGTGCGGCTGAATGGGCGTCATATTAAGCGGCTGAAGCAGTTGAGACTGGAGCAACTCGCTGACCCTGGCGATCTCGTGGCGCGGCAAAATAGCGTAAGAATCGGCGAGGAATCGATGGGCGGAGAAGTTGGTCGGATCGGTATTGACCGATTTCCACCCTTCTACCAAGGCGAGAGATTGAAAACCGAGATCGCTGTAGATCCTGGCCAGGCTGGCACTGCGCGCGGCCAGGTCGGAATCGAGCAGGAGCTGTGAACGGTAGACTGCGCGGTTATCGTTTAGTTCGATGGCCCGCTCCATCTCCTGCAGCGCTTCAACCGGCCGATTCGTAGTCTGCTTCTGAATCGCGCTGTAGAACCAGGGCGTCGGATCTTTGGGGTCAAGTTCTTTCGCGATGGAATACTCGCGCTCGTCGAGCCCGGTGCGTTTCTCTTCATAGTAGGCTTTGCCGAGGTAGCTACGGATAATGGAGTTGTTTGGGTCAAGGCTTGCCGCGATCTCTATTTCCTTTCTTCCCTCTTCGAAGTTGCTCTCGCGAATCCTGGCCAGTCCGAGACCGAGCCGTGAAAGCGAGTCGGCCTGATCGAGCTCAATGGCTCTGATGAAAGCCCTTTGTGCCTGGTCGATCTCTACCCGGAGCAGATGAGCGAATCCCAAAACCATCTGCGTTCGCGACAGATTGGGATCGAGCGAAACCGCCTTCTGGGCGGCTTCGAGAGCTCGATCGAGTTCGGCAAACGACAGATGAAGCTCGGCTAACCTCGCCCAAGCGAGGGCGTTATTTGGATCGAGTTCGACTGCTTGTTGAACGCTAGTGCGCGCGCCTTCGAGATCGAAGTTCGCCTGCTGCGCGTATGAAAGAGCAATGAAGGCGGAGGCTGATTTCGGATCCGCGGTGGCCTTCTGAGCGAGCTCGAGGGCTCTGTCTTTGTCGTTTTGCACCACCGCGACAATCGACTGCAGAGCCAGTGCCGCGCCATAATTTGGGTTTAGCTTCAACGCTCGTTCCAAATCGGGAGCAGCCTCGTCCACCCGGCCCACGCCCAGGAGCAACGAGGCTCGGTAGGCAAAAAAGCGCGGATCGTTGACATCGGGCGGGACTCCTTTGATCGCTTCGAAAGCGGCTTGGTAGTCGCCCTTCATAGCGGCGTTCAAAGAATTCCGCACCATGGCCTGCCAGGGCTCCGGGCCTTGAAAATCGTCAGGGCGAAAATAGATAACTGGAGGGTAGTACAGCGCCCACTGAACCGCGTCGCGAGGCCGGACAACGACGCGCAGCACCAGCGCTTGCCCTTGCACCGCGAGCGCCGACTCGCCGCTCGCAAGCGCAAGGCTGCCCAACGGATTGCTCGCCACTACTCGCCCATCGAAAATCGTGATGAAGGTCCGGTCGGTCTCGACTTGCACCAGTCCCTCGGTTCCCTCCACGCCCGCGTTTACAAACGCGGTATTGATTTCGAGGTTGCGCGGCAGGCGGCTAAAAAAATGGAGGGCGCCTCGGGCCAAGTCGATGATCGAGGCGCGTCCGTCTTTCAGGCCGGCCAAGGTGACGAGCGTGTTCTGATCAAGACGAAGGACGGGCTGGTTGGTCAACTGAACATCGGCGCGGCTTCTATCGGCGACCTGAATGCGATCGCCGGGACAATAGGTGTCGTTCAACCGAGCCGGTTGCGGCTGAGCTTGGCCGGCCCGAAGCACAATCACATTGCCTTGCACCGACACCATTCTTGCGATCGGGGGATCGCACGGGGCCGCGGCATCCCCGGCCACAGGGAATAGCAACAAGGCAATGGCGCTTCCCCTTTGTGCAACCGCAAGGAGCGTGGATTTAGCTCTCATCAGCATGTGCCTTTAGCGGCACAGGGATGAGGCTATGCGCACGTTTTACTTTACGTGTCAACTCCTCAATGCCAAATGTATGTGTCGTTATCATCCTTAAGTCGTATATTGGCGAGGAGAGAGAAGTGGGGGTGAGGGAGGTGCCGCAACTTCAGGACGGCTGGTGTAAACGTCAGCTAGCAGACGCAAACAAACTCGAACGATCTATTTCTCTTCCAGGGCGATCACACCGTCCCACGTCGCCTCAGGCGGACTGTTTTCGTATTTTTTGCAGAGCCTTAAATAAAATCTGGCGGGCCCTTCGGTGTCGGGCATTTGGCTCACGCGATGGAATTTTTCTCGCGCTTCGCTCCATGACCCGCGTTTAAATGCGTCGAGCGCATCGGCAAAGAGCTCGCGGGAACTCCCTTCAGTTTCACCGCGATCCTGCGTCGTGCCCAGCAACTGGTAAACGCCGACCGGCTGCGCCTTACCTTTGAGCATGAACTTACCTAACTCGAGGGCGACGAAACCTTCGAGGTTAGCGATACTTTCCTCCGTTACCAGCACTTCTGTTCCCAAATGCTTGTTGAGGCCTTCCATCCGGGAGGCGGTATTGACGGTATCGCCGGTCGGTCCGTATTCATAGTGATCGCCGGCGCCGATATTGCCGAGAAAGATCTGCCCTGAATGCACGCCGACGCGCGTGGGAAGGTGAAGGTTTTCGACCGTGCTATTGAAACGGTGCACGGCTTTCGCGACATCGAGCGCCGCCAAGCAGGCTTGCCGCCGGAGTTCGTCGTTCGGTCGAGGCGCCTTCCAGATCGCCAAGAACGAGTCGCCTTTCAGGTTGACTACCATGCCTCCGTGTCGCTTCACCGGCTCGAAAGTGGCTTCGAAATAGTTGTGCATGAGATCGCTCAGCTGCTGGGGCGTCATCTTCTCCGAAAGTGTCGTGTAGCCGGCCACGTCAGCAAACAAGCACGCGCCGTAGACCATCTCGCCGCTCTGTTTCAGATCGACGATATTGCGCGCGAGTTGATCGACAATGTCGTCGGGTACGTAGTAGGCGAGTGCTTTTCTGAGCCGCTGGCGCTCTTTGTTGGTCTCAACATAGTTCCACAGCACTCCGCCGACGAATCCCACAGGCCCTTGAACGAACAAGGGGATGACAATGGGATACCAGGTTCCGCCGGTTGCGAAACGCCAATGAGCCGCAAGGAGATACAAACCGCTTAAAAGGGCGATCGTCAATGCGCTGCCGGCGACCGACAAGGACCTCCCGATAACGCCGGCGAGGACACCCCATAACACGATCAGCGCGAGATAGGCATGGGATCCGATCGGGTCTACGGGCTTATCTTCGAGCAGGTTGAGAAACGCGGTCGCGGCGATCTCCACGCCTCCAATGAAGACTCCGTTCGCTTGAGAAAATACCGTGTAGAAGCTGTCTTTACGCTCGGCCAAGATCCGTTCCGACAGGCCGACGAATACGGCCTTACCTTTGAGATCCAAAGATTCACCCGTCCCGTTGCCTTCCCCGAATTGCAGCGCGCGGTAGTAAGGCATCGTGGTTACGGTATGCGGCGGGCCATAGTAGTTTACGTACCTCCGGTTGGAGCCGCCGTATAACTTGACCAGCGTAGTAAGCAACCGCTTGTCTTTGCGATCGATCGTTTCCGATTGTTGGATCTCGGTGAGCATAGCGGCGGAGAGCGCCGGGTCGCTGTCGAAGATGTCTTTGATCCCGCGCATCACCGAGGCAACGTTTCTGGTCCTGATCGCGGCGTCCAGATCCGACGGCAGCTTGCCGGCGACGTGCGGACGCACCTTTTCCAAAAGCCGAACGAAATCACCAAAGACCTGCTTCAGAAAGAGCTGATAGGCAACCACCGGAAACGTCGGCGGGGGCGCCAATGCTCCCTCGCTTTGAAAGGTCCAGTACTGATTGACCTTGAACGGAATCCGCGGCAGAACGAACGGCGCGGTGGCCGCGGCAGACTCGGCCAGAAGGGGAAGCGGCTTTACGATGCGGACGATACTGTGCTCAGCCGCGAACGCTCCCTCACTCGGGGAAACCGCTACTTCTCTCGCAGTCATCGGGTCGCTGAGAATTACGTTTCCCGCTTGGCTGATCGCCCGCGCGAAGAACTTGTCGTCCTCGGCTACCCGAGGCTCGAGGAAATGAACGTCAAACGTGACGACCGCAGCACCGGATCTAGACAGGATCTCGACCAGGCGGGCATGCAACGACCTTGGCCACTTGTCGGGATTCTCCGGTATGTTCAGCCGATCGGCCGACTCTTTATCGATGCTGATAACGACCGCTTCGGAGGGCGCGCTTCTGGGGCCTCGCAGCTTGAACAGCAGGCCCAGTCCGATATCTTCTTCCAGTTCGTGGCAAAGCTGGACAAAGCTTAAGACGATCCCAACGCAGGCCACCAGCAATCCGAATGGGAGCGCTTTGATCGCGCGGGAAAGCATCGATGAGTCCCAGCCGGGCTACGGAGATCCGATCTCGGAGCCCGAAGAATACTCCTCTTACCGCCGGACGCATAGACCGTCAAGCTTGTTTAAGGATCAGTAGCGGTACGGGCTAGCCCATTAGGCCGAGAAATCGCCAGTAGGGAATTGCTGCGATCAAAGCGAGAATGTACGCAACGGCATAAACAGGATTGATCCAGCGCATCAGCGCATAGTCGAATCCCTTACCTTCGGTCGTAGCGTAGGCGAGCGTGTGCCAGTCGACTTGGAACGGGAAAAACCACACTTCCGAGGCGACCAGGATAATCATCGCCATGATCCATGGATTGATCCCCATGTCGGGCGCCAGAGGCAACAGAGCGACCGAGAGCGTCACAACCGTTAAAAAGCTCGTAAAGACCAGTTTCAACGCGTAAGCTGCGAGCCCGATGATGACGAACGATACGGCGGGGGTATCGAAAAAGGGAACCAAGACCGGCTCGATGAAGCCGACCAACCACTGGTCGATTTTAGCGCGCGTGAGAAGCGTCGGTATGCTCAAAGTCGCGCCCATGTACACCAGCAGCTCCCAGTCAATCGCCTTCTTGAGCATGCCCCAACCCAGCACTCCGGTATTGACCAACACACAAAGCGCCAGAAGCGAAACCCATGCGCCGTCGATGCCGTGATATGAAATCGTCAGCCATCCGGCCATGGTCACGCCCAACACAACCGCGGTGATCCATTCTTTCGCCGACAACGGCCCAAGAACTTCGAGTTGATTCTGAACGAGCTTGTACGAAACTCTCGCCGGGGTATCC
This sequence comes from Candidatus Eiseniibacteriota bacterium, assembly GCA_035559295.1. GTDB lineage: Bacteria > Desulfobacterota > Binatia > UBA9968 > UBA9968 > DATMBL01. The sequence goes on from DATMBL010000109.1 coordinate 18,792, forward strand.
GGGCGGTAAAGGATGTTGACGGCCAGCAGCACGGGCACGATCACCACCAGAGTCATGGGAAGGGCGGCGAGAAACCAGTAACCCCAGGTGAATTGCCCTCGAACGTCGTCTGGAAGGAGGCCCCAGGCGATCAGGCTCGTGGTCGAACCGGTGAGGAAGAGAAAGCCGAGCTGCCCGAGGCCGAGAAAACTCGCAACAAACAGGCCTGTCGAGGCTTTCGAAGGCGTTTTGTATCCGAGACTTTCAGAAAGATTCACCAGCATCTGGCTGATGATCGCCGTGCGAGCGCTTTGTTGAGGAATCAAAGCCATCACCACCACGCCCATAAAGCCGAGAGCGACGACCTGCCAGTGATAATTCAGGGGAAAAAAGCGCACGAGCTGGAGCGAAAGACGGTAAAACAGGCCGGAGCTCGTCATTGCAGCTCCCAGCCCGAGCACGCCGAGTGTCATAAACCAGGTGGTGCTGGCGAAACCGCCCAGAACCTGCTCCGGGGAGCTCAAGCCGGTGAGTATCGTCGCGAGCGCGAAAATCAGCGCAACGCCATAGTCGGGAAACACCCAGAACATCCAATAAATGACAGTTAGCGAAAGCAGGCCGAGTTGTTTGGTGGATGCGGGATCGAGGCCGATTTCGGGATTGCCGAACCACAAGTAGGCGCAGACGCCGAGACCCAGGATGCCGCCAAACCACTTGCCCAGAGACGGTGCGCGGTACACGTTTCCCAAGAGAGACAGGACTCGGCTCCGGGCCTTTGGGCGGCCTGCGATTTCCGGCGCCGCGAGCGCCGGTTCGTGATGCCTGCCGGGCTCGCGATAGAGACGCTCGGCATCGCCGGGAAGCGCCGTGGCATCGTGTTCGAGCAGCGTGACCGCGGCGCGAAGGCAGTTAAGCGCCTGAGCGTAATCCCTTTTTTGCGCGAACAGATCGGCCATTTTCCGGTAGCGGGCGACGGCGTCGGGCTCTTCGGTCCCGGAAACCTTTTGCAGCAGAATTTCCCTATACGCGCCGATGGCGGGCTCGAAATCTCCTGTTCGCGCGAGCGCGTCGGCGTGCAAATGTAGCAGCCGCGGGTCGGAGTAAAAGGAGTCTCTGGGAATCCGCTTGAGCACGTCCCGCAGGAAAGCTCCGGATCCATTGAGCATCTCTTCTTTGTGCGCGACGAGCAGGCGTGTCGCCCCTGGCCAGTCTTGAGCCTCGACGGCGTGACGCGCCGCTTCTTCCCAGCTCTCAAGCCCTTCGTAGATCGCCGCGAGCCGCGCGTGCAGGTTCTGCTTCGCTTCCCCTCCCTCGAGCGCGACGAGTTTGGCAATGAGAAAATCTCTAAAAAGTTGTTGCAGCTCGAAGGTGCCGGTATCGACACGACGGATGAGTGGGAGATCGCTTTTTTCCAGCGCGAGAAGGAACTCCGGCGCTCTTTCGAGACCGAGTAGGGCAATGATCTTGAGGTCGATCGTACTCAATAGCGCAACTCGCCGAAGAAATTTTTGTTCCTCGGGCGGTCGCGAGGCGTAGAACTCCTCGGCGAGCGCGTTGAACGCGTCGCGGCTTTGAGAATACTGGCGGTCCAAGCGTGAAAGCCGCTGGCTCAGGGCAGCGCAGAAGTGGAGCAGCCAAGTGGGATGTTTCTCAATCAGCTCGCGCCAATCTTCGAGGCTGAGACGCCACACCGACGTGTCCTTGAGGGTAACGATACTCGCGGAGCGAGGCTCGCCCGTGAGCAGTGCCATCTCGCCGAACCAGTCTCGGGGACCCAAGACCGCCATCACTTCGGCTTTCGCCCCCGACTGCAAGACGACCTGAACGGCGCCGTTTTCTATCAAGTAAAACGAGTCTCCCCGGTCGCCCTGGGAGAATATCGTCGTGTTGGCGGGGAAAAATTTCTCCTCGAGTTTTCCGAGGATCTTCGCGATTTCTTCGCGCGAGAGTCCGGAAAAGAGCGGAATGCTCCTCAGGGTTTCAGTTAAATCGGACATCGCGAGCGTCGGGAGAGCGCCGTGACGTACCTACGCGGCGCAGGACAGCCGCAACCAATAAGAACGGAGATGTTTCGCGCAAAGCTCGCCAAGTTAAAAAATTCAATCTATCGGGGACCGGGTCGGGAGGCTTTGCGCCCTTGGCGCGCTTGGCGCGAGACAGTCTTATCTTTCGAACATCTGGCAGCATGAAGATTTCGCGCAGCTTGCGAACCGGTGTTACAGGGCGGCGCAGGCGCTGAACCTTTGCGCGGCAGCTTTGAGTCATGGGAGGTCGATCGTCATTCCCTCGTATGCCGCGGCGGCGTTGAACTGTTTACGGGCGCGTTGTTCGATGGCGCGCAGGGCGCGGTCATCGCGTGTCGGCTCGTGATGGAATAGGATCAGCCGCTTAACGGCCGCGGCTTTCGCGACCGCGATCGCGTTATCGACCGTGCTGTGGCCCCAGCCGCGGCGAGGTTTTGACCGCGAAATGTACTCCGACTGCACGTATTGCGCGTCATGGATGAGGAGGTCCGCTCCACGGGCAAACTCGATGACATCGGGGTAGCCGCCTTCCTGCTGTTCGATATCGGTGGCGTAGACCACCGCCGCGTTGCGGTACGTGACGCGGTAAAGCAGCACCCCGCTCCGCGGATGGGCGTCACTTTTGTGAGTGTCGATGATGACGGTGTCATCCGGCGGCGTCCTCCAGGATCGACCCCGCTCGACGACGGGGCTCGCCCGCGCGCCGTCGAGCCAGATGCGTTCGTCGCCGTCGAGCGAGTGTATTGCCGTCTCGGCCTTAAAGTCTTCGAGCCCGATCGGGAAAAAGCGGCTGTCCATGGCCGTCTCGAGGATCGATTTTAACGGAATGCTCGCCGACTGGGGGCCGAGGATAGCCAGTGTGGTTGTCTCTTTCAGCAGAGGCTCAAAAAAGTAAAGTCCGATGAGATGGTCGTGATGCGTATGACTGAGGAAGACGCAGAGATGAAGGCCTGACTTATGCCGCTGCAGGAGCCGCTTTCCCAAAGGGATAATGCCGGTTCCGGCATCAAAAATCAGATAACGACCTCCGGCCTCGATCTCGACGCAGGAGGTGTGACCGCCGAATCGCAGTTTATCCGCGCTGGAAACGGGATAGCTCCCACGTACGCCCCAAAACGTTACCCGAAAGCGCGACCCGTTTCGGTTGCTACGTGTCTTCATGAGCGCTGTTTTGCACCCCGACGATATTAAAGGCGGCTACCGGCCGAACGAACCCCTTAAGCTGAAGCTCGTACGGCCCTTCCGTCTCAAACAGACCTTCTACCTTACTCAGGGTCTTTCGGTCTACAAGGATCTGCCCGCCCTTCGCCTCGCCGCATAGACGGGCGGCCAAATTGGTGACGTTGCCGATCGCGTCATAATCGAGCCGGCCTTCAAACCCTATGTGGCCCAAGGTTGCGTAGCCCGCGGCGATTCCCAGGCCAAGGTCAAGATCATACCCGCGGTTGAGCCAACCGCGTCGCAGTTCATGTACTCGATGCCTCATCTCGAGAGCCATGCGCGCCGCTTTTTCCGTATGATTCGGGCACGGGATCGGGTCGTTGAAGAACGCCATAATGCCGTCTCCGGCGAACCGAACCAAGGTGCCGCCAAACTCGAATATCAATTTTCCCATGGCCTCGTGATAGCCGCGCAATACTTCCATTACTTCTTCGGGCTCGGCGCTGTCGGAGAATGCGGTAAAGCCGCGCAGATCAAGAAAGACAACCGTGATCTCGCGCCGGTGATTCTTGAAGACGTCTTCTTCCGCGGCTAGCACGGTCTCGGCTATTTGAGGCGAGAGATACCGCTTGAGCCGGTTCATGCGCTGCAGCTCTTGGACCTGCTCCTCCACCTTCGCAGCCAGCGTTCGGTTCCAATGCTCGAGCGTGTCGTGCAGTGTTTTGATGCGAACCATTGCGCGCACGCGCGCCAACAACTCGACGGCGTCGAACGGCTTGGTCACGTAATCGTCCGCTCCCGCGTCGAGGCCTCTGACTTTGTCTTCCTGAGTGGCCTTGGCGGTAAGAAGGATCGCCGGAATACTTTTGAACCGGCTGTCTTGCCGAACCCGACCGAGTACCTCCAAACCGTTCATCCGGGGCATCATGTAGTCGAGGAGCATCACATCCGGCATAAACGAGTGAAGCTTCTCCAGCGCTTCGGTTCCGTCCACCGCGCGCTCGACCTGGTAGCCCGCTTCCTCGAGTTCTTGCTCGAGCAGGTCGAGATTGAACGGCTCGTCATCAACGATCAGAACCTTGTTAGACATCGATCGATTTCCGATGTTAGATTTCGGATTTTCATTAAGGGGAATTTTATCCGTCTTGGAGAAATTTGCTGATCTTTCGGAGCAGCTCGTTCTCGTCGATCGGCTTGGGGAGGTAATCGTCACAGCCCGCTTCTCGCGCTTGGATTTCATCGCCGACCATCGCATGCGAGGTTACGGCGATCACCGGGATGTGTTTCAGCGCGGCGTTGGCCTTGATCTTCCGAGTCGCTTCCCAGCCGTCCATCACCGGCATCCCGAGGTCCATCAGGATCAGATCGGGTTTCTCAAGTTCGGCCCTGCGCACGCCTTCTTCACCGTTGACGGCCTCCAAAACTTCGTAGTCTTCTTCCAGCAGCTGCACGATCAGATCGCGATTCCAGTCGGTGTCATCGACCACAAGTATTTTTTTTCGTGCCATCGAGTCTCCTACGATCCAAACCCATTTCAGTTTTCGATCGGCCGACGGTTCGCCGAACAACAATCCAACATTTCTTCCCTGTTCTTTATGTGTCTTCACCCCCGCCCTTTGGGAGAGGGTTAGGGTGAAAGTTGATTTAAGACCTGTCGAATTCGTTCCAATACAGCGTCGATCTCGTTTATCACTTCGTTGTCCCAGAAGCGTAATACGCGGTAGCCGCGCGAGGCGAGGAAAGCAGTCCTCCTCTGATCTGCTACCGTGTGATCGGCATGCTGTCCGCCATCCAGCTCAATAACAAGCCGACGTTCGAAACAGCAGAAGTCAACGATGAATGAACCCACAGGATACTGCCGGCGGAACTTGAACCCGGCAAGTTGTCGTGAACGGAGAAAAATTTACAGTTTCTGCTCTGCATAGGTCTGGTTACGGCGCAACCGGCGGGCTCGATCGCGAATTAGCGGCGTGCTTTGTTTCATGAATGCCCTCACATTCCCTCTCCCAATGGGAGAGGGAATGTCGGGGAGCT
>DATMBL010000110.1:0-2891 GCA_035559295.1 Candidatus Eiseniibacteriota bacterium
TTTCGTGCATCACGAAGCGGTCGATCACCCCCTGCTTTTTCGCCCACCGGAGGTTCCCCTCCGTCCGACCAAAGCCGACGACCTCTTCCACCAGCCCGCGCTGCCGCGCGTCGAGCGCGAGAGAACCGCCGATTAAACCGACCCCGACCACCACCATCCTACGAAACATTAACGGCACCCCGATGACCTCCCTGGTTCCGGCCAGCTCATCATTCGCATGCCCATCAGAGCGCTTGAACAATGGCTTCCAGCCCGTGAATGAATCTCCGGTTTTCCGGCATCGTGCCGACGGTCACACGAACGTACTCCGGCAGTTCATACGCCGCCATGGGCCGCACGATAATTCCCCGGGCGAGCAGTTGCTTGAAAATCTTCTCGCCGTCGCCCACCCGCACCAGGAGAAAATTCGCATGGCTCGGCACATAAACGAGGCGTAAACGGTCGAGTTCGCCTCGCAGATAAGCGAGGCCTTCCTCGTTGGCCGCAAGGCTGCGCCGCACGTGATCTTGATCCCCGAGCGCTGCCATCGCGCCCCACTGAGCGGGCGCATTGACATTGAATGGCTGGCGCACGCGCTGCATCAGGGCGATGATCTCCTCGGGGCCGACGCCGTAGCCGATCCGCAACCCTGCCAAACCGTAGAGCTTCGAAAAGGTCCGCACCGTGAGGATCGTTCGTTCCCCGTCCTGGTAGCGGAGCGAATCCGGGTAATCGGCGACCCCGACATATTCGAAATAGGCCTCGTCCGCGACGATCAACACGGCGGGCGGGACCCGCTCGAGGAAACGTTCCCAAGCCGCGCGGCGGTAAATCGTACCCGTCGGATTATTGGGATTGGCGAGAAACACCATCCGCGTCCTCGGCGTGATCGCCCGCGCCATCGCATCCAGGTCATGGGTGAAGTCCGTGAGCGGGATCTCGCGCCGAACGCCGCCGATTGCCTGGACGATCAGTTTGTAAACGATGAACGCCTGGCGTGCCATCACCGCCTCGTCGCCGGGGCGCATGAACGTGCGCGCCGCCAGCTCGATGATTTCGTTCGAGCCGTTGCCGAAGATCAACTGTTCGGGTTTGACCCCGAGGTGATCGGCCAGGCCGCGCCGCAAGTAAAAACAATCGCCGTCGGGATAGAGGTGTAACAGCTCGAGCTTTTCGCGGATCGCCTGGAGCGCCCGGGGCGACGGACCGAGGGGATTCTCGTTCGAGGCAAGCTTTGCCGAACCCGCGATACCGTACTCCCGCTCCACTTCTTCGATCGGTTTGCCCGGCACATACGGCACGAGCGTGCGGATATATTCCGGAACGTGCTTGACGATACTCATACACCGCTCGGATACGAGCCGAGGACCTTTAGAAAGAGACACTTCTTACGCAGCGTGTCGATCGCCCTTCGCACGCGGGACTCGTCCTCGTGGCCTTTGATGTCGATGAAAAACATGTACTCCCATGGCTTGTTCTTGATCGGCCGCGATTCGATCTTGGTCAAGTTGATCCGGCTTTTGGCGAACGGTGCCAACATCCGGTGAAGTATCCCGGGCTCGTCCTTGACCGAGAAAACCAACGACGTTTTGTCGTCGCCGCTCGGCCGCGAATCGCTCCCGCCAATCACGACGAAACGCGTGATGTTATGCGCATGGTCTTCGATATTGGCTGCAATCACCTGTAAATCGTAAACTTCTTTCGCCACGGCGCTGGAGATCGCGGCGAGCCCAGGCTCGGACGATGCCATCAGCGCCGCTAGCGCCGTGCTCGGCACCTCTTCGAGCTCCGCGTGCGGGAAATGACGTGACAGCCAGCGCCGGCACTGGGCCAAGGCGTGCGGGTGGGAAACGATCCGCCGGATCTTTTCTCGATCGCCGTTGCGCGACAGCAAACAGTGATGAATTTCCAAAAACAACTCGGCGCAGATCCTTGCGTCCGACTCAACCAACAGATCGAGCGTGTGACCGACGGCGCCCTCGGTTGAGTTTTCGATCGGCACGACGCCGAAGATCGCGCGACCCTGCGCGACCTCCTGGAAAACATCGGCGATCGTGGCGCATGAGTCGAGGTGCGCCGATGAGCCGAACTTCTCTCGCGCCGCGGCGTGAGTGTAAGTCGCCTCGGGCCCGAGATAAACGACTCTGGTTGGCTCTTCCAGAGAGCGCGAGGCCGAAATGATTTCGCGGAAGATCGCGCGAACGGCCGGCTCGGGGAGCGGCCCGGCATTCAGAGTCGCTACCCGACGAAGGACTTCCTTCTCGCGGTTGGGGGCGTAGACCTCTTGGTTGTTAAGGCTCTTGCTGAGCCCAATTTTCTGCGCAAGAGCGGCCCGCTCGTTCAGTAGGGCTACTAGCTTTTCATCAACTTGATCGATTCTTTTTCGGAGCGCATCGACCGACTCATTACGGCTCAATGACAACCTCGCCAGGGCGCTGCGCGCAGACAGAGCGCGCAGTTAACGCCGAGCACGTAACTTATCTTAATTCCTAAAGAATTGCAAATATTGCGCCAGTCTTCCCTTGATCGGGAGCACGCGCCGGCGATATCTATAATCGTAAGGGAAAATGACCGCTTCTGCGCAAGCGAGGGCGCCGTCCACCGAGCGGCTCAAACTCGTCTTCGAGGACGCCGATGTCGTGGTGATCGATAAACCGCCCGGTGTCGCCGTCCATGAGGCCAAGGGGATCCTCAAACGCCACACGGTGCTCGGCATGCTCGAGAAGAAATACCGTGCCGAAGGAGTCGCTCCGCGGTTGGTTCATCGGCTCGATCGCGATACATCGGGACTGCTCGTGGTCGCCAAAACGCCGACTGCCGCCCGTACGCTGGAACAGGCATTCGCGAACTCGCTAGTCGAAAAGGAGTACACCTGTCTCGTGGCGGGGAGGCTCGACCGTAACCGTGGCGTG
>DATMBL010000111.1:0-4967 GCA_035559295.1 Candidatus Eiseniibacteriota bacterium
GGAAATTGAAGATCGCATGGCGACCTCGCGCCGCGCCTTCGATGAACTCAAAGCGGAAATGGCGCGCGTGGTAGTCGGCCATGAGGAACTGATCGAGCAGACGTTTATCGCGCTCGTGTGCGGCGGCCATTGTTTGCTCGAGGGCGTGCCGGGGCTCGGAAAGACGCTCATGGTCCGCAGTCTCGGTGAGATTCTCAGTCTGAGCTTCTCGCGCGTCCAGTTCACGCCGGATCTCATGCCGGCCGATATCACCGGCACGAACGTTCTGACCGACGATCCGTCCGGGAGAAAGGTGTTCGAGTTCCAGCGCGGGCCGGTTTTCGCTCATATCGTTTTGGCCGACGAGATCAACCGAGCGACCCCGAAAACGCAGTCGGCGCTGCTCGAGGCGATGCAAGAGGGAAGCGTGACCGTCGGCGGTAAGGTCCACCGGCTGGAAAACCCGTTCATGGTTCTGGCAACCCAAAATCCGATCGAGATGGAAGGCACCTACCCGCTTCCTGAAGCCCAGATCGATCGCTTCTTCTTCAAACTCCTGCTGCAGTATCCGAGCCGGGCGGAATTGAGCCGGATCGCCGATCTCACGACATCGTCGCTCCCGCCGGCGCTGCGTGAAATACTCGATGCGGGAACGATCCTGCGGATGCGGCAGTGGGTGCGGGAAGTGCCGTTGGCCGAGACGGTCAAAGACTACGCGGTCCGGATCGTGCTCGCGACGCACCGGGGCGACGGCCCAACCAGTGCCGTTTCCCCGCTGGCGCAGCGTTTCGTGGTTTATGGCTCGAGCCCGCGGGGTTTGCAGAGCCTGATTCTTGCGGCCAAGGCGCGTGCGCTTCTTTCCGGACGGCCCAACGTGTCCTTTGAGGACATCCGTGCGATGAGCCGTCCGAGCTTGCGGCACCGGCTGATTCTCAATCTCGAAGCCGATGCCGAAGACGTGAGCAGCGAAGCTATTTTGGAAGAGGTCCTCGAACGGGTCGCCGAAGTCGAATAGAAGGAGCGCGTTGAACCTGCTCCGGTGCGCTCACGATCGGAGCACGCAGGCAAACGATGGGGCCGTTGCAACAGCCGGAAACGCTCGAGGATGCCGAGGCGAGGAATTTCCTCGACGTCGAGTTTTTAAGGAAACTGGAAAACCTCCGGTTGATCGCCAAGCGGTTGAGCTGGGCGAGCGCCAAGGGAGAGCACGCTTCCTCGCGCAAGGGCTCCAGCCTGGAATTCGCCGATTATCGCCGCTATCAACGCGGCGACGATCTGCGCTACGTCGATTGGAACGTCTACCGCCGTCTCGATCGGCTTCTGCTCAAAGTGTTTACGGCCGAGGAGGAGATGAACGTCTATCTCCTCGTGGACGCGAGCCGCTCGATGGCGGCGGGTAGCCCGCCCAAACTCGAGTACGCCAAGCGGGTCGCGGCGGCGTTGGGCTATATCGGCCTAAAGAATCTCGACCGCGTCGGTGGCGCGGCGTTTGCCGCGGATCTGGGGTCGCCGTTGTCGCTGGCGCGCGGCCGCAAGCAGATCCTCGCGCTGTTTCAGTTCCTGAGCAAGCTCACGTGCGGCGGCGAAACCGATCTCCGGGCCACCGCGCGCGCGTTCGTCCGGCTTTTCCCGCATCCGGGTTTGCTCGTGCTGGTGAGCGATCTTCTCGATCCCGAGGGGTGGCGGCCGGCGATCGAGGAGCTGGCGCGCCGTAAACACCAGTTGCTGATCATTCACGTGCTCGACGCGCAGGAGATGAAGCCGCCCGCCCCGGGCGACGTGAGCTTGCTCGATATCGAGCGCGCCCGGATGCGGCGTTGCTTTATCGACCCCGACCTGGTGCGCCGCTATCAAGCGGAACTGGAACGGTACATAGCCGAAATCGAAAGCGTCTGCTCGAACCGGCAGATCGATTACCTGAGAACCACGACCGATGTGCCGTTCGAGGAATTCGTCCTCAAAACCTTGAGCGAGGCGAGGAGCGTCGCATGACCGCGCCCCGAGAGCGCATCCCGCCGGCGAAGGGTTCGAATCGTTCACGCGGTTCAAGCCGTTCGACCCGAACCGAAGAGAACCGTTGAGCATCGGTTGGCTAACGCTATGTTGTGGGGCCTTCCAAGCGCGTTGCTGCTGTTGCTCGGGGCGGTGCCGCTCATCGTTTTCCTCCACAGCCTGCGGCCTCGCGGCATTCAGCTCAGGACCACGACGTACTTCATCTGGGAGCGGGTGCTGAAGAAACGCCCGCTGGGCACCCGGCTCGGCTGGCTGGTGCGCCACAACCTCCTTCTGATTTTGCAAATTCTCGCCGCGGTTTTCCTCGTCGGCGCGCTTGCCGATCCGGCGCTCCTCCACTTCGGCGCCGCTCCGGGCGATGTCGTGGTCGTGCTCGATTTGAGCGCGAGCATGAAGGCAAACGGCAGGTCGGAAAGGCGCTTCGAAGGCGCGCGCCGGGAGTTCTTTTCGCTGATCGACCATCTCGCCACAGGCCAGCGTATGGCCGTGATCGGTGCCGGCCCGCAACCGCGCGTGCTCGCGCCGTTTACGGCCGACAAGCGCAAGCTGAGGGATCTCGGCCGGGCGCTCGCGCCGCTCGACGCGCCCGGGAAGGTGAAAGAGGCGGTGCGGCTGGCGCACGGATTTCTCAAGAAAGGGAGCCCGGATCGCATCGTGGTCGTAAGCGACGGCGCCTTCGACGGCGCGGGGGACTTTCCATGGGGGAACCGCTATCTCAAGCTGATTTTGATCGAAGGGCGGAACGAAAACGTCGCGCTCGTCGGATTTGAAGCGCGCCGCCGGCCCGGCGGCTCCGAAACCCTCGAGATCATGGCGCACATGCGAAATTTTACCGGCAAGCCCGTGCGCGCGCCGCTGTCGCTGCTTTTGAACGGAAGCGTCCTGGCGCGCCGGGAGTTCGAAATCGCCGCGAACGGCCGCGAGGTGGCGATCTTCACTTACGACGGCTCGGCCGAAGGTTTGTTGCAGGCGCGACTCGAAGTCGAAGACGATTTTCCTACCGATAACCGCGCCTTTCTCGCCCTCGCTGGGGCAGCGCCGCTCCGAGTGGCCTATGTCGGCCCGGGGAACCTGTTTCTCGAGCGGTTGCTGCGCTTCTTGCCGCGCGCTCAGCTGACGCGGGTGGAGCGATGGGAAGACGATTTGACCGGGCACGACGTGGTGATTTTCGACCGGGTCAGGCCACCGCCTCTCGAGAGCGGCAACTTCATTTTGATCAATACCGTGGCTCCCAATCTGCCGATTAGAGCCACGGGCAAGCTCGAGCGGCCGCGCGTGGAGCTCCCGCTCGAGCGCCATCCGATCACAACCGGAGTCCAGCTGGCCGACCTGTTCGTCCAAGAAGCGCTTCGGCTGGCGCAGGGCGAGGGTGTGACGCTGGCGCGAAGCCGTGGCGGGCCGTTGCTCTGGGCATACGAAAAAGGGCCGCTTCGGGCCCTCGTGATCAGTTTCGATATTCTCGCCTCCGATCTTCCCGTGCGCGTCGCGTTCCCGCTGCTTTTTCATAACGCGATTGAATGGATGCGACCCGGCCAGCCGGAGTTTCCCGGCCTGGCAGCGCGCGCCGGCGAGCCTTTTGCGCTGCCGGTTCAAGACGGCGAAATTCAGGTGACCGCGCCGTCCGGGAAAAAAGAAGTCGTGCCTGCCGCCGCGCAGCCTCCCTCCTTTGCCGAGACCTTCGAAACAGGAGTCTACGAGTACAAAGGCGCCGGCCGCGCCGGCCGCTTTGCCGTGAATCTGTTCGACGAAGCCGAATCGCAGATTGCCTCGCGGGTAGGCGTGACCGGAGAGGGCCGGACCGAAGCCCAAGCGCCGGCCACGGATGCAAGGAGCGGCCTACCCCTCTGGCCGTATCTGTTGGGCACGGTGCTCGCGCTGCTCGCCGCCGAGGCGCTGCTTGCGTTTCGCGCCGGGGCGGCTTGGCCCGCTCTCGCCGCGCGCGCGGCAGCGTGCGCCGTCGTTGCCGGCGCGCTCGCGAACCCGCGGCTTTTGCAAGCCGCGCGGCAACTCGACGTGATCCTCGCGGTTGATTTTTCCTATAGTGTCGGCCGCGAAGGACTCGAGAAGGCGCGCCAGTTGTTGCAAGCGGCGGCGCGGACGAAAAACCCGGAGGCGCGCACCGGCGTTTTGTTCTTCGCCCGTGAGCCGGTGTGGGAGTTCCCGCCGCGCGCCGATCTTCCCGAACTCGCCGATCTGCCCGCGCGAGAGGGCAGGGAAGAGACCGACATCGAAGCGGCGCTGCAGGCCGCGCTCGCGGACTTCGGCGAAGGGCGGCAGAAGAAAATCGTCCTCATCTCCGACGCCAACGAAAACCGCGGCGAAAGCGCGCGCTCGCTGTCGTTGCTGCGAGCCCAGGGAGTCGAAATCTCGGCCGTTCCGATAACGCTGGCGCGGGGGAAAAATGAGATCTACGTCGCGGATCTCTCGATGCCGCAGCGGGTCGACAGCGCTCAAAGCTTCGAGATCCGCGTTGCGATCGAGAGTCTCACCGCGGCGCGGGCCCGGCTAAAGCTCCTGCGCGACGGCGTGCCCGAACAGGAGCGAGAGCTCGAGCTCGATCCCGGGCGAAACGCGGTGAGTTTTCGCCAGGCGTTACGCGAGCAGGGAGTGCACCGCTTCGAGGTCCTGCTCGAGTCCGCGGAAGACATGCTGGCGGAAAACAACCTGCTCCAGGGCGTTGTGCAGGTCACCGGCCCGCCGCGGGTTCTCTACCTCTCGGGCGCGAGCCAACGGTTCTTTGCGCGCGCATTGCAGACCCAGGGCTACACGGTCGTGCAAGCTTCACCCGAAACGCATGCGCCGGCGCTCTCTGAAATCGCCTCCTTCGATCTCGTAGTGCTCGACAACGTCGCCGCGTATCAGCTCTCTCAGGCGGCAATGGATGCGATCGAAAAGTACGTGCGCGATCTGGGCGGCGGATTGGTGGTTGTGGGCGGGACGGAGAGTTACGGCGCCGGCGGCTATTATCGGACCCC
>DATMBL010000112.1:0-5601 GCA_035559295.1 Candidatus Eiseniibacteriota bacterium
CCCGCGGCTCTTGCGCCCATAAAGGACGCGCAGTTCGTCTTTGGCCGCTTCGAGCCGCGCCCGTCGCTTCGCCGAGAGGTTTTTTCCCGCCCGATTGATATAGAAGCTGAGCATCGACATCGCTGACCGAAAAGGATCGGCTTTGCGGCGCCGGCTGCGATCGGCGGAGCGTTTCAGAGAAACCGCGATTGCGCGCGGGTTGTCGCGAGAGAAAACACCGGTTTCCAAATCAAGCGCGTCGCTGGTTTGCGTAACACGTTGCGACCAGCGCCTGGTCGTTTTCTTTTTGGCCATGACTCGCGATTCTTTGTCAGGCGTCTTTCCCTTTGTGCCCGTCGAACTCCCAGCGCAGTTCCTTGTTGAGCTCCGCCACCGCTTCTCCCCAGGTCGGTCGCGCGCACTGAGCGAGCAGTTTGGCCACTGCTTCCGCCAGCGCGCCCCATTCGAACGATCGCAAAATCAGTTTTCCCCTCCCCCAAACGGCCGCCGAATTCCTCGCCAGGCGCGCAGGTGTCACGACCGCAAAGTCGAACGCCTCTTCACCGTCTCCGTTTTTCGGGCCGACGACCAGATGAAACGAAATCTCGCAGTCCTTCGGATCGTCCGGCAAATTGGGCGGATCGAGGTCGCGACTATGAATGCGACGTACTTCGGGATAAACCATCGGTCAATGAATCTCAGAAATTCGGACTTTCGTGTATCAACCTTTTCGTTATACTAGAACCATATCACATCCATTGAGGTCCAAAAGAGTCACAGGCGGATAAGTCCAATTTCAACACGCTCGGCACCGTGTTGCAGAAGCGCTGGGCGTTTTCACAACCTGGAGTCATCTGCTTTCTACCACGATGCGCATTTGCTCGCTTCTTCCCGCAGCCACGGAAATCGCCTACGCCCTGGGGCTGGGCAAGCATGTGGTTGGCGTAACTCACGAATGCGATTATCCGCAGGAAGCGCGGGCCAGGCCGATCGTCGTCCGAAGCGCGCTCGACCCGGAAGGCATGACGAGCGCGCAGATCGATCGGGCGGTGAGTCGAGCACGCCGTAGTCTGTATAGAATCGACTTTGACGCGTTCCGGATGATTTCTCCGGATTTGATTCTTACCCAGGAGCTCTGTGATGTTTGCGCCGTGGACCGAACCGAAGTGGTCGAGGCCTGCACGCTGCTCGCACGTGAACCCACGATCATCAGCCTTGGAGCAGTCTCGCTCGGGAGCGTGTTGGCCGATATCGAGCGGGTCGGAAAAGCAACCGGCACCGACATCCGCGCGCGGGAATTGACATGGAAACTCCGCGACAGAATCGAGCGGGTATCCCGACGCGCCGCGGGCTCCCGATCAAAGCCGCGCGTTGCCTGTTTGGAATGGCTCGAGCCCCTCTATTACGGTGGTCACTGGATCCCCGAGATGATCGAACTCGCCGGCGGAAAAGTGGGGTTCGGTCGCGTTGGGGAACCATCGGCCAGACTCGAATGGGACGCGCTCGTCGATTTTGCTCCGGAAATCCTCCTGCTCATGCCTTGCGGTTTTGATGCCGAAAGAACAAAACGGGAACTGCACTTGTTGACAACGCGCGCCGGTTGGAGCGAGTTGCCCGCTGTAAAAGCCGGCCGAGTTTTCGCCGTAGACGCGCGCTCCTACTTTAGCCGCCCCGGCCCGCGCCTTGCGGATGGGCTGGAGTTGATGGCGCAGCTGATTCATCCGGAGTTCTTCCCGGAGCCGGTGGTCGCGAGCGCTGCGTTCAAGATCGGTTAACCTATGCTCGGTCGCCTTTTCGCGCTCTTTGCCATCGTTCCGATCATCGAGCTGTATATCCTGATCAAGATCGGGGGCCACCTCGGAGCGCTCAATACAGTGCTGCTGGTCATCGGCACCGCCTTGCTCGGGGCTTTCCTGGTGCGCTACGAGGGCCTCCGGACCCTGCGACAGATCAATCGAAGCCTCTCTCGGGGCGTCATTCCTGCCGAAGAAATGATCGACGGGCTGTTGGTTTTCGCGGCCGGCGTTCTGCTTCTCACTCCCGGAGTCCTCACCGACGTGCTCGCGCTTTGGTTGCTCGTTCCCTGGACGCGGACGCTTTTCAAGCGGTGGCTGCGCAAACGCTTCGACCGCATGGTCGCCTCCGGAAACGCGCAACTCCACTACCGGGAGCGCGGCCCGGGGGGTTTTTGAGCCGCGCTCCGGGTCAGTTCAATCCGTTCAAACAGTTTAAGCCGTTCCAACCGCCATGCTCGACTCAGCCGGCGCGCTCCGTATCAATGGGAGACTAATTCGCGAAACCGTGGCTACCAGCCCGCTCCGAGTTGCTTCAACGGTTTAAACGGCTTGAACGACTTGAACAACTCTTTTCGTTGACCGGACGAGATCGCGGTGATACCTTGCGCCACAAGATGGACGACGTCATCATTGTCACTGGAGGCGCGGGCGGCATCGGATCCGAGATTTGTCGCGCGCTCGGCGCGGACGGGCTACGGGTGATCGTCGCGGACTATGCTGCCGAGTCGGCTGAAAACATCGCGGCAGACATCCGCAAGACCGGCGGCGAGGCGACTGCCGTGCAAGTCGATGTCGGCGACCGGGAAAGCGTCGCCGCCATGATCGAGCGGACCCTGTCGCGATACGGTCGAATCGATTACCTCTTGAACGGCGCGGGCGTTTTAACTCGCGTGCCGGTCGTGGACATGACCGAAGAGGAATGGGATCGGGTGTTGAGGATCAACCTCAAAGGCACGTTTCTCTGTTCTCAGGGCGCCGCCCGGCACATGATTCCCAAAAAACGCGGGCGCATCATCAGCATCGCTTCGGGCCGCGGCGTTGCGGGCCAGGCCCGAGCGGCGCATTATGCCGCGTCCAAAGCCGGCGTGATCGCCTTTACGAAGTCGCTCGCATTGGAACTGGCGCCCCATGAGATCAATGTGAACGCGATCGCTCCGGGGGCGACCGATACGCCGATGTCGCGCGCGGGCTCGACTCCCGAGGAATTCAAGAAGCGAGAGGCCATCTCGCCTTTTATGAACGGACTCACGAAGAAAGAGGAGATCGTCGGTTTGATACGCTACCTCTTGTCGGACGCAACGAAGTATGTCACCGGTCAAACCTTTTTTCTCCGCACGCCCCGTTGAGCGTCATCGGACTACGCGGCGGCGAACATCGGCATTCTGGGCTCGGCGCCGCGCCTCTTGCATTCCTCGACAAAAATGCGGTGAATCTCGGGATCCTGATCTTCGTACTCGATTTGCGCCCCGCCCTTTTTCACGTCTTCGCCCGTGTCTTTCAGCTCTTCGACCTTGAATTTGAAACCCCAGGGTTTGAGTGCGAGATAGCGAGCGGGCTCGGCTCCCGGGTTGAAGTGTTGGTGCCACCACTGAATCGGCGGCACGAACATGCTCATCGGACCCCACTCGACGCGCTTTTTGTTCCGCTCCTGCCCCTCCTCCCAAAGAAACGAATAGCCGCATCCCGTCAGCACCACGATGTGCGCGCCCGCGCCGTGCCGGTGCGCTTTCTTGTATTTCCCCACGGGAAACTCCGAGAGATGGGCGCTCATGGTGTTATCGACGAACTCGAAAAGCGTCGTGCGGTTGTCGCCGCCGCGTTCCTTGTAGTCCTTGGGCTGAAAAGCCCAAAGATCGGCGATAAAATTGGATTCCCACACGCGCCCGCGCTTGATCTCCGGAAGATAGCGGCCGTGTTTAGCCCACTCGTCGGCGCCGCCGCTGTAGCGGTCGGTAAAGACAAATGGATTGTTGAAGATGAAATCGAGGTTGCGGTAGCGGTTGATGACGACCGGGGCGTCGGTGAGCGAGATCATCCGCACGGCTTCGCTGCCCTGGGCATTGAAATGCTGGTGCCAGGTATTGAGCGGCGTCGAGAAGAGGCTCCCCTTTTGCCATTCGAGCGTATGTTTCTTGCCGCCCTCGTTCCAGATCGTCGTCGCGCCTTGTCCCTGAAGAATAAAAACCGCCTTTTCATACATGTGGCGCAGCGGCTTGAGTTCACCTCGGGCAGGAATCTCCTCGATCACCGTGTCGCACGTCCCGCCGGCACCGTCGAGATTCACGAACGCCGCCCTGCCCCCCGTCCTGGCCCAATCGCCGAGCCGGAGTTTCAGCAGATCGGGGATGATGAAGCCCTTGTAGACCGGAATCTCCTCCCATTCCTGGTAGATCTCGTAGGGACTTTTCTTGGAGAATGCCGACGCATGATTGAGATCCTTCATGAAAGCTCCTCCGTCACGAACCCAACTGCGACATGTAGTAGCCGAGGGCACCGCGGTAAGCTCGGTCGACGGCCATGGACTGGCGCGCGCCCAGCAACACTAGCTCGGCGTCCGCCGGCGTCTTGACGTAGCGTTCAAATACCTCCGAAATGTTCTCGGAGTGTTCCGTGTCCGCCACCACGTGCACATCGAGAGAGATCATTCTTTTCAAGCTGATGCCCAACTCGGTTTCGAACTTCTTACCCATCCGGTAGGACATGCCGCCGCCGCGCACGATTTTTCCATTATTGCGCCGTTCCAACATGTGCGAGGCCGTATAGGCGGCGAGCCAGTGGTTTCGAAGCGCAATGTGGTGCCATGCGTGGAAGCACGCCTGGACCATCGCTGGCACCTCGGCCGCCGCAAAATCCTTGGGCGTAAGCCCAAGCACCTCTCCCTGCTTCACCGTGAGAGTGTAATGATCCATATGGGCGCGCGGATCGTGCACCAGCTCGTCGCTCTCGTGATGCCAGATAACGCGTTTTACATCGAGCGGCGCCGAGCCCTGCACGTAGCCCCAGCAGTCTCTTCGGTTGCTCGTGTAAAGAGCGTTTTGCAAGACGTAAAAACGCGCCCGCTCGATGGTCAAAGGTACGGCAAAAAAATTCTTGAACTCGAGCGATTCGAACTGCTCGTTGACCATCGCATCGAGCGTAACGGTTAGGTTTCTCACGATGTCCATCGGACCTCCGGCGCATAACCCGCGCCCGCGGCGCTCACATGCAGCTCTCGGGGGAACTGGCCGAACCCATCCTTAGTTGCGGCGCGGCGGGATGTCAAGATCGAAAGAAGCTGTTGTAAGCGTTACGGCAGTCCAAACGTTTCAACTGTGTCAATCGTTTTTCAGCTGTTCCAGCCGTCGAATCGTTCCGAAATCGTTCAATCCGGATCGCCCAAGCCTGGCGGAATTGTTCGACTGTTTGGATGGCTTAAACCGGTTAAGTTTGACTGCCTTCAGTGAAAAAAGCGAGCGGGCGAGAAATCGGGCGCTTCGGGACGCTCTCGGCCGAGGAGTAGGTCGGCGGCAAGCGCGCCCACCGCCGAGCTGGTGGTAACGCCGTGCCCGCCCAGACCCGCAAGCCAGAAGAATCCTTTTACGATTGGATCCCACCCGATGATGAACCGGCCGTCCTTCACCAGCGTCCTAAGGCCGGCCCAGCCGCGCTGGATGGGAACGCTCGCAAGGCCGGGGAGATACCGTTCAATTTTCTCGGCCAATAACTCCTGGATCGCGCGCTCGAGCGGCGGGTCTCCCGGCGGCAATTCATCCTGATCGCACGCGCAGAGGAGCAAGCCCCTGCCTTCCGGGCGGAAATAGATTTCATGGCTTAGATCCCAGACAAA
>DATMBL010000113.1:0-15334 GCA_035559295.1 Candidatus Eiseniibacteriota bacterium
TCATGACAGAGCCGCCGATACCGACGCGGATCACGAAGTCGGATGACGGAAATCGCGTCTTCGACACGTCGAATAATCGACTCGGCATCGCTCTCGATGGTGCCGATCCATAGGCCGTCAACTTCCCTACCGGTCGACCCGCGGAGTAGGAGACGGTCACCTACCGAGATCGATCCAGGTTTGGGGCCGTGGTTTCGGCGGAAGGAGTGACCACCCCTTTCAGGGATCCGAGATCGGAATTCCTTCATCTTTGGCTGCAATCCACGCCTGAAGATCTCCACTTCCGGTGTGAAATAGCGACGGATCGAAATGCTTAATCCGCTTCAACCGATTGTCCGGATCGAATTCCATCGCCAGGTAATGTATTCTCCTAATTTCCTCAGCTGGGGCCGGTCCAACCAATGGAACCGCATACGCGTGTATTCGAGACCAGCTATACACAAAGATTCTGTCATCGTCGATTCGCTGAGCTGGATCGCCAAATCTAAGAAGCACGTCCGCCCGAGTCGTGTTGCCCCGCGCGAGCGATTCCATGTCCTCGCTCGAGATTACGCCGAACCCGCCGTGTCCAGGCATGGGCAAGATGATGCACCCGTTCATTGCGAGGGCGAGCGTCATCGCAATGAGCGTTCCACGCAGCAGTCTGATTGTTACAAGCGGTTGCTGGCTTGAAAGAATCATAGCACCCGCACCAGGCTGTGCCGTTCCAGCACCCCGTCTAACCCAAATACGAGCACCAGATGGTATGTTTTTCTGCGCAAATCACCGGCGCTCTCAAGATTTCTATAATTATCTACCCGGAGTTGCCCTCGATACTCTCGAAGAATATAGGTTAGAATCCTACCGTTTTCGTAGAGGCTCGCTGCCTCCCCTAGACGCGTTAGAACTTCCTGTCGCGTTGTCTGATTATCGTGAAGAAACTTAAATGGTCCATCCACAGCCTGTAGATCCTGTCGTGTAACGTAGGAGCAGGCCGCAATCGTGATCGCAACGGCCAGAAGCCCGAGGCGAGACAATGTGCGACAGTTTTTCATGTTTCGTGCCGTAGTACGCCCCAAGTCAGCGGAAAGTCATTTCGGGGTCGGACCGCGCTATGTCTCAGCATCTACGGTTCCATAAGACCGTGGTTTTTTAGGTATGACATCCCCACCCTGTATTTTTCAGCAGAAGATGAACATGGTTGGAAGTCTCCATGTAGTTCAGTACGGAAAGATCGAATCGCTTGTTTGCTTTAAAGACCCAATGCAAGTACCGGCGACAATCGCGTGAAAACTTCAATAGGAACTGCTTTTTGGTGGGCCCGTCTCGGCTCGCGCTGCAGAGCCCGCGCGCTGTCGACGCCCTTGAACTTAGAAGCGGCCGTGAAGGCCGCTTCTAGCTTCATCCGCCCCTCCAGGTCTGCACCTTGATCTCTGAATCTTTGAACCAGCGCCAGCGACGGCTTGAACGGCTTGAACGACTTGAACCGAGTGCAACGGTCAAGCTCCCATTCGTCACATCAATCTGCCTAACGCCAGGCGTCAGCTGCTGCCGGAAGCGGGAGCGCAGCGGACGCTGTAGCCAGTCAGCTGCAAGCCCTTGTTGGGCGGCGTCTGGTGTGACTGTGTAGGTTACTGGACCACATAACTTCCGGCGATAAAACCAAGGTACAGCAACACGAGTACCGCACCGGCCCAGCGCGGGACCGTGTGTGTCAGCATGAAGAGCGCAATAATCAGGACGGTGCCGAACACATAGGGAAGGGAAAACCGCCACACCTGTGCCGGCATCACCACCGGCTTGACCAACGCCATGATGCCGCCATTAAACAAGCACATCGCGAGGATCGACCCTACCACATTCCCAAAACTGATGTCGGGTCGCCCTTTGAAGGCGGCGGGGAGTTCTCGTTCCAGCTCTTCAATGCTCACGGCAAAGGCCAGGATGGTCATGCCAAACATGGTCTCTGACAATCCGACTGCCCCAACAATGGTTTGCGACGAGGTGACCAACAATTCACTGCCAAGCACAATACCGACCAGCGAGACCACGAGCAAGCCGAGGGCTTTCCAGCGGCTCAACCGTTGCACCTTTTCCAGACTTTCGGCGACTTCTCCGGTCGGCTTGAGGTCCAGCCCGGCCCTGCTCAACCGTACCAGCCAGACCAGAGAGAGCGCAAAAGCGAGCAGCAACATGCCGCCATCGATGCGTGACAGCTGCCCGTCAACGCTGAGCACCCCCAGGAGGAGGACCGCGAGCACCGGCACTACCAAGAGTTGCCGGGGCACCTGGGCAAAACGCATCGGCGCAAAGAACGCCGAGACGCCAAAGGCCAAGGCAATCGCCACCATCGCGGCGCCCAGAATCGACCCCCAGGCAATGCCCGCGACCCCTTCATACGCGGCCACCGCACCAACAGAGAGGTTGTCAGGGTCAAAGCCAATAAAGATGACACTGAGCAGAAAGGGGGATATCCCAAAGTGCAGGGAGGTCCCGATGACGCCTTTGACCAGTTGCTCGGCACAGAAGATGACCAGGGCTAGCCCAAGAACGAAGAGCCCGAGCGCTATGATGAGACTCATAGGTGTTGTGCCTCTCAAGAAAGTATGTCGCTGTGACTAAGACGCCCAACGCTATGCCGCTGACCCGGAATCGGGTCAAGCGGCGGGTTGGATGGTAAACTTATCGAGATAGCGATCTACAAGTCTTCAGGGCTGCGTCCTGTCCGCTTTGCAATTCGGGCAAGCATCCGAGGACCAAGCTCCTCATTGTCATGAAAGGCAAACACAAAATCCGGCCAGCCGGGGACGGGAAAGCGTGCGGTGAGAACCGGACTGTCGTTTGATGGTCCGGCCGATTCGAACAAGTGCGGCCAAAACACGTCGGGCACGCGTGCTTGACCACTGGTTCATGCAGCGGCAAAAGAGATGCTGACAAGGTCAGGGCCAGCTTCACCGTGTTCGAGACGGTCCGCTACGACACGAAGGGCAAGAGCTTGAACCTTTGCCTGGGCCTCCTCCGCGGTGGCTCCATAAGCGAGAACCCCGGGTAGGTCAACGACTTCGGCGATCCAACGGCCATCTTCCTCTTGCTCAAGTTCCACACGAAATTTCATATCGCAGATCTTACGCCTTTCCGCAGCACTTGAAAAGGATCGTAGATACCCATCTAACGTTCCGGGTGAGCCGCGCAAGCTTGGCGAGCGTCGGATTCAAACCGCTTGTTAGGCAATATCGAACTTATACCTCTTTCCCGCGGCCCCGTCCAAATTAGAAATCTCGACCACCAGAAGCAAGAGAGGCGATTCGCTCTGCCTCGTCCTTTCCCACCTCGATTTTTCCGCTGGCGAACATTTGAATCACCTGGGCCCAGATGATGGGATTCCCTACGGCATAGATTTGGCTTTTTTGTCTCTTGCTAGAACTGACTTCAACTGCGTCACTCCACGGGCTTGCCGAGATGACGTCCTTCAGGTTGGTCGCCCTATTTTCGGATTGGCCATCGAAAACCAACCGTTGATTCGTGAGAGTAAGTTTTCCCTGATCGATTTGTCTTAAGCGTTGGTGAGACTCGGACGCCCCTCCGCCGATATAGATTCCACGGATGCGCGTTCCCCCACCGCCGTAAATACGATAGGCTCGCGTCTCGTACAGGATGCTAGGTTCCTGGAAGATTCCGACCTCTCCTTCCTTTAATACAATATCAACGGAAACCGCTGGCAGCTTTTTGCGCAGCTCCAGGTCACGGAAGAAATTTTCCGCTTCTTTCCGCATTAGATGTGCCCGAACCTTCGCTTTCTCTCTCGCCCAATAGGACCTAACGACTTGCACTATGAACAAAAGCGCCGCGAGCCCAAATAACCCAAGCACGATTCTCCGATCAGAATCCGGAAGGCTATAAAAAAGATTGATGACATCCTGCATAAATCAGCCTCTTTTTACACACTATCCTGAGGGCCGCGCGAACGTTTTTCATGTTGCCTAACGCCCGCGCTCAGGCGCGGGCCGAGCGCGCAGCGCGAGGGCCGTCGCCTGAGCGCGTTGTTAGCTATCATGTCGTAGGCACACCCAATGAGTCACCAGTTCATGTCTGCTGCGTTGTCGAACTCACGTGTCAGATGCTCAATAAACTCCTTCATCGAATCCTCAGAGGTCATCGCACGTTTGTATGTGCCGTCCTCAGCAAGCGTAAGGATGCTGGGAAGATCGCTGAGGATGTAGTGCTTCGCCGGCGCACGCGCCCCTGACCATAGATGCTCGATGAAGTCCTCAATTTCAGAGATTGCCCACCGCTCATCAAAGGCTGTCTTGCCGGTAAGCGAGTATCGGTGTCGCTGATCATCTGTGAGCAGCACTGGTACAGCTCCGGCGCCAGAATGGAACTGAAATGCCTCGCCGCGCTTACCAAAGGATCCGTGCGCCATGAAATTGCGAATCTGGGCCCGTAAGTCCAGCAAGGCGTCATAGTGATCTTTCATCTTATTGTCGTTGAGGTCTAAGGCGGCCTTGAACTTCGCCTTCCAATCCGATTCGGCTAGGCGGGCTACATCGTCACCTGTGCGGACGCTTCCCCGAAGAATGGCAAGATGAATAAAGATGTGTTCAGTCCAGCTGAAGAATGCCTCCACAGCTGCTTGGGCATTCCACTCCGCTTCCTTGCGGAGCGAGTATGAAGGAGAGAATCCTCTGACCACTTCCGTGCCATCTTCAAGCTTCTCTCTTGTGATATGCCGCTCCTCTTTCCGAGCTTCGGCCTCTGCAGTGAGAGCCCTAAATCGATCACGGAAGTACTCATAGCGGGCGAAGAGAGAAGAGCCCTTGTTTAGGACGTTCAGCTGCGTGCCAGAGGCCGCTTGTTCGGCACGCCATTCGAAGTAGGGAGCAGCAGCATCCACGGCCTTCGTTATGAGGGCGGCAATCTCTTTCGCATCCGCTTCCTGTTCCTCAGTGGGCCTTCCGCTCATCCGAGTCTGCGGATCGAGACTCGGTGCGAACACGCCAAGCCCCATTTTGCGATGCTCGATCCCATAAAGCCGCCCTCGATATCTCATAGGGACGGTCCATGCGCTCTTTTCCCACCTTCCCATATGAGGAAATTCGAGGAGGTCTACTAAGAGGAAGTAGACAAGATAGTAGGGTGGAAGGCTACATCCGCCATCCGTGCGCGAGGAAAGCATTAGCCTCCTTTGTTCGTCGCTTGTTAGAGGCGGTCCTGCGGGTCGAAGCTCACCGAGCGCCTTAAGAGCCGCGTCGCGGGCAGTTAGAACGAGGACAGGCGGCGCACCACGCTGATGTTCTTTGGTTGATGCGCCCGACGGCTGTTCCCATTCACTCATGACAGCTAACTATCTAGTGAACTGCCGGATTCGTGCCGCGGGTTATTATGGGACCCGTGGTTTGAATGGAGCAGAATTTGGTGCAATATCCTTCGACTCGCTGTCGTTTGTCAATTGTGATCCTCGACAAACGCCCGTAACGGCGGGTTATTCCGATATCAGCCCGCGGGATAGCACGGTAACGACCGCTCATAGTCGATCGGCTGGACTGAACACGCCCTTGCCACCGCGATTTAATACGTGGGTTTAGATCATCGTGGTGCTAACGTCGCGGTGGCCGAGCAACTCTTGAACCGTGCGGATGTCGTAGCCGTCTTCAAGCAAGTGCGTCGCAAACGAGTGGCGAAATGTGTGCAGGCTCGCAGGTTTGTTGACGCCCGACCCCTTGGCAACTTACAGAAACTGAATAAATTCTTGATTGCGGCCGCGTTCAAATCCCTCTGCGATGTTTGACATGATGGAAACCACCGCTCGCCGAATTCGATCCCGCAGTGCAAAGTCTTTTGAGAACCTCGAATCGCTTGTATACTGAAACTAATTTCAGTTTTCAATCACGCGGCCAGGAAAGCGATTCTAAGGATAGTTGGAGAATGACTTAAAATTTATTGTTTTAACGGCTGGAACCGCGGGAACTATTGGAACGGCTGGAACGTGTAATGCGCCGGGCGCACTACACCTTCTTCCGCTGACGGGAGAGGTAATCGACCAGAAGGTATTCTCCCAGTCGATCGGGGCGGGTGTAAAAAGCGCGGCCTTTATTGATGCGCGTGAGGGCATCGACAAACCCGCGCAGCACGGGACTGTCGTCCAACATGAAAGTGTTGATCGTGCTTCCCTTTCGGGTAATGCGTTCCGCCTCCTTCAAGGTTTCCTCGGCGGCGCGTTGGCTGATGCCGCCGAAGCTGAGCGGCCACTCGCAGTAAAGCCTTCCCTGCCGGCAATAAGCGGTCGGTTGGCCGTCCGTGATCACGATCATCTGCTGGTTCGGGCTCGGTCTGCGATCGAGCATTTCCGCTGCCAGGTGCAATCCGTCCTGCAGATTGGTGAACGGATCTCCCATGTTCCACGTCGCTTGCGGCAAATCCTTCGGCTTGAGCTCAATGGCGCGCGTAAAGAAACCGACGATTCCGAAATAATCCCGCGGGTGAAGCGAACGCACCAGCGTTTCCATCGCGAGCGCGACCTTTTTGGCCGCGGCGAATCGCCCCTCCCAGCTCATCGACCAGCTCATATCCAGCAACAGCACCGTCGCGGCGCGCGTGGTGTGCTCCGCCTCGTAAACGGTAAAGTCGCGCGGCTGTATGTGAACCGGCACGCCGCCGCCGTGGAGCAGCGCGTTCTTGAGCGTTTGAATCATGTTGACGCGGAACGGATCGCCCTGAACGTATGGGCGGCTGTTTTCCGTCAAGAATTCATGGCTGCCGCGATGGCGCGTGGTGTGTTTTCCGAGCCCGTCGCGTCGTAGCTGCTGGTAGATGTCCCTCAGCGCCAGCTGCCCGACGCGTCGCACGCCCCTGGGCGTCAACTCGAAATGCTCGGAGCGTTCGAGGACGTAACCGCCTTCGTCGAGCAGCGACTGCATGCGCATGACCCCCTCGAAATCCTGTTTCGGATCGCCTCCGAGGAGCCTCTCCAAGAGATCCCGATCGACGTTGTTGAGCTGCATGCTCGAAAGCTGGCTTTCGAGGCGGCGTAGATCCTCCATGCGCTCCATAAGCTCCTTGGCTTCGCGAAATTCGAGCGGCGTCTGCCCGCGAAACAGCGTTCCCTCGCGCCGCAGCCAGTTCTCCAATTTTCGAATCTGCTCGAGCTCGTCGAGCAGCTTGCGAAAATCGGCTTCGGCTTTGGCGCTCTGGAAGCTATAGGATGTGAGCCTGTCGACCGCGTCGCTCACTTTGCCGGGGAGATCGTCGAGAAACCGCTGCTGTGACTGCGTGTCCTGACCGGCCTGCTCGAGATCGCGCAGCGCTTGCCGTTCCTCTTCGACGACCGATTCGAGTTGTTGTTGAAGCTCGTCCAAGGCCGGCTGGAGGCGGTACTGTTCGTAGAGCTTCCGCATTTCGCGCGCCAGCCGGGCGAGCAGGTCGTCCAGCCCCCGGGCCTGGTTTTCACCGCGCTTGATCCCCTTCTGCATCAAGCGGCGCATCGCCTGCTGCAGGTCGCCGGTCTCGTTCATGTACTCGTTGAGCTGGTCGAACACGGTCTCCGCATCGAGCGAATCCCGTGTCGCGGTCCACCGGCTGTAACGTGCTTTCGTCATCAGTAAACCGAGGCGAGTCGGTTATTTGCCGTAAGTCGCCCGCCCGCCTTCAATCTCCTTATTGAGCTTCTGATGCAAGTGCAAACCTTCGAGTACGAACTCGGTCGCCGATGCCATGAGCGCGGGGGACTCCGCGATCCCGAGCGATCGAATCGCCTCTTTGAGCCCCGGAATTTCCTTGATGCCTTCCAAATACTCCTGGGAGGGCATCTGGTCGGAAACTTCGACGCCCCAGCCGGCGTTGAAGTATTCTACCACCTTTTGTAGCGAATTGAGACTGAAGTGCTGATCGAAAACCTTGACGATCGATCGATTCAGGAGCTTTTCAACCACTTCGGTTTCCTTCTTGTCCTCGCCCACGTACTCCATCTCGATCTTGCCCGTCGTCGAAGCGAGCACCGCGTGCAGATCGCTGATACGCGGAACGATTTCGCTTTCTTTAAAGCGTAACGCCCGTTTTTCCGCGTTGCTGACCAGGGTCTCGAAGTTGTTGATCGTCACGCGCACGCTCACGCCCGAAGACTGGTTGATCTCGTTCGATTTTCTCGCCTCGAAAGTCAACTGCCCGAGGATTTCCTTCATAAAGCGGGGCACCTCGACCTTGCGGCTACGCTGCTCGACCGGGGCCGCCTCCTGCTCCATGATGACGATTTCCTCCTCGATTTTCTTTGGATAATGCGTGCGAATCTGGACGTCGAACCGGTCCTTTAGCGGCGTGATGATCCGGCCGCGGCTGGTATAGTCCTCGGGATTGGCGCTCGCGACGATGACGATATCGAGCGGGAGGCGGATCTTGTAGCCTTTGATCTGCACGTCTTTTTCTTCCATCAGATTGAAAAGGCCGACTTGAACCTTTTCCGTGAGGTCGGGCAGCTCGTTGATGGCGAAGATGCCGCGATTCGTCCGCGGCACGAGCCCGTAGTGAATCGTCTCTTCATCGGCCAGGTAGCGTCCTTCGGCCACTTTGATCGGATCAATCTCGCCCACCAGGTCGGCGATCGAAACGTCCGGAGTCGCCAACTTCTCGCCGTATCGGGCGTCTCGGTCGATCCACTCGATCGGCAGGTCCTCGCCTAGTTCGGCGAGCTTTTTACGACAGGCGCGGCAAATCGGCTTGTAGGGATTGTCGTTGATCTCGCACCCTTGCACGATCGGGATCGTCTCATCGAGGAGGCTTACCAGACCGCGAATGATGCGGGATTTCCCTTGGCCTCGCTCGCCGAGAAAAACCATGTGATGTCCGGACAGAATCGCGTTTTCGATTTCCGGAATGACGGTCTCATCGTAGCCCACAATCCCGGGCAGTATGCGTTTGCCGCTCTCCAGGCATTGGACGAGGTTTTTCCGCATCTCTTCCCGTACGGGTAAAACTCGAATGCCGCTCTTTTTGAGCTCTCCCAGTGTTTTCGGTTGATTCACTTTTCGTCTGCCTCCATTTGGTTGCTTGCGCCCGGGGTTGAAACCGTGCCGTAGTCGGTGGTCCGTGGCTTGAGAGAAACGCCGCGAGCTTCAAATCGCGTCGAACAGCGGTTTGAAGCGATCATAGCTGTCCAGCAGATGTTGCGGTATGACGCGGGTATCGGCAACGACCGGCATAAAATTGGTGTCCCCTTCCCACCGCGGCACCACATGCCAATGTAGATGATCCTCCACTCCCGCGCCCGCGCATCTTCCGAGATTCATGCCCAAATTCACCCCGCCCGGCCGAAGTAACGTCTCGACGATTTGGACCGAGCGGCGAAGCGTCTCATTCAAATCAGCATATTCCTGATCGGACAGATTGGAAAGACGCTTCTCATGGCGTCCCGGAGCGACGAGCAGGTGCCCGTTGTTGTACGGAAAGCGGTTGAGCATCACCAGCGAATGGGCGGTTCGCGCCAAAACCAACGCATCGCGCAGACTTTGCGCGCCGTCGCGCACGCAAAAAATGCAACCGTCCGCTTTTACGCCCTGATCGATGTACGTCATCCGCCAGGGAGCCCAGAGCTGCTTCATTCCGGCCCCGCCTCCGTGACCTCCTTGCCGTCGACCCGGAGCCGAAGCTCCTTGCCGACCTTAAAAAACGGCACCCGCTTGGCCGCCACCGATACCAGCACCCCGCTTTTGGGATTCCGGCCTTGCCGCGCCCGCCGATGTTTGACGACAAAGCTGCCGAATCCGCGGATCTCGATCCGATCGCCTTGCGCCAGCGCATCGACCATCGAATCGAAAATCGCGTTGATGATCACCTCCGAGTCCTTGCGCGACAAATGCGGAAACCGTTTATTGACCTCGTCAATCAAATCTCTTTTCGTCATGGCACTCCCTCACGGCACGAAGGTTCTGTTTTTTGTCCGGGTAAGCAAGCTCAGCGCAACCAGAGCGGCGACCATTCGTAACGCGGACCGCCGCGCCGCGCTCCGGCCGTTCCCCCGTCGATCACGGCCATAAAAAGCCGCTCCCACCAGGAGCCCTGCTCTTCGCGGGAGGTGTAGACCGCCGGATCCTCCGGAAGCCCCGCGCGTTTGGCCGCCAGCTCGATTGCGTCTTGTAGGTTGCCGAGCTCATCGATCAGCCCAAGCTCCTTCGCCTGCGCCCCGGAATAGACGCGGCCGTCGGCGAGTTTTCTCACCGCCCCCTCCTCCATGCTCCGGCCTTCGGCAACGGCGCCGACAAACTGATTATGGACGTTATCGACCAGCGACTGCAGGATGGCCCTACCCTCTGGGGTGAGCGGCTGGAACGGCGATCCGATGTCCTTGTTCGCGCCGCTCTTGACACTGTACGACTTGACGCCGACTTTTTTCATCAGCTCTTCGATATTGCCGAGTTGCATGATGACGCCGATCGAGCCCGTGAGCGTCCCCGGATTCGCAAGAATCTGGTCACAGGCGCTGGCAATGTAATATCCGCCCGACGTAGCCATGCTCCCCATCGAACAGATCACCGGCTTGCCGCTTTTGATCTTCTGGA
Organism: Candidatus Eiseniibacteriota bacterium; assembly: GCA_035559295.1. Taxonomy (GTDB): domain Bacteria; phylum Desulfobacterota; class Binatia; order UBA9968; family UBA9968; genus DATMBL01. The sequence continues at coordinate 10,527 of DATMBL010000113.1, forward strand.
TCTCCTCGAAGATCTCTTGAGTGGGCGCTACGGCGCCGCCCGGAGAATCGATGCGGAGGACGATCGCCTTGATCCATGGGGATTCCTTGAAGCGCTTGAGCTCGGTCACGATCGGGTACGAGTCCTCGATCGCGCCCTCGATATGCAAGACTCCGACGCCGTCGCCGCTCAGCAACGCGAGTGTTTTCGCTTCCCCGCCGGTCAAATAGGCATAGAAAAACACCGTGACAAAGAGCACGAGCACTAAAACCGAAATGATCCCCAGCCCCTTGAGGATCGGATGTCTTCTGGCCATGGTTCCTCTGCCTCGCCTATGAGTGGTCGTTTTTGCCTTTGCGGCCGGTCTGTCCTTCCTCTTCGCGATCGAGACGAAGCTCTTCGTTCAAAATCGACTCGAACGAAAACCGCCCGCCTTGCTTCTCGCGATTGAGGTAATTTTCCATTTCCTGGCGCTCTTCGGTTTTCCGTAGCGCGCGAATGCTGAGACCGATCTTCTTTTCTTTAGGATCGATGTTAATGACTTCGGCCTCGATCTCATCGCCCGGCTTGTAGAGGCTGGAGGGCTTGTCGACGCGTTCGGTGCTCAACTGCGAAACGTGAATCAGGCCCTCGACGCCTTCCTCGACCCGCACGAACACGCCGAAATCCGGCACGCTCGTGACCTGCCCTTTGACTTTCGACCCCACCGGGTAGCGCGCCGCCACGAGCTTCCAGGGATCCGGTGTAAGCTCCTTGATGCTCAGCGAGAACCGCTCGTTTTCGACGTTCACGCCCATCACCTTGGCCTCTACGATATCACCCTTCTTGTAAAGCTCCGACGGATGCTTGACCTTCTTGGTCCAATGCAAATCGGAAACGTGAACGAGCCCGTCGATGCCTTCTTCGATGCCGATAAATATGCCGAAGTCGGTGATGTTGCGCACCGGCCCCTTGACGATCGTGCCGACCGGGTACTTTTCCTTCGCCTGCTGCCACGGGTTGGGCATCACCTGTTTCAAGCCGAGGGAGATCCGGCGATGGCCGGGATCGACGTTGAGAATCACGACTTCGACAATCTGGCCGACTTGCAGGATCTTGGACGGATGCGTGACCTTCCGCGTCCACGACATCTCGGAGACGTGAATCAAGCCTTCCACGCCCGGTTCGAGCTCGACGAACGCGCCGTAATCCATCAGGCTGATCACCTTGCCCTGGATGCGAGCGCCGACACTGTATTTCTCCGCCACCGAGTGCCACGGGTCGGGGGTCAACTGTTTCATGCCGAGCGAGATGCGCTCCTTCTCGAGATCGAACTTGAGCACGACCACTTTGACTTTCTCGCCGACCTGCAGGACTTCCGAGGGATGGCTGATCCGTCCCCACGACATGTCGCTGATGTGGAGGATGCCGTCGATCCCGCCGAGATCGACGAACGCGCCGTAGCCGGTGATGTTCTTCACCGTTCCCTCGAGAATTACGCCCTCTTCGAGGACCTTGAGGACTTCCTGCTTGAGGGTCTCGCGCTCCTTCTCCAAGACGACTCGTCGCGAGAGCACGACGTTGCCCCGGGCGCGGTTGTACTTCAAAACGGCAAAGCGGTCGCTCGTGCCGATAAACTTGTCCAGGTTGCGAGTTGGGCGGATATCGACGTGGGATCCCGGAAGAAACGCGGGAACGCCGACATCGACCTTGAATCCGCCTTTGACCTTGCCGACGATGTAGCCTTCGATCGGCTCCCCTTCGTTGTATGCCTTCTCGATCAGCTCCCAGATCTTTATGCTTTCGGCGCGTTGGCGCGACAGAACAATGCCGCCGTTAGCCGTGTCGGAGGAATCGAAGTAGACGTCGATCTCGTCGCCGACCTTCGCCTGCAACCGTCCTTGCCGATCCATGAATTCCTGGATCGGGATCTGCCCCTCCGATTTGTAGCCGACGTCGATCATCACGTGAGTCGGCGTGATCCCGACGACCCTTCCCTTGACGATCCCGCCGGGTTTAACCGACCGCAGGCTCTCTTCGAAGAGCGTCTCGAATTCGGTCGCGCCGCCGGCGGAGTTTTTTGTTCCTTCGTCTTTTTGGTCCATGAAAACTACTCCGATCCCTGAGTAAATTTACATCCATCGTTTGCGAACTTCTGCCAGCGCCCGCTCCGCCACCTGATTGGCGTTGAGAAACGAATTGTCGATCGTTACCGCGTCCGGCGCCTTGCAAAGCGGGGCGAGCGCGCGCTCGGTGTCGCGCCGATCCCTTTCCTCGATCTCGCGAAGCGTCTCTTCGAAGGTCACTTGGCGTCCCCCCGCGCAGAGCTCCTCGAATCTCCTGCGCGCCCTTTCCGCGACCGAGGCGTCGAGAAAGATCTTGACCTCCGCGTGAGGAAACACAACCGTGCCGATGTCTCTCCCTTCGGCCACGACGTTGCGCTGGCGCGCGGCTTCTCTTTGGAGCTCGAGCATGCGCGCGCGAACCGGCCTGAGCGCCGAGGCTTTGGACGCCATCTGGCTTACCTCCGGCGTGCGAATCGCCCGGGATACATCGATTCCATCGAGCAAGACGCGTAGCGTTCCGTCCTCGTCGAACACGCTGATCGCGGTATCCCGCACGAGCGCTTCCACGGCGCGTTCATCGCTCAGATCCGTCCCGGTTCTCAAGATCTTCAACGCCAACGCCCGGTACATCGCGCCCGTATCCAAATAGGTAAAGCCAAGGTCTCTCGCGAGCCTTTTCGCCAAGGTGCTCTTGCCCGCTCCCGACGGTCCGTCAATGGCGATGATCAAAGACTCACCTTAGATCAAGCCCCGAGTGCCGGCCCTCGATCAGAGCGCCGAGCAGATCGAAAAACCCCGGAAACGAGATATCCACGCACTGCGGATCATCGATCTCGACCCCCGTGTCGCTCGCCAAGCCGGCGATCGCGAGCGCCATGGCGATCCGGTGATCCCCAAAGCTGCGCACCCGAGCGCCCTCGAGCCGTTTCCGCCCCCGGATCGTCAGACCATCCTCGCGCTCGACGACGCCCACGCCGAGCCGGCGTAGTCCTTCGGCAATGGCCGTGATCCGATCGGATTCTTTGTATCGCAACTCCTTCACGTCGGCGAACACGGTCGTGCCTTCCGCCAGAGCCGCGGCCACCGCCAGCGCCGGATATTCGTCGATCGTCCGGGCAACCATTTCGGCGCCGACCTCGAGGCCTTTCAGCTCCCCGCCCCTGACACGGAGATCGGCGACCGGTTCCCCGGCTTCGACACGTTTGTTCGCCAGCTCGATCGATGCTCCCATCCGGGAAAGCACCTCGATGATGCCGTCGCGCGTGGGGTTGCATCCCACGTCCCGAATGACCAGTTCCGAACCTGGGGTGACTGCAGCCGCGACCATGAAAAAAGCCGCCGAGGAGAGATCGCCGGGGATCCTTATGTCTCTTGCGTGGAGCGCCTGCCTACCTCTGATCCTAACAGATCTGCACTCGATAGAAACAGCGCCTCCGAACCCCTGAATCATCAGTTCCGTATGATTTCTCGACCGAACCGGTTCTTCCACCGTCGTGATGCCTTCGGCTTGAAGGCCGGCCAGAAGAATCGCCGACTTCACCTGCGCGCTCGCAACCGGCATGCGGTAGTCGATTCCTCGGAGGTCCCCGCCCCCGATCTCCAATGGCGCCAGGCCGTCGCCGTTGAGACTCTTAACCCGCGCACCCATCGCCACGAGCGGCTCAATAATGCGTTGCATCGGCCGCCGGCGCAACGACGTGTCGCCGTCGAGGCGGCTGGTAAACGGCCGTCCGGCCAAAACGCCGGCGAGGAGGCGCATCGTCGTTCCCGAATTGCCGCAGTCGATCGTCGTCGGGGGCGCCGATAGGCCGTCCCATCCGTTGCCGTCTACATGGAGCGCTTGACCTTCGCGGGCGATCCGAACCCCCATCTGGCGAAACGCGCGCACCGTCCGGGAATTATCGTCGCCCCCCGACAAATTGAAGATCCGGCTCGTCCCCGTGGCAACGCTGGCGAAAATCACCGCCCGATGGGCGATCGACTTGTCGCCCGGGACCGTGATGTCGCCGCGAAACGGCCTGCTCAGTGGCGCTATGCGCTTCATCCTTCCATGCGGGAGCTCGCAGCCGGGCCGATGCCAGCGAAACACATCCGCAGCCCGCCGCCGAAGCGTCAACCCATCTGGCTCCTTATCTCGTTGGCGCGGGCAAACTCGTTTTCCAACGCATCGCCCTTGCCCTGATCGATCCACCGTTTCAATTGCTCGAGTCGCTTGATGTAATTACCGAGGCTCTTGCCGATCGCCTTTCGATTCATCAGGCAGATGTCGCGCCACAGTTCCGGCCGGCTCGAGGCGATCCTGGTAAAATCTCTGAAGCCGCCGGCGCAGTAAGCTTTGAGGTCAACTCCGGGCACGCGGGTCCGATCGAGAACGTTGACGAGCGCGTAGACCAGCACGTGCGGGAGGTGACTGACGACGCCGAGAACGATGTCGTGGGTGTCCGGGTCCATGATCTCCACTCGCGCGCCAACTCGCCGCCATAGGCCTGATATTCTTTGCAGCGCCTTGGCATCGGTCTTCCGGGTCGGTGTCAGGATGCAGCGCTGCCCGACAAACAGCCCCGGCCGCGCCGCGACCGCGCCCCATTTCTCGCTTCCGGCCACGGGATGCGCGCCGACAAAGGGGATTCCATTGGGAAGGAGCCTGTCCATCACGCGCACCAACTCCCCCTTTACACTGCCCACATCCGTCACAATGCACCCCGGCGCCAAATAAGGGACGAAAGCCGCCGTGCTCGACGGCACGGCCCGCACGGGCGTTGCGTTTAACAACAACCCGGTGTC
>DATMBL010000114.1:0-18770 GCA_035559295.1 Candidatus Eiseniibacteriota bacterium
CGTGCCGCTCGAGGTGCCCGCTACCGCGGAGATCGTGCTCGAAGGCGAAATCCCGCCGAACGCGGTCGAACCCGAGGGGCCTTTCGGCGAATACACCGGGTACATGGGCCCCGCCGGCAATGAGCCGTTCTTCAATATCAAGTGCATGACCTTCAGAAACAATCCGATCTATCAGGCATTCATCAGCCAGATGCCCCCGTCCGAATCCAGCTGCATTCGCGGCGTAGGGCGCGAGTGGCCGCTGCTCAAGCATCTCAAACACGTGCTGCGCCTGCCGGTCAAAGACGTGAGGCTGAAGGAAGCGGGCGGCAGCGGCGCGTACGTCGTCGTCTCGCTGCGCAAGCAGTTCGAAGGACAGGTGCGGCAGCTGATGTATGGCATCTGGTCGCTTCGAACCGGGTTCGGCAAAATCACGGTCGTGGTCGATGACGACATCGACATCTGGGACGACTTCGCTATCGACTGGGCTCTCAGCTGGAGAGTGCGGCCCGAACGCGATGTCTACATCGAACGCGACGTGCAGGCCGTGGGGCTTGATCCTTCACAAGCGCCGGCTTCGGTGCCGCAGCATCATCCGAGCCGCCACGTCGGCTCGCGCGTGGCGATCGATGCCACGCGGAAACACGAATATCCGGCGGTTTCACTGCCCCCGAAGGACCATCTCGATCTCGTCGACCGACATTGGAAGGAGTATGGGATTGAGGATTAAAGCACGTTCCACCCGTTCAAGAGGGGAAGCCGAAGTTTGATCGAAGCGTTCAAGCGCTTATCAGTCATGATTCGTCACTTGAACGGCTTGAACAGATTGAACGCCTTGAACGGCTAAACCGCTTGAACGCGAAGCGCCTCTAGGCGCCTCGCATCTGTTTTGCCGCCGCCATAATCGACTCGACGATTTTTTTGTAGCCGGTGCAGCGGCAGATGTTGCCGTGCATGAAGTGCTTCAGCTCGTCGAGCGTCGGGTGGGGGTTCTCGTCGAGCAACGCCTTTGCGGCGAGGATCATGCCGGGTGTACAAAAACCGCACTGGAATCCGCCGTGCTCGATAAACGCCTGCTGGAGCGGGTGGAGCTTGCCGTTTTCGGCCAGGCCTTCGATCGTCAGCACGGAACGACCCCTCACTTCGAATGCGAGGGTCGTGCAAGCGCTGATTGGGCGGCCGTCAACCAGCAAGGTACAGGCGCCGCAGACCTGGACGTCGCACGACCGTTTCGCGCCGGTCAAGCCGAGCCGATCGCGCACCACGTCGAGCAACAGCTCGTGCGGTTCTACCTCGAGCTCCTGCAAACGGCCGTTGAGCGTAAAAGACAGCGGAATGGTTTGAACGTCAGAGCGTCGTAAAGGTGCTTTCGCCATGGGTCTCGGGGCCCTCACCGGCACTGGTTTAATGCATCCTGAAAGCAGCGGCGCAACAACACGCCGACGATATGCTCCTTGTACTCCTGCGACCCGTGAAGATCGCTGATCGCCTGGGCTGCCTTCGCCGCGGTGCGCCCGGCATCCGGAAGAAGCTGTAACGCCTCGTCCGGCGTTTTTCCGCGGAGCAGCTCCTCGGCTTCTTTGACCCGCCTCGGCGCCGGTCCTGCGCACCCCACCGCGATACCAACGTTCTGCACCGCGCCCCCGTCGAGGCTAAGCTTCACTGCGACGCCGACGCTCGGGCGCTCGAGATAGCCGAATTTCATGTAGCTCACACCGGATCGCTCGGTCGGAACCGGGATGTGGATTTCGGTGAGCACTTCGTCGGGCTCGAGCGAGGTCTCATAGGCATCGACGAAAAACGCCTCGGCCGGAATCCGTCGGGTGCCGGCCGCCTTTGCCGCGACGAGCTGCGCTTCGAGAACCAAGAGCAGAGTTCCTGGGTCGGCGTGCGGTTCGGCGAAACACAGGTTCCCGCCGATCGTGCCGGCCTCCCGCACGCGCACGTTGGCCACGTTGCGTTCGAGCTTGGCAAACGCAGGCAAGCGCTCTCGGACGAGCGGAGAGGTTTCGATTTCATGGTGTGTCGCCAGGGCCCCGATTCGAACGATGCCGTTCTCCGCCTTGATTTCTTTCAACCCCGGCACGGTCTTGACGTTGACCAACCTCTCGTAGTGCACGAGACCCTCTTTCATCGCCAGAAGCAGCTCGGTCCCGCCGGCGTACAGTTTAGCTGCGTCGCCAAACTGCGCCAGCAGCTCCGAAGCTTCCCGGACGCTTCCTGGCTCTTCGAGGCGGAACCGTTTGAGCATCCTAAGACTCTCCTTCGAGCCGGCGCTTGACCGACTGCGCGAACTCATCCAACACCTGGTCGGCTTTGCGTTTGATAATCCCGTGCCCCAAGGCCGCGAGCTTGCCGAGAACGTCCACGTCCGCGATAAAGCCGAGCGTCGTTTGATCGCCTTCGCCGCGGAGATTGACGTCCAGGTCCACCTTCATGCGACTGCCGATCTTGTTGTCGGCTCCCGATGCCTGCGCCTTGATATGGCTCAACTCCCGGCGTTCGAGAACCTCGATCGTCGTGGGAAATTCGACGCGGAACGGCCCGACTTTTTCAACCATCGTCGCCGTGTAACGTTTTCCCGGCTCAATCGTCTTCGCTTCCTTGCAACCCGGCACGCAGGCGATGAAACGATCGACGTCCCAGATGAAATTCCAGACCTTCTCCCTGGGCGCGTGGATCTGTACCTCCTTTTCGAAACGCAACGTCGTGTCTCCTGAGGCGGCGTATCAGTCGCTGCGCGCCGTCGAGCTTTTCGTTGATTTCTGGTATCAGAAGCGGTCGAATCTCGCAAGCGCAAGAAAGGTGAAGGTTACCTTAGGTCGAGCGCTCAGACCTGGCGTTTACGGACCGTGGCTGAGCGGCGGATCTAAACCTCAGCCGCAGCCCCTTAACCTGTCTCGCTAACCGGGACCGGGCGTGCTCGCCTCCTTGAAATCCTTCAGTTCCTTGACGAGAAAAGCTTTGAGTTTCTTCTTGAGCCGCTCCTCGATTTGCCGCACGCGCTCGCGACTGATGCCGTATTTCTCGCCGATTTCCCGTAACGTAAGCGGGTCCTCGTTGAGCAGTCGCTCGCGGTAGATCACCAGCTCCTTGTCTTTGAGGGTGTTTGCGAACGACTCCATTTTCTCGCGCAGCACCTGGCGATACTGCGCTTCCGCAAATTCCTCCTCGGGCGACTGCTTGTCATCCGGCAGGAAATTGAGCATCGTCGCTTCTTCGCCCTCGGCGATCGGCACATCGACGGAGAGATCGCGATGCGCAAGGCGTTGCTCCATTTCCACGACTTCGTCTTCTTTGACGTTCAAGCGCTGTGCCAGGAGCTTGGGTCCCGGGGTCAGCCCCTCGGCTTCGAGTTTCTCTTTCTCCTTCTGGAGATTGAAGAACAGCTTCCGTTGGGCCTGAGTGGTCCCGATCTTGACCATACGCCAGTCGTTCATGATGTAGCGGATCATGTACGCCCGGATCCACCAGACCGCATAAGACGGAAAACGGACCCCACGGTAAGGGTCGAAGTTTTTCACCGCCTCCATCAAACCCATGTTGCCTTCCTGAATCAGGTCGAGGATGTTCCTGAACGCCTTTTGGTACTCCCGGGCGATCATGACGACGAGCCGCAGATTCGATGTCACGAGCTTGTACGCGGCTTCGAGATTGCCGTACTCCTTGTACTCGACCGCAAGACGGTGCTCTTCCTCGCGCGTGAGCAGCGGAAAGCGGCGGATCTCCATGAGATAGCGCTGCAGCGGATCGAAGGGGACGAGAGCTCGGCCTGGCTCCGTTTCCTCCTCGTCAACTTCCGCATCCCGTGGGTCTGGCAAGGGTAGGCTCAGATCGGGTTCCTTCTTTTCGCTATCCATAAAGGTTCGCCGGAGATAAAAACAGTCTAGCCTTTCCCGCCCGGTTTTCAACGAAAAGGGCGGAAAAAGCCGCGCTCAGTGGCGCCGGGGGTGGGCAAGCGGTCGCTCGTGACCGGCTACGATGCGTCTGACGCTTTCCTGACTTTTCCGTCGGCGATCTCTCGCAGGGCCACGACGACTTCACGATTTTCCGAATCGATCAAAGGCTTGGCCCCCTTGAAAAGCCGCCGCGCTCGTTTGGCGGCGAGCATCACAAGCTCAAAACGGTTAGGCACCCTGCGCAGGCAGTCCTCGATAGTGATCCGAGACATCGCGGGGATTCAAACAGATTTTATTCTTCGAGTCAAACTCGGCGAGATCTTGACACAAGGGGCCGAAAAACTGTTCAATCCGCTCAAACCATTCAAGCCGTTGGGGGCCCGGGTAGCCGGTTCGAACTGAGCCGAAGCGATCGAGCAACCGCTTGAACCGTTTGAACGGCTTGAACCCTTGAAGCAGCGAGGTTTCGCGCGTCATGACAGGCTTACTGGAACGGTTGGGCCGCTGGCTCCTCCCCGAAAGGTACGTCAACGGAGACCTGCCGCCGCGGGATGTGCTTCAGGCACTGGTCTCGGTCGGCAATAAACTCCTGCAGCTCGCCGCGCAAATCGAAGCCCATGCCGATATGGCGCCCTATCCCCACATTGCGCGGCGCTTGAGACAGCTGGCCGAAGGTAAACGGAAACGGGCCGAGCAGCTAAGAATCCTCCTCGGCTCCCACGGGAACGCGATCCGCGAGGTGCCGTTCGAGGTGTTTTCGGGCAAGAATCATTGGGAACGAATGCAACGAGATCTCACCGATCAAAAGGAACTCGAGCACTCCCTGGCTCTGAGCGAACCGCGCGTCGCAACCGATTTGCCCGAATTGGCGCAAGAACTAGCGCGGCTTCGGGCGGCAGAGGCTGCTGACCGGGACCTCCTGACCTCGTTCATGGCCACCGCCGACCCACAAGCGACGCAAACATAAGGACAGGTCAAAGCGTTCAACCGGGTTCAATCGCTTCGCTCCGTTCAATCCGATAATTCCATTGCAAGGACAGAACGCCTCATGTCCTCGCTTGGCCAGTTTGTCGCAAAATCGTGCATTTTTGGCATGTGTCAAAGTGCGCAGAGCGGATTACTCATGCTAAGGCATTGTATTTATTTAGTTCGGCGGCATGGCATTCTTCTTGCTCTATGCTCCGACGAGCGCCAATCAGAAAGGTTAAACCACACTGAATGAGGTACCATACAATCCCCCAGGCCGTCCGCGACGGCGAACACGAGCTTTTCGACAGCATTTCCGAAGAAGAGATCCTCTTGCTTTGGCGCTCGATCAAAGGCAGAGGGCTTTCAGAGGATCAAGCCTGGCAGGCTATCGTCACGGGTATCGCTCTCGACATGGCGTTCTCGAAGAGCAGGAGCTCCTTTCAAATCGAGCACTAGGAGACCGCCGGAACCGGTCGCTTCGGCCCCTTGCTTGCGAACATCGTTAATCGAGCACCGCGATCCCGGAAACTTCGATCATACAATCGGGATTGTAAAGCCGCCTCACCTCGACCAGCGTGATCGCCGGAAAAAACTTTCCGAAGATTTGGCTGTAAGCCACCCCCAACGCTTTTCTGTTCTTCCAGTACGCCTCGACATCGGTCACATACATCGTCAGAACCGCGTACTGGTGCGGTTGCCCGCCCACCGCCGCAATCGCGGTTTTCAGATTCCGCATGACCTGAGTAAACTGAGCGACGAAGTCGTCCTTGCCGACAACTTGGCCGTTTGCGTCAAAGGGGGCCTGGCCGGCAACGTGAACGAGTCTGCCGCCGGTAATGTGGGCGATGTGCGAGTATCCGACGGGGTTTTCCAATCCCTCGGGGTTCAGCAATTCAAACGGCATCGTTTCCTGATCCTTTATCGGCGGTTTAACCCGGTTTTTTCCGCATCCCAATAGCGGATGAAATCTGTCATCTCCCCGACCGCATCGTCCGATGCCGGCACGTAGGGCAAAATAATTCGTGTCGCGCCGGCGGCAGCATACGGCTCGAGCTGTTCCAGAACTTCTTTGGCCGACGTGGCGGCAACCAGGGGCAATCCCAAGAACAGCCGATCGCTAACGAGTTTGCGAGCCGCGTGAAAACCGCCGCTTTTCCAGGCGGCGCGCATCGCTTCGACTTCGGCGGCGAATCCCATGCGTCCCAGGAGGTCTCGGTAGTAGTCCGCGAGCGCATAGTATGTCAGCGCATGACTCAAGGCCTCGCGCGCCGCCGCGTAGCTGTGTGCAACCGAGCAGCGCACCTTGCAGATGATCTCCACGGCTGCAGGGTCCTTACCCGAATCGCGCGCCCCCTCCCTGACCTGCATGACGATCCTTTGAATCTCGGCGGGATTCGCCATATTGATCAAAACCCCGTCCGTTGCTCGCCCGGCGCAGCGGCTCATCTTGGGACCGAATGCCGCGAGGTACACCGGCATGGCACGAGACCCGGCCTTGAAGGCCAGCTTAAACCCATGACATGCGTAGTACTTTCCTTCGAATTCGACCTTTTCGCCGCGCAACGCCCGTCGGGCAATCTCGAGATACTCTTCAATCCGACCGATCGGATGATCCAAAACCGAGCCGTGCCACCCCGCGATCGTCGGATTCGACGCCCCGATGCCGAGCAAAAATCTGCCCCGTGACAGCTCATGCAGCCCGGCGGCCTGGAGCGCTAGAGTCGCCGGACTCCTGCCGAGAATGTGGTAAACGGCCGACCCGATCTGAACGCGCGAGGTAACGGCTGCAACCGCCGAAAGCATCACCGTAGGGTCTTTGTTGTTCGCTTCCCCTCCCCACACGCAGCCGAACCCGCGCGACTCGGCCAATTCGGCCAGCTCGGGAACAGCGTCGAGCGGAAGCTGGGCGCCGGAGTTGAATTCGATGTCGATTAACATATCGGTCGTCCCAGCCGTTCAAGCTGTTCAATCGCTTCGCTTCGTTCAACCCGGCCACCGACTCAACGGCTTGAACGCCTTGAACGGTTTGAACGGCTTGAACAGTTTATATGTCACCGGTAGCTCGCCGGCAAATTGGTCTTGAGGATTTCGATGTTTTCGGTTTTTTCCACGTATCGAATGAAGCGATATTTGTTTTCGACCTCGTCCATCGGATACGGCGGAACTTGCGATCGGCTGCCGTCCACCTTCACCCCGATGAACGTAAGCTGCGCTTCGCGCATCGCCTCGGCGACGATTTCTGAAAACCGCTCGAGCGACGTTGCCCAGAGCGCGTGCCGGATGCCCGCCGCCAGAGCGATGCCAACCAGGTCGGAGCCGGTCGCGGTTGCGGTCGGGCGATGGCCGGACGCCTCGTAGATGCCGTTGTCGAAGACGATATGCACGAGATTTTTGGGCCTCATGCGCGCAATCGTCGGGAGCGAGCAGAGATTCATCAAAAGCGAGCCGTCACCGTCCAAAGCGATCACTTTTCGGTGCGGCAGCCCCAAGGCCATCCCGAGCGCAATCGAGGAGCATAGCCCCAGAGTGCGCACGCGGAAATTGCCGTCGCCGGGCCGGAGGGCGTTCCACTCCAGGGTCGTGGCCCCCGCGGAACTCACGACCAGCGCATCTTTCGCATGCGCCGCCAGCGCCTGCAAACAATCAAACCGCCTCATGGCGATGCTATGGCATAAAAGCTGTTCAATCAGTTCAAACCGTTCAACCGCTGCACTCAGTTCAAACCGGCCGGCTTGAACTGCTTGAAACGTTTGAACCAAAAGTACATAAATCCAATCTTATCCAATCTCTTTAATACAACGGTCCTGTCGGCGGTCTGTGGCCCAAAACGTCCTTCGTCAACAGCAGGGCAACGGGCCGCTTCGAGTCTTCAGTGAGAATCTGCGCGCGTTCGATCGCTCGGGGCGCCTGCTCGGGGTCACGCAAGAGATAAAACCGAATGCCGAGAGCGCGCAGCACCGGTTCGGTCATGCTGCCGGTCGTGCTGAAGGTGCGATCGCCGATATCCCCCGCATAGTAGATCATCAACAGCAGCGGAATCTCGTATTGGAGAAGCGTGCTCACGATCGCGTTGTTGCTGTTGAAAAACCCGCCGTTCTGCATGATCGCCGCGCATTTCTTGCCGACGAGATAGGCGCCCGCGCAAATGCCGATCGCTTCCTCCTCGCGGCATACGGGCACGTGCATCAGGCTCCGGTCCTCCTCGATGGTTGCGAGCAGTTCAGCGAGGTTGATGTCGGGTAAGCTCGCGACCAAATCGATGCCGGCCCCGCGGAGCCCGCGCACGATTTTTTGCGCCGCTGCCGTTGGACTCGTTTCAGCGCTCGGTTCGCCCATCGCTCCTCCGCTTAACATCAAAGAATCGACAGATCAAGGCGAGTTTTTAGCGTTGAGAGAAAAGCCTCCCCTGGCCGTGCGAGGCAAATCCTAGTATAAAAACGACGCCGGCATCATCTCAGAAAAGGAGGAGACTATGATCAAGCTTTACGATTTCAAATCCTCGCCGAATTGCCAGCGAGTGAAAGTCGTGCTCGAGGAAAAGAGGCTTCCTTACGAGACGATTCCGATCGACTTGCGTAAAAAGGAGCAGAAGACTCCCGAGTATCTGAAGATCAATCCCTACGGCAAAGTCCCGGCGCTGATCGATGGTGACACCGTGCTCTATGAGAGCTGCATCATCAACGAGTACTTGAACGAAAAGTACCCTGACCCGCCGCTGATGCCGAATGATCCGGCGGAGCGCGCCAAAGCGAGGATCGCAATCGACTATGGCTTGACGCAAATGGACGGCGCCTACCAGAAGCTCCGAAACGAGTTGATGAAAGAGGAAAAACAGCAAGACAAGGGGCTTATTTCCGAAGCGAAGGCCGAGCTTAAACGGCTGCTCGAGCGCTTTGAAAACGAAATTGGCGATCGGCCTTATCTGGTCGGCGCTTTCTCCCTGGTTGACGCGGCGTTGATACCTCGCTTCCTCCGCCTCGAAGGATTTGGCGTCATACCCGACGCCTCTTTACCCCGCCTGGCAAAATACATGGAGAGGATGAAGGAGCGGCCCTCGGTAAGGGTCATCCTGTAGGTTTGCGAGTCTCGGTCTCGAGACGCGAAACACGCGATCCCGCGCGGCGCTTGTCGTCGTTCTCCTTGCGCGCGGCGGTTGAAGCATAGCATGGCTGCCTTTCGAGAGATGCGCGAGCGCCTTTTCCTCGGTTTATCGGCGGCGGCCCGGCCGATCGTGCGCCGCCTAGCTGCGGCCAGCGCGCCCCTGTATCGAGGCACCATTCGCCTACCCGGCTTGGCCGAGACGGTAGACGTTTGTTGGGACAAGCACGGCGTGCCGCACGTCGCCGCCAAGAACGAGGCCGACCTGTTTATGGCGCAGGGTTATCTCCATGCCCAGGAGCGGCTCTGGCAGATGGAGTTGAGCCGCTGCTTCCTGAGCGGACGCAGCGCCGAAATCTTTGGTCCTTTTGCTCTGCCCTGGCGAGAACTGTCGGCGCTCTTTCGCGGTAAACGGAGCCCGGATCTCGACTTCTTCATGCGACTGATCGGCCTCCGGCACGGCGCTCTACACGCCGCCCGGATATTGCGCGACGAGGATCGACGGCTCCTCGAGGCTTACAGTGCCGGAGTCAATCGCTATATCGAAGGTTGCGGCAAACGCCTCCCGTGGGAGTTCCGGCTCCTTCGTCATCATCCCGAGCCCTGGAGGGTCGAAGACAGCCTGACGATCGGTAAGGGATTCGCTTTCCTGCTCTCCCCCGCCCTTTTCACGCGGCTGAATATGATCGCCCTCTCGAAGCGCTTGCGTAGCGATCCGCAAAAACTCCGCTCTCTCCATCCGATGTATCCGCACGAAGCTCCCGCGATCACGCAGGCGACGTGGGATAGCGCTCGCGGCCTATGGCAATTTACGAGCGGGAACCTCCCGCCCTTGGCCCCGGCCGGAGCGGGGAGCAACAGCTGGGTGCTCGCGCCGGAGCGCTCGGCCGGCGGCAGCGCGGTCCTCTGTAACGATCCACATCTGCGGCTCACGCTCCCCGCCGTGTGGTACCTGATGCACCTCGAGTTGAAACCAGGGCCCTCCCAGCCCGAAGGGTACGAAGTCTGGGGCGCTTCCATTCCCGGGATTCCCTGCGTTCAAGTCGGAGCCAACCGGTGGATCGCTTGGGGTGTTACGGCGGCGTTGTGTGACGATGCCGAACTCTATAGCGAAAAAGTGGATCCGCTCGAGCCGGATCGTTACTTCATGGGAGGCCAATGGTTGAGAATGGAGACCCGTGCCGAAGTCATCCGGGTGCGCGGCCGGGGTGAGATCAAGAGGATCGTGCGCTCGACGCGCCACGGGCCGGTGGTGAGCGACTTCGAGCCTTCTCGCCGGGGCAGCGAAGTTTTGAGCTTCCGCTGGACGGCTCACGATCCCAGCGAAGACTTTAGGGCGCTGTATACGATTAATCGGGCGAAAAACTGGGAGGAATTCTTGCACGGGCTCGAGCATCACGGCGCACCCACCCTGAGTTACGTGTACGCCGACCGCAAGGGCAATATCGGCTACAGCCTCGCAGGCAAGATTCCGTTGCGACCGTCGATCCCTACCCTGCTGCCGCTCGAGGGGTGGCGCCCGGCGAACGATTGGCGCGGCTATATTCCGTTCGCCGAGCTACCCCGCCTGTACAACCCGCCCGAGGGTGCTATCGCAACCGCCAATCACCGCGTGGCCGACCAGTCGTATCCTCACTTTCTCTCTCATTTTTTCGAGCCGCCCTATCGCATCGATCGGATCCGGCAGTGTCTCGCGCAAAAGAAAACCTTTTCGGTGGCCGACATGGAGAGGTTGCAAAACGACATCGTCTCGCTGCATGCCAAGCGCACGCTCGAGACTTTAGCCGCCGAGATCGACCGCGCCGCCGGAGCATCGACCCGATGGGAGCGGCCGATCCGGCTTCTTTTGCAATGGGACGGCACATGCGCTGCCGATTCCCCGGAGGCGGCGATTTTTCATGTTTTTTACTTTCGCTTGATGGCGAACCTGCTCGTGCCGGCGCTCGGGGAACGTCTGTTTTCGTCGTACATCGAAATTTTCAACCAGTGCATGATTCCGGTCGATCATATCCTCAAAAACCCGCGCTCTCCCTGGTTTGCCCGCTTGCCGCGCCATGAGTTGGTGGAGCGTTCCCTCGCCGAAGCGTGCAGCGAGCTTGCGCAAGCCTTTGGGGACGAGGTCGCCAACTGGCGGTGGGGGCGGATCCACAGCTTGAGCCTCGATCACAGCCTGTCACGGCTCGCCGTCCTAAGACCCATCCTCTCTCTCGGGCCCTTCCCAACCCCGGGAGATAACGTGACGATCAATATGGGTTTCCAGCGCCATTCGAATCCCTATCACCACACCATCGGTCCGTCGCTCAGGCTCATTATCGAACTCAAAGAAACGCCGCAGATCCGCGCCGTCTTGCTACCCGGGCAATCAGGCCATCCTTTCTCACCCCACTACGCCGACCAGAGCGAGTTGTGGCGCAACGGACGCTATATTTCGCTCGGCACAGGCGGCGAGGCCGAGGAAGCGGAAAACAGGCTCGTGCTCAGTCCTTGACCCGAGCGGTTTGCTTGTGGAGCCGACCATCGAGCGTTGACTCCAACCTCGATAATTCCTATAAGTCGCTGCGCATGCGCCGCGCTCTCGTTTCCATCACCCCGGGCCGGCCGGGGATCGCGTGGCGAGCGGCGGTCAGTTCGGCATCTGCGGCTGCCATTTTCGCCACCGTTCTGGCCACGGCCGCTTTGGGGGCGGAATTCAAAATCATCGCCGGCGGCGCGCAGTCCCTGACGCCGCTGGCGGAGAAGTTTTCGCATCAGTTCCGCAAGCGGCGCCCGGACGTCACCGTCGAGATCGTCCCGGCAAACTCCAACTATGCGGTTCGGGCGGTGCGCGCCGGCGAAATTCACATCGGTCTCGTCACCCGGGACCTCGCGGCTGAAGAACGGTACGGGATGCGTTTGGCAATCATCGGCCGCGACGCGCTCGTTTTTTTGAGTTACCCATCGAATCCCGCCGCCAATCTCACGCGCGAGCAATTGCGCGCCATCTACACGGGTGAAGTCACCAACTGGAAAGACGTCGGCGGCCAGGACCAGGGCATCGTGCCGCTCATCCGTGAACCGGGCTCGGCGCTCCAGGCGGTGTTCGTCGAGCGGCTGTTCGGACGCGAGTTTCGCGGTCCCTTGAAAGCGTTTGTCGTGCGCGCCGATAAGGACAAGGTGCTGCGCACGATCAAGCGGATTCGCGGCTCGCTCGGGTACGGAATCGTCCGTCCCGAGGAGGCGGAAAACGAAGGGGTGCGCGTGCTCGCGATCGACGGAAAGTTTCCGGATCCCAAGACGATCGATGCGGAGCGCTATCCGTTCGCCCGTGTCCAGGCGGTCATCTCGAAGAACGACGCCGGCCATGCCGTCCGGGCGTGGATCGAGGGCTTCGCCGCATTTGCAAAACATAACCGCGTCGCGGAAAGCCGTTGATGCGTACCCTGCTCAGCAAACTCCTGCTCGCGTCGCTGGCCGTCATCCTGCTTCCGGTCGGCGTTGCGATCCTCTGGAGCTCGAAGACGCTTTCGGCCCTGCTCGAGCGCCGCTTCGAAGAGAAATCGATGGCCCACGCCGAGCAGATTCAAGTGTTTCTGGCCGAAAAGCAGGAGACGGTGACCGGGTTGGTGCACTGGATCGCGGAGATGCCGGGTGTCAAACGGGCGATCAGGAACGGCGATCGCGACCGACTATTCCAACACCTGCTGCCGCTGGTGGGTTCGATCCAGCTCGATTTTATCGAGGTCCTCGACGGCGGCGGCGCGATTGTTTTGCGCGTTCATGACCCGACGCGCTACGGCGACAGTCCCGCGCTGTCGGCCGACATCCGGGCGCTGTTGCGCGGCATCGGTGGGATGTCGAATTACGGCATTGAAAGTCGGGACGGCAAAGCGTACCTCCGCGCCGCCGAAATCATCGAAGGAGACGGCGTGCTCGGGGTGGTAAGCGCGGGATATGCCATCAACCGCGACCTGATCAAAAAACTCGAACAGATCGCCGGCGGAAGCGTGCGAGTGGCCATTGGCGACCGGACCTACGCCGCCGGCGACGGATCGCCGATCGCAGCCCGCGCCGAGAGTCTTCACGGACCGCTACAAGAGCGCGTGTCTTTTTGGCACCGCGGGGGGCAATCGCCTGTTCTCGAGATCCGGCTGCCTCTTCGAACCGACCGGGGAAGCGAGGGAACCATCGCGATCCTTTTCTCTGCGCAGGAGATGGCGGCGACGCTCCGAACCTTGCATCACACCCTCATCATGATTGCGCTGGCCGGGGTGGCTGTGGCGCTCGCGGTTTCCTGGTTCCTGAGCCGGCGGTTGACGCGGCCGCTCCAGGAACTGGTTTCCGGCACGCAGCAGGTGACCGCGGGGAATTACGAGGGATGCATCGCCGCGCGCTCGAGAGACGAGATCGGAACCCTGGCGGATTCGTTCAACTCGATGTTAGGCGAGCTGCGGCGATCGAGAAACGAGATCGAAAGCTACCGGCGCAAGCTCGAGAAAAAGGTTGAGGAGAGAAGCGAGCAGCTCGTACAAACCGAAAAGAAACGCGCGGCAATGGCGCACATGATCGCGCACGATCTCAAGAACCCGCTTCTGGGCATCAAAAAGACCCTGGAACGGCTCGAGCAGCGACCGGGCGACCTGAACGGTCCTCAACGCGAAAAGATCCTCACGGACCTTTTGAGCGCGGGCGATCTCGTGATCGGCATGGTCAACGAGATGCTCGACATCTACAGGTCCGACTTCGGGGAGATTCCGCTTTCCCGGAGCTCCTTCGAAATCGCAGAGGTGATCCAGGCGAGTCTTCGAATCCTGGGGCCCGATATCGAGGAGAAGAACCTTCGGGTCATCACCGACGCGCGTCCTTGCGAGGTGCCTCTCGTCGCGGACAAGCGGCGTCTCACTCGCCTGCTCATCAATCTGCTGGGAAACGCGATCAAATTTTCCGCGCCCGGCCGCCGGATTTTTGTCGACGCGGCCGCGCGCCAACAAAACGGCGCCGGACCATGCCTCGAGTTGCGCGTCGAGGATGAAGGGCCCGGAGTGCCGGAAGCCGACCTGTCCAAGATTTTCGACCCGTTTTACTCACAGGACAAGGAAAAAGCGGAGATCGGCACGGGGCTGGGGCTGCCCTACTGCAAGCTCGTCGCCGAAGCCCACGGGGGGAGCATTTCGGCGCGTAACCGGGCGGGCGGAGGGTTTGTCGTATCGGTCCTTTTGCCGCTCGGCAAGTGGGAAAGGGAGCGTTTCTATGCCGCTTAGATTGCTGATTGCGGATGACGAAAGGCTTTTCCGGCAAAGCCTCCGGGTGCTGTTGGAAACAGCCAAAGACCTGAAGGTCGTAGCCGAAGCCGCCGACGGGCAGGAAGCGGTGTTGCTGGCGCGGGAAACATCGCCCGATATCGCTCTGCTCGACGTCCGGATGCCCAGGATGGACGGGATTAAAGCCGCCAAGCTCATTTCCGCAATCTCGCCGCGCACGCGTATCCTGATGCTTTCGATTCACGACGACGACGCAAAGATCGTCTCGGCGCTCAAGGCGGGAGCCCAGGGCTACATTCTCAAGGACACCGACCGCAACGAATTTATCACGGTCATCCGCAACACACACGCCGGCCGCACCCACCCGTCACCCTATCTGGCCCATTTGACAATCGAAAAACCGGCTGCGGAGCCGGTGCTTGACCGTGCAACCAGTGACCGGATTTTCTATGAGAAATACGGCTTGTCCGATCAGGAACTTAAGGTTCTGCGTTTTATCGCCGAGGGGCTCAACAACGAAGCGATCAGCCAGCTCACGCAGCTAGCGCGCGAGACGGTCAAAGGTCACCTCAAGTCACTTTTCCGCAAGCTCCAGGTCAAGAACCGTACGGAAGCCGCGGTTCTCGCTGTTCGCGAGGGCATGAGCTAGCCCCGAACGGGGCATTTAAAAATCGCCCCGAACGGGGGGATTGACACCCATTGGCCAACTGCGAGATAAAAACCCGACTTCAACGAATATTTCGCGCCTGGTTTCGTCTTATCAAGGGGGATCCATGAAGCTTGTGAGCAAGCTGCTTCTTGGCTTGTTTCTGGCGGCTTCCTTCGTGCCTGCCGCCGTTACGAAGGGGCATGCTTTGGATGTCGGAGAGAAGGCTCCGGATTTCGAGCTCGAGAGCACTAAAGGCGGCAAACTGAAGCTCAGCAGTCTCAAAGGGAAAAACGTTCTCATAAACTTCTACGTGCTTGATTTCAGCCCGACCTGAATCAAGGATCTGCAAGCGTCCGGTTCGGACAACTACGCGCTCTTTCAAGCCGAAAACACCGAAGTCCTCGGTATCAGCGCGAACGCGCCGTTTTCCCAAAAGGCTTTTGCCGACTTCGCCAAGATCAACTATCCACTACTGAGCGATCGTGACGGCAAGGTCATGCAAGCGTACGGGGTGTACGACGAGCAGAGGCGACTGGCCAAGCGGTCGTACGTGATCATCGATAAAGAGGGGGTGGTTCGGTACCTGAATATTCGCCCGACGAACAGCGAAAAGGACCTGCTCTCGACCGAGCAATTGCTGAACGAAGTTAAGAAGATCAACCGGGGCGCCTAACGTTGACGACAAGAAAGGAGATAAACAATGCATCACGCCGGTCAAATACTCTCTGGTATGCTGCTTGGCGTGCTCGCGGTTTTCTTGAGTACGGAAGTGTTCGCGCAGGCGGACGTGATCGAAAAGCGACAGCAGGTGATGAAGCAGCAAAGCGCCGATGCCAAGGCGATCAAAGCCGCTGTGGAGTCGAAGGACTATGCGACGATCGAGACCAAGGCGAAGGACCTGATGGGAACGGCGGAAAAAATCCCCGAACTGTTTCCCAAAGGCAGCACTAAAGGCAAGACGAAAGCAAAGGCAGAAATCTGGGAAAACTGGGACGATTTTACGAAGAAAGCAAAGGCACTGAAGAGCGCCGCGAGCGACTTGGCCGCCGCTGCCAAGTCGAAGGATCATGCCGCGGTCGAAGCGAAAGTCAAAGAAGTGAGCGGCGCCTGCTCGGGCTGCCATAAGTCCTTCCGAGCGGAAAAGTATCCAGAGTAGCCCGCGCGTAACGTTTCACGCCCGGCAAAATTCCTGAAAGCCCTTGCCCTGCAAGGGCTTTCTTTTTATTGGCCCGAATTCTATGATACTCCCGGCTAAAGAGCGGAGGTGAAATTGTGTCAAAGCGAGTGTTTTTGCGTCTTTTTGTTGTCGCATCGTTGATCTTCGGGGCGACCAATTCGTTCGCCCAGAGCAAACTCAACGTGGGCTATAGCGCGGTCAGCGCGGATCAGCTTCCCGCCTGGGTGGCGAAGGAAGCCGGCATCTTCAGCAAGAACGGACTCGACGTTCAGCTGATTTTCTTTACCGGCGGGACGACCGCGATACTGGCGCTGGTTTCCGGTGACGTGCCCATAACGCAGGTCTCGGGCCCGGGGTTGGTGAACAGCGCATTGGCGGGGTCCGATGCGGTGTTCGTCGCGGCCGGCATTACCTCGCTCAATTACGTGCTGATCGGCAAGCCGGGCGTGAAAACGCCCGAGCAGCTCAAAGGCGGTACGGTTGCGATCAGCCGTTTCGGCTCGGCGACCGATTCCATCGCCCGGTTCGCGCTCGGCCGGATCGGCCTCACGCCGGGCAAAGACGTCACGCTGGTTCAGGTCGGCAGCGGTCCCGACCGGCTCGGCGCCGCCCTTACCGGCAGGGTGACGGCCGCGGTGATCAATCCGCCGTCGAGTTTCATCGCCGAACGCAAAGGTCTGGCCGTCGTTGCCGACGTGGCGAAGATGGGGCTCGTATTTCAGCATACGGGAGCGGCCACGACGAAACGCTTCATCCGCGAGCAGCCTGATACGGTCCGGCGCTACGTGAAATCTCACGTCGAGGCGGTCCATCGGATTTGGACGGATAAGGAAGCGACCGTCAAAGCGCTCGGGAAGTACATGGGAAGCGGCGTTGATCGCGAAATCCTCGAAAAGAGCCGCGAGAATATTCTGAGCGAGGCGATGTTGCCAAAGAAGCAGTACCCGAGCCTCGAAGGAATCAAAACGGTTCTCGACGAAATCGCCGCCCGCGATCCACGCGCGAAAACTGCGAAACCCGAGCAGTTCGTGGATATGAGCTTTATCAAGGAACTCGACGAGAGCGGTTTCATCGACGGCCTGTATAGGAAGAAATAACCGTTCAACGGTTCCAGACGCTCGATCGCACCGCTCCGTTAATGTTGGAAATCTGGAGCGGCGGCGTCATGGAGCGTCGGGGTCTTGGACCATTCCACCACTCCCCTACCGCTTCCTCGATGCTAACAGAGAAACGGGGAGCCGAAGCCACCGCCGAAATCGAGGGCTGGGCGAATCGAGTCGTAAAGTCGATCGACGCGGCGGCCGCGGTCGAGGTGTACTACGACGCCGACTCGAGCACCTATGTCTTGCGCCTGGCGAAACGCAATCGCGTGTTGGTCTTCCGGCTCTCCGAGGCGCAGGTCGAAACGACCGGTCGCGAAGAGGAATGCGAGCGCACGTTGAAACGCAAGCTCAGGGATCTCGAGACGATGATCTGATGCGCTAAGGCCGTTCAAACGGTTCCAACCGTTCAACCGCTTCGCTCAGTTCAAACGGCGTTGCTCGTATGTAGTGAGTAACGTGGCGGATAGGTCTGAACAGTTTGAACGGTTTGAACGGGTTGAACGGATTGAACTATTATTCGCCGCGCAGCAGCCGCGCCGCGTCTTTGGCGAAGTAAGTCAGGATCATGTCCGCGCCGGCGCGCTTGATCGCGTAGAGCACCTCCATTACAATCCGCTGCTCGTCGATCCAACCGTTGCGCGCCGCCGCCTTGATCATCGAGTACTCGCCGCTCACGTTATAAGCGGCCACCGGGTAACCGAACTCCTGCTTGACGCGATAAATGATATCCAAATAGGCGAGGGCGGGTTTGACCATGACGATGTCCGCGCCTTCCCGAATATCGAGGCCGACTTCGCGCAGCGCCTCGTCGGCGTTCGCAGGATCCATCTGGTAGGAGCGCCGGTCGCCGAATTGCGGCGTTGATTCCGCAGCCTCGCGGAAGGGTCCGTAAAATCCCGACGCATACTTCGCCGCGTACGCCAAAATCGCAACCCGTTGAAACCCTTCGTCGTCGAGCGCGCGGCGTATCGCCCCTACCCGCCCGTCCATCATATCGGACGGCGCGACGATATCCGCGCCGGCGCGCGCGTGAGATACGGCTTCCCTGGCGAGCAGCTCGATCGTGCGATCGTTGTCCACGTCGCCATCCTTGATGACGCCGCAGTGGCCATGGTCGGTGTACTCGCACAGGCAGACATCGGTGATGATCAAGAGCCCCGGCACGTTTTCCCGGATCGCCCTGACGGCCTCCTGGACGACGCCGTTGTCGTCGTAGGCTTCCGAGCCCTGAGCGTCCTTGTGCCGTGGAATGCCGAACAGGATGACCGCTGGAATTCCCAGCCCGCGCGCTTCGCAGCACTCCTGAACGGCGCGGTCGACCGACAGCTGGGCGACGCCGGGCATCGATCCCACCGGATGCGCCTGATTTTTTCCCGGCACGACGAAGAGCGGATAAACGAGGTCGCTGGCGGCAAGCGGCGTTTCGCGGACGAGTTGCCTTAGGCTTTCGTTCCGCCTCAATCTCCTCGGTCGATAGGCAGGAAATTGCATAGAACCCCCAGACTTCGCGTTAATCTCGCGAATTTCGTTCCGGACAAGATGTAGGCGCGACCGGCCGGCCGCCTCTGCCATCGGTTCCGCGAGCGTGTGAAAACTGGAATTCTCTTCGCCGCTCCCCGTTTTTCAGCCTCCCCTGCCGCCGTGGAAATGGGCGACGAT
>DATMBL010000115.1:0-19985 GCA_035559295.1 Candidatus Eiseniibacteriota bacterium
AGGTCTCGCCGGATCGTGCGCGGGTTTTTCGCAAGAGGTTGGGGAATCGCGGAAACCAGCTGCCGGAGAGTGGCGCCCCTAGGGCCCTCGAGCCGGCTCAAGAGATGCCACTGGCGGATCGCCTGATCGTTTCGAGCCATAGCCCGCGATCGCGGCGCGTAGGCTATGAAAAACGGTCTTCCGGTTCAAGAGGTCAAGAGGGTGGTATGTTGAAGCCCGTTGTGGTGGCTTCTGCCGGGGCGGAGCCGCAAAAACTTTCTGTTGACAATGAGTCTCCCCCTTACTAGAGTTGCTGGTTTTGGAGTCGTTCCTGTACGGCCGCTGGGAGGCTGGCGCCGGCGTTCAGCCATAGTAACTAAAAGGGAGGGCTCAACAATGGCCATTTACATGAAGATTCTCGTCCCGGTGTCTGGCAACGACAACGACATCAAGGTTACGGCTGTGGACTTTGATGGAGTCGCGGAAAAGCCAGCGCCGTCCGATCATCTCCGTGAGGAAGCCTTTGTGGACTTAAATGAGCTTCATACAGGCGCCTCGCGCAAGTCGCTCGCGGTCATATTTCATGCAAAGATCAACCCCGACTGCGTGTACTACATCGGCGGCAAGAAATACAGAGTTTGCTAGACCAGGCCGGCCCGCATTCATCCTGATATCGCGCTACTCGCGCCGCGTTCCCTTTTGTTTATCGACGCTGCGTGCGGGAGG
This sequence comes from Candidatus Eiseniibacteriota bacterium, assembly GCA_035559295.1. Taxonomy (GTDB): domain Bacteria; phylum Desulfobacterota; class Binatia; order UBA9968; family UBA9968; genus DATMBL01. The sequence goes on from DATMBL010000115.1 coordinate 706, forward strand.
GCTTAACCTCAGCGCCGTTTACGCCGCACAGTTTGGGATCGACTACCCCTCATGGCAAAGCTAAGGTCAGCCTGAAAAAAAACATCCTGTCGGGCTGGATGTGCGGGTTGTCCCGATCCGAATCAAAAAACTTAAATCTCCTGTCGAAAAGGTTGGTTGCCCCGACCGTGACGAAGCCGTGCCGATTCGGCAGCCGATACTGAAGCGCCGCATCCACGGTCCAAAAATTGTTCGTCGCGGATTGAAGACCTATCGGCCGGGAGAACCTGCCGCTCTGGTGGTAGTACGCCGCCCGCACCGCGGCGCTGATTCCCGACGGGTGAAAGATCCTGATGCCGAGCGGCCAGCGGTGCGTATCGCTGTGCCGCGGTTCTCCTCGCGCCAGCAGCCGGCCGTCGTTCGCGAACCGCTCGAACATGTACTCCGCCGTGGCTGCAAACCATGGCCGAGGCGCCCAGAAACCGTACGCACGCGCCAGATACTCTTCGCCGTCCAGCCTCTGCGTGGTTAGCGTGGTCGTGTCGATCAAAGGGATCTTCAAGTCTCTCTTGGCGAACTCGAGGCCGCCAAACACGCTTTCGCTAAACTTCTGATCGATCGCCGCGCCGTAACGCCAGGCCTCGGTCACGTCGACATCGTCAAAGAACTGGTTGAATCCGGCGACCTGGGTCGGCTCGAGCGTCTGGTCGGTGATCAGGGTGCGCTTGAGCACCCGCGAAACCGCCGCCCGAATCGCCGTCCCGGACAGGGGAATCCAGGTAACGCCGAACTTCGGATTGAACTGAGCCTCGTCGCCGCCGGGGACGACGACGTGCTCGCCGTCGAGATAGTCGAGGCTGCTTCCGGCGGTCAGGGTCACGTTCTTCAGCACGTGCATATTGGCGTAAACGTGAGCGTTGAGGTGGCGGACGTCCTGCTTGGTCGAAGGCAGCAAAACCGGGCCGAGCCTCAAATCGAGTTTGTCGTCGATGTCGAAGTATCCGATGCCGCTGGTGAGATTGAAGCGGCGCGAGCGATACAAATGCTGCAGCTCGAAGCTGATCGCGCTCTGTGGGAGCTTGGCATCGAGAGGCAAGGATCGGGTTCTGGTGTTTCGGTCTTGAAAGATGAACGAGCCGAGCAGAATCGAGTCGGGCGAAAACGAGTGTCGTCCGCCCAAACGGACGGTAAAACTGTCGATTCGCTCCCTCTCGTCGGGAGCATCCTGGGGAAACACCCTCACCTGGAGATCGCCGCGCTCGAAATCCCGGTGGCGAAACTCCGCCTGCACGCTCGTTTTCGGAGTCAACTCCGCTTGCAAAAAGGCGTTGGCGATCGCGTCCCTCTGATCGGCGTTTCTCCTCCAGCCGTCGCTTTGAAAGTGAAAACCGCCGAGGCTGAACGAAAACTTCTTGTAGATTCCCGAGACGATGCCTTCTCCGCTGTACGTGCTGTTTTCCCCGGCGAGACCGGTGGTCTGAAAGTTGATTCCGTTTCGGCTGAACAGCGAGTGAAACTCGTTGAACGAGAGAGCGACCGGCCCGGCGGCGCCGATCAGGAAGAGGTCGCTTTCCGCGAGCCGGGGCTGAATCGGCGTCATGTTGAGCGGCTGGAGGAGCTGCGATTGCAGCAGCTCGCTGACGCGCGCGATCTCGTGGCGCGGTAGGACGGAATACGAATCCGCAAGCAACCGATGAGCGGAAAAGTTCGCCGGATCGGTGTTGACGGATTTCCAACCTTCCACCAACGCGAGCTGCTGGAATCCGAGATCGCTGTAGATGCGGCCGAGCGCGGCGCTTCTCGCGGCCAGATCCGAGTCGAGCAGCAAGCGCGACCGATAGACCGCCCGGTTGTCGTTCAGCTCGATCGCCTTTTGCATATCGCCCAGCGCCTCGACCGGCCGGTTCGTGGTCTGTTTGAGAATCGCATCGTAGAAATAAGCCGTCGGATCTCTCGGATCGAGCGCCTTGGCGATCTCATACTGCGCCGCCGCCTGATCGTCGCGTTTCTCTTCAAAGTACGCTTTTCCCAAATAGCTCCGGACGGTCGCGTTGCTCGGATCGAGACTGGCGGCGATCTCGATCTCCCTTCTGCCCCCGCCCAAGTCGCTGTTCCTGATTTTTCCCAACCCCAACCCCAGGCGCGGAAGCGGGTCGGCTTGGTCGAGTTCGATCGCTCTTTCAAATGCCCGCTCCGCTTCTTCCCTCTCGATTTGCGTCAGGCGAGCAAATCCCAAGACCGTTTGCGTCCTCGAGAGATTAGGATTCAACACGGCGGCTCGTTGGGCGGCAACGAGAGCTTCTTCGAGCCGGCCAAGGGATAGCCGCATCTCGGCGAGTCGAGCCCAGCCGAGCGGATTCTCCGGGGCTACTTGCACTGCTTGCTCGAGCGCGCTCAGCGCGCCGTCCAAATCGAAGCGTGCCTGCCGCGCGTATGACAAGGCCACGAGAGCTGCCGGCGACCGCGCGTCCGCCGTCACCGCCTTGTTTGCGACTTCAACTGCGCGTTCCTCTTGGTTTTGCGCGACCGCGATCACCGCCTGAAGCGCTAGCGCATCGCTGGAAACGGGATCCACGTTGAGCGCTCGTTCAATATCCTCCGTCGCTTGCTCGAGGCGGCCCACCGTTAACAACAGCGCAGCGCGATAAATGAAGAACCGCGGATCGGTGACAGTATCGGGAACGCCTTTGATGCTGTCGAAAGCCGCCTGTAACTCGCCTTTGTTGAGCGCTTCGATCGAGGTTCGAACCATTCCCTGCCAATCGAGCCCGGGAGGAAACTCTTCGGCCCGGAAGTGGAGAGCGGGCGGATAGTATAAGGTCCATTGCACCGCCTCCCGCGGGCGCACGACGACGACCAGCGCGGGCGCGCGGCCCTGCTCGGCGACCGCGGACTGCCCGCCGGTTACGGCGAGGCGCCCGGCCGGGTTCACGGCTGAAACCGTGCCTTCGAAGATCGACATGACGGTCCGGTTCGTTTCAACTCTGATCAGTCCCTCCGTGCCCTCCACGCCGGCATTGACGAAAGGCGTTCGAACCTCGAGGTTGCGCGGCGTCCGGCTGAAGAAATAGAGCGCTCCGCGCAGCAAGTCGATAATCGACGTGCCTTCGTCTCGCAAGCCTCCCAACGTAATCGTGCTGTTCTGGTCGAGCCGGAGAATCGGCTGGTTGATCAAAGCGACATCCGCCCGGCTTCGTTCGCCGACCTGAATCTGATCGCCGGCGCAGTAGGTATCGCCGTACCTAGTGGGGAGCCACTGCGTTTGGCCTGTCCGGCGGACTTCGACGGCTCCCTGCGCCGAAACCAATCGAGCAACCCACGGTTCGCAAGGCGCGGCCGCGCGCGCCGGCGGCGCGCCAAACACCAGGGCCAGCAATCCGGCCGCCGCTATTTTTGTTCCATCGAGATAACCCCGTCCCATGGCTCCTCAAGCGGCTTTTTCTTGTACTCTTCGCAGCGTTTGAGATAGAAGCGCGCGAGATCACGGCACGCGCGATCTTCGATGAATTCGCGAAAGATCGCCTCGGCCCGGTCCCAGGCGCGGGATTGAAAGCATCGGACCGCTTCCCCGAACCGGGCGCACGCCGTTTGCGCGGGGTCGGTTGCTCCGGCAATGCGCCCCAACAGCTCGTAGAGCCGCAACGGTTCGCTTTTTCCCTTGAGCCGAAATCGACCCACCTCTCGAACCATGAAGTCGTCGATGTCCCGGATGGCGTCTTCAGAAATTAGGATCTGAGTGCCAAGCTGCTTGTTGAGCGAGTCCATCCTCGAGGCGCTCACCACCGTATCTCCGGTTACGCCGTAACGGTAACGCTCTCCGGCCCCGATGTTGCCCAGGAAAAGTCGCCCGGCGTGCACGCTGATTCGGGTGGGAAGTCGGAGGTGCTCGAAGCTTTGATTGAAAGCCGTGATGGCCTCGGAGACACCGAGGGCGGCCTCGCATGCCCGCTTTCGTACCGCCGGATCGCCGTCGCGCCCCTTCCAGATCGCGACGATTGAATCGCCTTGAATATCGACGACCACGCCATTGTTCCGGCGAATGGGCTCGAAGATCGCGCCATAGTATCGGTGCATGAAGTCGTTCAGCGCTCGGGGATCCATGCCCTCCGACAGGGTCGTGTAATCGGCCGCATCGGTAAACAGGCAGGCGCCATAGATCGTTTCCCCTCCTCGTTGCATGTCGCCGAGGTTGTTCGCGACCTCATCCACGACCTCGTCGGGAATGTAGTACCGCAGTGCCGCGCGCACGCGGCGCCGCTCGCGGTTCACTTCGAAATGCCGCCACATCACGGCTGCAAAAAAGCCGACGGGAGCCTGAAAGAACAGTGGCACGACGACGGGATACCAGATCGCTTCAGTGCTGAACCGGTGTTGTACAGGTCCGAAGTACAGCCCCCCGAGGATGATCGCCGACAGAGCCGCTAACCCGCTAGCCGTCGCCCGGAAAAGAAGGCCGATGATAAATCCCCAGGCGAAGAGAATTGCGATCACCGTCGGCAGGGCGGCGGCTTTTAGCGCTGTACCTTCCAGCAGATTCGAGAAAGCCGTCGCGGCGATTTCCACACCGCTGATCGACACGCCATCCGGCCGCGAAAACACGGTGTAGAAGCTATCGGCGCGATCGGAAGCCAGCGTTTCCGAAAGCCCGACGAACACCGCCTTGCCCTTGAACGGATTGTTTGGTCCGACGCCGCCGTTGGATTGGAGCACGTCATGGAATGCCACGGTGTGAATCGTCCGCGGCGGACCATAATAGTTGAGGTAGCGCCGCGGATCCGTTCGGTGGAGTTCCAGCAGCGCCTTCAACGTCCGATCCGTCATGGGGGATCCGGATCGCTCGAGCTCAATGACCATCCGTTCGGCAAGCCCCGGGCTGTGTTCAAACCAGTACCTCAGTTCCTTCAGCGCCTTGGCCATATTCGTTCGGAAGTCCGACAAAACAGCCGGACTCGCTGCTTCAAACGGCCCGGGACCAATGGAGCTCCGCAACCGAACCAGCTCGGCGAAGGCGTCCAGCGCAAAGACGTGCAATGCCAGAACCGGAAGGCTGGGGGCATCTCCGGCTGCCGGGTGAAACGTCCAAAAATGATTGACCCTTACAGGCACTCTCGGGAGAGCGAACGGAGCGGTTGCAGCCGCGGCCTCGGCTAGCGGGTCGATAGGTTTGAGCGCCTTGACGATCCTGTGGGCGGGTTGATCCGCGCCCTCGGTTTCAGAGGCCAAACCGGTGCTCCTGAGAACCTCGGCCAACACGACGTTGCCCGCCCGACGTACCGCGCTGGCAAACAGCTGATCTTCAGCAGGCGATCGGCTCTCGATGAAGTACACATCGAACACAACCACGCGCGCGCCCGCGGCAACCAGTTTTTCGACCAGCCGCGCGTGCAGTGAACGCGGCCAGTGAGCCGGATTACCCGATACGCCAAGTCGCTCGGCCGAATGGCGGTCGATGCTCACGATCACGGCGTCCGCCGGTGGCCGGATCGGGCCGCGAACACCGAACAAGATCGCGAGCCCCAAATTCTCTTCCAGTTGATGCGCTTGCGGAAGGAGCGCCAGAGCGGCGCCGAAGATCGCCAGCAAAAGACCAAACAAAACGGATTTCGTTAGGCGCGACATTTTCGGAATTCCATACGTCGCTCGCCTGCTGGTCGCTTCGGTCGTTCGGGCTGCAGGGTCTGTTCAACGACGTTGTCAGCGTAGACCAACTCCATAGTCCCGCACAAGGGAAATCCCGACTGATGCGGACGGGGAGAACTCGAGGACCGAACAGGAATGACCTTCGCTGCTCCGGCATACGACATCCGCGTTGACACTGAATTGACCGCCATGGTAACGGAGACTTCTGGAGTAAAATCGTGTACAGGGGATTTCGCGACGACGAGCTCGAGTATCAATACAATCCGCGAGTTTCCGTGCCCGAATACCCCGCGCTCGCCAAGCGCAGAGCCGAACAGAGTCGCGCCGTTAGAGAAAGATCCAAAGCTTTCCTGAACGTGCCGTACGGCGATACGGCGCGGCAGGTCGTCGATATCTTTCCCGCCGACCCGCCGGGCGGCCCGGTGCTCGTCTACGTTCACGGCGGCTACTGGCGCGGCGGCGGCAAGGACGAAAACTGCAATTTCGTTCCGGCGTTTGCCGGTCGCGGCGCGACGGTGGCGATCATCGAATACGATCTCTGCCCGCAGGTAACCGTGAGCGATATCGTGCGCGAGACGCGCGCGGCGCTCGCGTGGATCTATCGCAACGTCCGGCGCTATGGCGGCAACCCATCGAGAATCCACGTCTGCGGCCATTCCGCAGGCGCGCACTTGGGCGCGATGGCGCTCGCCCACGACTGGCAAACGGATGGATTGCCTGGGGACCTCATCAAGGGCGCCGCGCTGACCTCGGGAGTTTACGATCTCGAAATGGTCATGCGTGTCAGCGTCAATGACGAGATCCGCATGACCCCCGAGCTTGCGCGTGAGAACAGTCCCTTCCTCCACCCGCCGCGGCCGGTTTGTCCGATCCTAGTGGCGGTCGGCGGAGCCGAACCGAAGGGCTGGCAACAGATGTCCGAGGATTTTTTCGAGCTCTGCCGCGAACAAGGCGCGAACTGCGAGTATCTGGTGGTTCCCGGCGCCAATCACTACACGATGTCCGATCATATGGCCGACCCCGAAAGCCCCTTGACGCGAGCGATCTTTCAGCAGATGGGCGTGTAGCGGCTTATAGCAGGTGGCGTATGGCATATGGCAACCAGAAATGACAAACCATAGGCCATAAGCCATGTGCTATAAGCTACCGCAGTGACCTGATGCGTTACTGTTTGCCGCCCGACCCCAACACGCGAACCCCGCGCTTCACTCTCCCGCCGGATTCGTGCGATACCCACTTTCACGTCTTCGGGCCGCCGGAACAATTCCCTTTCTCGGCAACGCGCGCGTACACGCCGCCGGCGGCTCCTCTGGAACATTACCTCCAAACGGCGCAGATTCTGGGTCTCTCCCGCGGGGTGGTCGTTCAGCCGAGCGTACACGGTCTCGATAATTCCGTGACACTGCGCGCGATTGCGCTGTCAGGGGGCCGCTTCGTCGGCGTCGCTCGGATCGATGAGCGGACGTCAAAGGAAGACTTGATCAGGCTCAACGACGCCGGTATCCGCGGCGTTCGTTTCAATTTGCTGGACCGGCCTCGAGGCAACGTGCAGCTCGACGTTTTCGACCGTTTGGTGGACCGGATCGAGCGGTTGGGATGGTCGATCGATTTGCACATCGACCCCGCGAACCTGCTACACCAAGAAAAGCGCCTCCGCGCGCTGTCGCTGCCCGCCGTCATCGACCACATGGCGCGAGTCGATCCGGATGCCGGGCTCGACCAACCGGCCTTTCAGTTGCTGCTCGACCTGCTGCGGCAGACGAATTTCTGGGTCAAGATCAGCGGAGCGGATAAACTCTGCAACCGCACCGTACATGCCTACTTCGGTCTGCCGTTCGTCGAAGTCGTTCCCTTCGCGCGCGCGGTTATCGAAACCGCGCCCGACCGCGTCCTCTGGGGAACCGACTGGCCGCATTCCAACAACTTCGCTCCCGGGAAGACTCCCAATGACGGGGATTTGGTAGATCTCCTCGCCGAATTCGCTCCCGATGAGCGCACGCGCAAGAGGATTTTGGTGGACAATCCCCGGGCGCTCTATCGATTTCCACAGTAAACACCCCGGCGGCTTTGCCGCGTTATTCCTTTTTGCAACCGTTCAGCTGCGTCCGTTCGACACCACGCAAGGTCTGTGATAGCAAGGGGTGACTTTTTCCATCCCGACGCTGCCGGAAAGGATCGAAACCTATGCACGCCCGTCCCAGTCGCCACCAACGATTGGCCTTGCTCGTCGGCTTAGCCGCGGCATGCGCCATTACGGCAACCGCTTCAGCGGGAACGATCAACGGCCAGGTCCGGTATACCGGGGCGCCCGTCCAAAGGAAAAGGATCCCCGTCTCGATCGATCAATACCTGTGCGGCACGGAAAAGACCGCCGACGACTTGTTGCTCTCGCCGAAAAACGGCGTCCAGAACGCGGTCGTCTCGGTTCAGGGGCTCCCGGGGGCGAAATGGAAGCGGGACTTGAGCCCGGTAAAAATGGATCAGAAAAAGTGCGACTTCGTCCCGAGAATCGTACTCGTGCCTGCCGGCGGGACGGTCGAGTTTCTGAACAGCGATCGCTTGTTGCACAACGTTCGGAGCGACGCCAAGGAGAACCCGGCCTTCAACCGAGCCCAACCTCACGGCCGCACGATCACCATCACATTTAGAAGCCCCGAGATTCTGCGCGTCGATTGCGACCTCCACTCGTGGATGCGCGGTTGGGTCGTGGTCACCGAGCATCCTTTCTATGCGATCACGGATGCGGACGGAAATTTCGCGCTGGAAAACGTTCCCCCGGGCAAATATACCCTTCAGGTCTGGCACGAGACCCTGGGCAAAGCGACCCAGGACGTCACCGTGACCGATGCGACACCGGCCACTGTGACCGTGAACATGCAAAGGAAGTGAACCCGCCCGGCGCTAGGGAACCACGACGATTTTTTTCGACGACTCCCACGCGGCGGAATGGGTGGGCTCCTCGATGGCGCGCAGCGCTCCGCCCTCGTCCAGCGCGATCGTGAACGTCACCCTTGGAAACGAATAGACGGGGTGCAGGTAAGCCCGGGCGATCTCGGCGGTATTGATGTAGAGCGCGATATAGCGCACGAAATGTTCGCTGAGCGACGGGTGTTCGCCCCCTTCTCCCACCGTCACCGTCACGTTGAACCACTCGCCCCGTTTGACTTTGTCGGGCGCCTCGATCTTGGGCGTATGCTTGGGATCATACGACTTGCGTTGGGCCCTGAACTCCGGGGTGAATTGCTCCGCCTGTCCCGCGCTGACCGGCATGGCAGCGGTGCCGAACTGCCCCAGTCCCAGTGCCATAGCCGTTACGGCCGCGCCGATCTTCTGCCTCTGGATCATAGAACTCCCTTTCCGCGAGCCCGTTCTCGCCGGCGACTCTCTCGAGTCATGGCGCGCGCCAGCGCAGTACGTCGTAAGCCATGACACCGTCCTGCTTGCCCACGATCCTCAGGAGCCCGAGCGCGCGGACCTCGACGACGTCGCTCACGCGCTCGTAGCTGCTGCCGGTGATCAGGATCTGCCCGGGGCCCGCATTCGACTCGAAACGTTGAGCGACGTTGACCGCGTTGCCGATCACGGTGTAATCGGTTCGCCTTTCAGAACCGATATTGCCGGCGATCACCGTCCCGGTGTTGATGCCGATTCCCATTTGCAGCCGAAGGTCGGGAAATTTGGCGAACGTAATATGCGCGAGAACGCGCTGCAAAGCAAGCGCGCAGCGCACGGCACTGGCCGCATGGTCCTCCTGCCATACGGGCGCGCCAAAAAAGGCCATAAAACCGTCGCCGCGGAATTTGTCGAGCGTGCCTTTGTGTTCGAAGACGATGTCGACGACATGCGTCAAGTAGGCGTTGATGATCTCGACCGCATCCTGTGGATCGAGGCGCTCCGCCAACGGCGTGAATCCTCTCAGGTCGGCGAACAAAACCGTGACCTCGCGCTTCTCGCCGCCGAGTTTAAGGTGCCGGTCCGGATCGGCGACGATATCGGCGGCGACTTCTTCCGAGAGATATCGACCGAAGAGCGTCCGGAGCAGCCGGTTTTTCGCCTCGATTTGGTCGTAAAGGGTCTTGATTCTGAGAAGCGATTTGACACGGGTCAAAAGCTCCTCCCGATTGAAAGGCTTGGTCAAGAAGTCGTCGGCTCCCGCCTCTATCCCGCGGATCCGGTGAGAGACGTCATGAAGCGCCGTCAACATGACTACCGGCAGGAGGCGGGTCTCATGGTTGGCGCGGATCTGCTCGCACACCTCGTAGCCGGACATCCCGGGCATCATCACGTCGAGCAAAACCAGATCCGAAGCTCCCGTCTGCACCAACTTCAACGCCGTCGGGCCGTCTGCCGCGGTGATGACCTCGTAGTTCGCGGCCGACAGTGCTTTCGTCAAAATCTCGAGATTCTGCTTGTTGTCATCGACAGCCAGGATCCTGGGCGTGCCCTTCGTTTCCATGATGGGTTGTTCCCGGCGCCTCATGCTTCCGGCGCGAGCTTCCGAACCACTTCCAGCAATTGACGAGGGCTGTAAGGTTTCGCCAGGTACGCCGACGCGCCGGCCTGCTTGGCCTTTTCGCTGTCACCGCTCAGCGCGAACGAAGTAATCACAACAATGGGAATGTGCGCCGTTTTCGGGTCGGCGCGCAGCTGGCGCGTCGCTTCGAGACCGGAAATCTTCGGGAGCTGAATGTCCATGAGAATCAAATCGGGCAATTCATTGCGCGCCGCGGCGACTCCCTCTTCACCGTTGACTGCCTCGATCAGGCGATACGAAGTGCGGCTCAGGAGCTGGCGCACGATCTTCAGGTTGAACTCGTTATCCTCGACGTGAAGAATGGTTTTGGCCATTACGCGCCCGCCCTTTCCCGCGATCGGAGCGGCACCTCGAAAAAGAAGGTCGAACCCTTTCCCAGCCGGCTCTCGACCCAGATTCGGCCCCCGTGCATTTCGACGATCTTCTTGGTGATGTTCAGGCCCAGACCGGTGCCCCCGAATTCGCGGCTGATCCTCGCGTCCGCCTGGCGGAACTCCGCAAAGACGTTTTCAATCTCGTTTTCCGCGATTCCGATCCCCGTGTCCGAGACTCGAAACCGCAAGCGATCCCCCTGCCGTTCGACCCATAGGTCGACCGCTCCCTGCCGGGTGAATTTGAGCGCGTTACCCGCGAGATTCATGAGGCACTGCGTGATGCGCATGCCGTCTCCGTAAGCCAAAGGAATGCCCGGCTCTACGCCGGCGTTGAACTTCAACCCCTTCTCCAAAGCCAGGGACCGCAGCGCCGCGCCGACGGCGTCGACGACATCCTGGACGGAATACTCGGCCATCGAAAGCTCCATGCGGCCGGCCTCGATCTTGGAGAGGTCAAGCACGTCGTTGATCAAGTTGAGCAGGTGCTTGCCGTTGAGCTGGACATCTTTCAAGGGTTCCTTGAGGTTCGGCGGAACCTCGCCGTAGAGATCGTCGAGCATCATTTCGACAAACCCCAGGATCGCATTCATCGGCGTGCGCAATTCATGGCTCATGTTGGCCAGAAATTCCGATTTCGCTTTGTTTGCGTCCCTGAGCTGCCGGTTAAGGCTCTCGAGTTGCTGCGCTGCGGCGCGTTGTTTTTCATACAACACTTCCAAGTCCCGGCTCATCTGGTTCATGCGGTCGGCGAGAACCCCGAACTCGTCCCGGTTCGCCACGTTGATTTTCGCGTTGAAATTACCCCGCGCCACTTCGGTCACGAAACCATGCGCCTCGCGCACCGGCAAGATAAACGACCAGGAAATGACGAATCCGAGCAAGATCGCTAACAGCATCGAAGCGACGATAAAGAGGCCCAACAACACCTGCGTTCGTCGCGTCGCGGCCGCAACACTGGCCCTCATGCCTCGCATTGACGTCTGCTCGAAGTTCACGATTTGATCGACCAGCCCGGCGATTTGCTCGTACAGCGGGTAACCCTTTGCGAGTTGCATTTCCATGGCTTCGTCGGCTCGCCCGTCGCGCAGGAGATTGGCAATGTCCGCTACCGCGGTTAGCGCCTCGCCTTGAGCGACCCGGATACGTTGAATAATATCGCGTTCTTCCGGTACGGCGGCGGCGGCAATCAATGCCAGCGTGTTGTTGAACCGGTTGTTTTCCCGCAGGATCTTTTCGACCGTCGTCTCGTCCCTCAGAAGCAACGCCATCGCCGTGAAGTTCATTTGCAGCGCGAGCGCGTGCTGAATCTGTCGCGACCAGTCGAGACGGTTATGGGCTTGGTCCAGGAGAGCGGTTTGGCGCGACATATGGGTGATCGCTTGCAAGCTCAAAGCGCCCATCGCGATGAACAGAACCGTAACGATGAGGAAGCCGCTGAGGAGCTTTGCGTGAACCGATGACTTGATGCCCGCGATCCACAAGACGACTTTTCCAACCGGCGTTCGCGTGAGAAAAAAATAAGCGATGCGAACGCCCCAACCGCTCGGCGCCGAGTGCCTGGCTAGGCTCCCGTCGGGAAAAGTGACTTCTTCTCGAGGCACGTAGCCATCCCAAGGAAAGCAGGCTCGATGCTAGCAAACGGCGTGAGGCCGCGTCAATCGAGACCGCGCTCCCGTTCACTGCTCGGATGCGCTCCGTTTGTCGCCTCAGGACCGGGCGTTCGCGCTTGGGCGGGCGACCTTCCCTGCACGTGTAAACGACCGATTGACAGTCCACCGCCGCAGGGTTAGTCTGGCTCCGGCTCGAAAGCCGTCCGGTAACAAGGAGACAACATGGCTCTCGCCTACGACGATCTGATTCAACCGACCATTGTCCGGCAGGTGTCCAAAAGCGTGGCCTACTGCCGCTGCACGCGCACCAAGAACCCGCCGTTTTGCGACGGCTCGCACGCAACAACCAACATCGTGCCGCGCGTTTTGGAGTTCGATGAGCCGACGACGATCGCCATCTGTCGCTGCTGGAGGTCGAAGGACCATCCGTTTTGTGACGGCACCCACGGGCGTCTCGTGAAACCCAAGGAGCGACCGAAGCGTCCCGGAGAATGACGATTGAACGGCGTGAACGCCTAAAGAATGCGTGGTTCGAACAGTTCAAACGGTTCAAGCAGTTCAAGCCGGTCGGAACCGAGCGTCAGCGATTGAACCGAGCGCAGCGATTGAACCGCTTGAACGCCTTTATTAAAACAGGGGGAACACACCATGGTGGAAATGAAAAACCCTATCAAGGAAGCCGACGCGCATCCGGAGATCCGCCACTTGAGCCTGTGGCGGACGGAATTGGCGTACTTCTGGGTGATCAACTGCGAGCCGAAGACGCAGGACGACATGCACTACCATGAAAACGACGATCACATTTTCATGGTTTTAGAGGGCGAGTGCACCGTGCGCACGCCTCACAAAGAATTCGTTCTCAAGCAGTTCGATACGATCCTGCTCGAGTCGGGTCAGTCCTACCAGCTGTGCAACACGGGCAACGGCAGACTGCTGCTTTTCGGCGCGGGCAATGCCGGCGTGAACGGCCAGCCGCGCACGCGCGTGCCGCGGATTCCCAGCCATCTTCCGCTTACCGACCCGGTCGTTGCTTAAACCTGTCCGGGCGCCGTGCGTTTAGCGATCACACCAACCAGCGCGACATGGCGCCCGGCTTTCACCCCTTGCAGCCGTCGGCGAAGGGAGCGTAACCTCCCCACTCCGCATCTCGCTTCGGCCGCTTGCGTTTAACCACGGCATCCACGACGATGCCTCAGCCTACCGCCTGGTATCGCGAGCTGAGTCCTTACCAGTGGCGCGTGCTCGTCTGCGCTTGTCTCGGATGGGCGCTCGACATCATGGACGGCTATCTCTACGCCATTGTTCTGTTCCCCGCCATGCGCGATCTATTGGACACATCAGAAAGCGCCGCGATCGGCTGGTACGGCGGGATCGTTCTCAGCATCTTCATGGTCGGTTGGGCGCTTGGCGGCCTCGTCTTCGGACCGATTGCCGATCGTTACGGTCGCGCAAAGACGATGGCGTTAACCATCGTCATCTATGCCGCTTTTACCGGCCTGTCCGGTTTATCGAGCACGTGGCAAGAACTGGCCCTCTATCGCTTTTTGACCGGGCTCGGCATCGGCGGTGAATGGGCGGCCGGCACGGCCCTGATCGCCGAGAGCTGGCCGCAGAAGTCGCGCGCCAAGGCTGCCGGCATCATGCAGGCATCCGGTGGGATCGGATTTTTTCTCGCTGCGCTGCTCTACTTCTTTGCCGGCCCCTACGGGTGGCGGTGGGTTTTCGCGCTCGGGGTTTTCCCCGCCCTGGTAGCCTTCTACATCCGCCGATCACTGCGCGAGCCTGAGCGCTGGCTCCGGGCAAAGGCGCCCAACAACCCCTACCCCGCTCTTTTCTCTCCCGCTCACCGCCGCGATCTCCTCATCGGCACGGGGCTGGCAGTGGTGGCCACTTTCGGTTATCAGGGCGCGATCCAGTGGGTGCCGAGCTGGATCAGCGCTATGCTTCACGATGAGGGCGCGAAGACGGTCGTTGCTCAGGTCAGCCTGATTACGGCGGTGCTCAACGGCGGCGGCATCGTCGGGTGCCTCTGCTTTCCGTTTATCGCCGACCAATGGGGCAGGAAAACCGCGATGGTCGCCTATTTCCTCGGCGCTTCTCTCTCTGTTCCGACGATTTTCCTTTTCGTTACCGACTTCGCCGTTGCCCTGTACGTTTCTCCCGTCGTGGGTTTTTTCGCAGCGGGAGTTTTTACCGGTTTCGCCGTCTACCTACCGGAACTTTTCCCGACCGCCATCCGGGCCACGGCTCAAGGATTCTGTTACAATTTCGCTCGCTTCTTCTCCGCCTCGGCGCCGTTTATCGCGGGAGCGTTGATTTCGGCTCATGGAGCGTTTGCTTCCGGTATTGCGATCATCGGATCGGTTTACATTCTGGCTCTCGCCATTTTATTCTTTGCGCGAGAAACGAAAGGCCAATCGCTACCGGATTAGCTCAGCGAGACCTCCCGGTACCGGCCGAGGGAGAGGAGTCGTTCCATGACACAGATGCCGATCGTGGAATTAATGGATCACGCCCGCCGGCTTGCGGCCAGCGGCCGTCACGTCGCGGTTCTCTGGCAGCATCCCGATTCGCTCGTTTTCATCGCGCGCGGGCGCGAATATCGGAGCGAGTTTCACATCAATCCCAGCGATGAGACCATGTACATGATCCGTGGCGACATGCGACTTCATTACCGCACTCCGGAAGGCAAGGAGGAAATCGCGCTCATTCCGGAGGGCTCGATCATTTATACGCCGGCAGGCACGCCACACTCGCCGCGCTTTGCACCCGACGCCTTCGCGCTGATCTCGGAACGCAAACGGCGCGAAGGAGAAATCGATCGGTTTCACTGGTACTGCCCGCGATGCGATCACTTCCTGCACGAGGAGACTTTTATCGTGCGGGACTACGGAGAAGATCCGGTTTCGCAGGCGTACCGCCGCTTCTTTGAAAACGAAGCCCGGCGCACGTGCCCGAGCTGCGGCACGGTCATGCCCGCTCCGTAAAGGCTCTTCTTGGCGGCCTCGGCGCTCTGGGTATTCCGCGCAAAGACATAAAGGACATGGCGCGGCTGCGCCGCAACCGAATAAGTGGGAGATCTCGCGCAAAGAGCGCCAAGATCGCCGAGTCAAAAGATTACTGTATTTGGGCCTGGGTTGCGGGGCCTTTGCGATCTCGGCGTGCTTGGCGCGAGACTCTCGCCCGATCAATGTTATTTCAGCAGATATCCGAATTTCTCCCGCGCTTTGCGCGCCGTCTCGGGGTCCGGCGCGTTGACCCGCGGGAACTGGTCGATCCAGTCGTACGGGCGCGTCGCGTCCACGACCATGCGAGAGTTGGTGAGATCCTTCATTTTTCGCTGCTCGGGACTGAGCCGAGGATCGGCCGGCGACGTGCGCATACGGCGCACAATATCGACGGAAGTTGCGGGATCGCAGCGCGACACCATCGCCCACATGAGCTGATCGAAATTCGATACGTCGATATCGTCGTCCACGACGATCACCATTTTGCAGCCGTAGACCGTCGAGCCGCAGCTCGCGGCGAGAACGCCAACCTGCTTGGCGTGACCGGGGTAACGCTGCTTGATGGCGATGCCGTGGAGCATCCGCGAGGCGCCGATTTCGTGGCACCAGACCTGCGCCACCTCCGGAACGCCGGCGTTTTGCAGCTCGTGCTTGAGCATCGCCGAGCGCATGATCGCGCGGTAGCGGGCCATTTCGTCCGAGCCGCCGCCGAGCGGCGGAACGCCGAGAATGACGGGATCGTCACGATGATAAATCGCCGCGACCTCCAGAACGGGCTGCGGACTCGGGTCGGATGCGTAATAACCCGTCCATTCTCCGAACGGGCCCTCGCGCATCCGATTGTCATTGCTCAAAAAGCCTTCCAACACGATTTCGGCTGCTGCCGGAAAGGGCAATCCGGTGATTTTTCCTCGAACGAGATCGACCGGCCGGCGCCGCATGCCGCCGACGATGTCGTACTCGCACACGCCGTAGGGATGTTCCGTGCCCGCCATGAAGAAAAACAGCGGATCCCCGCCGACCACGAGCGCCATCGGCATCTTCTCGCCCCGTCTGAAGTATTTTTCCCGGTGCATGTAGCCGTGTTTTCCCGGAACCATCAGCAGCGACACGCTCGCGCGATCCTGGAGCATGGCGCGATAACAACCGACGTTGATCCATCTTTCATCCGGGTCCATGGTGACCGAATAACAACCCGTGCCGATGTAGCGGCCGCCGTCGTACCGGTGCCAGATCGGCGTGGGAAACTTTTCCAGGTCTATATCGGCCCCCGTAAGGACGTTTTCGAAGACCGGCCCCTCTTCGACGATGCGCGGCGGCACCAACCGCTGGCGTCTCTGATAGTGCTCGAAATACGCCTGGCTCAGCTCCTGCTTGGAGAGCCCCTGGGGAAAACCGAGAGTCATCGCCCTTCGCTTTCCGGCGAATACATTGACAAGAACCCGGAAACCCTTGGCGCAACCGGGCACTTCGTCGAACAGCAGCGCCGGGCCGTCATCGAGCGGCACGACGACGTCCGAGGCGAGCCCGATCTCTTCCTGCCAGGACGCGCCCAGTACGGTTTTCAGCTCGCCCAACTTCTCCGCTTCGCGGATCCACTCGCGCAGATCGTTAAAAACGATAAGCGGCTCAACGTTTTCACGGTCGGACATGGTCGCTCCCTTCGCCAATCGGCTGGTTACCAAAAACCCGGTTACGAACGCGCCCGGGCGGGCGGCGAGTCCTCCGGGGCGGCGCCGCGCAACACGCACTGAAGAAGCGCCTTTTTGAATCCGATGAAGTTCCCGTCATTCACGTCTCTCCGCCCGGCCGGTAGCGGATTTTCGAACACATCGAGAACGCGCGCGGGTCGCGCGCTCAAGATGATAATGCGATCTCCCATGTACGCGGCTTCTTCGACATCATGCGTCACCATCAACGTGGTTTGTCTGAGGTCGGCGCAGATCTGCAACGCCTCTTCGCGCAGTCTCCGCGCCGTGAGCTGGTCGAGCTTGCTGAACGGCTCATCCATCAAGAGCACTTCGGGCTCGATAACCAGCCCGCGCGCCAGACCCACCCGTTGCCGCATGCCGCCCGACAGGTAAAGTGGATATTGGTGCCGAAAGTCGAGCAAACCGACCATGCCCAGGTACGTTTCCAAGCGTCGCGGCCAATCCGAACGCGGTATGTTCATGCCCTTGAGCGCAAACGTCAGGTTAGCCTCGACGTGCTTCCAGTTGAGCAGGCGCGGATCCTGGAAGACGTAACCCAGCCTGGGCGGACTCCCCTGGAAAGCCCTGTGATCGCCGATCACTTCGACGCGCCCGCCGTCGAGCCGCTCCAGCCCGGCGATTGCGTTCAACAGCGTTGACTTACCGCAACCCGAAGGGCCGAGCAGACACGTGACGCCAAACTCCTTGGTTTGGAACGACACCCGGTCGAGGACGAGCATATCGCTGCCGTCTTCGCGGGGAAAGTATTTCACCGCGCCCTTGACCCGCGCCAACGCCATTCAGCGCCTCCAGGCCTCGACCGCCGGTCGCCATCGCGTGACGCGCCTTTCGAGCCAACCGATGGCGCCGAACTCGATGACGATCATGACGACGAGAAACGTGATCGCCCAGGCGAGCACGGCTTTCATGGAAAAAACATTGAAGCCCCGCACCACCTGATAGCCGACGCCGTTGCTAAAGCCGAACATTTCGACCACCACGACCACCTTCCAGGCGAGTCCCAACCCATATCGGATCGCGGCAAGAATATGCGAAAGCAGTTGCGGCAAGATGACGTCGATGATTTTCGACCAGAGACTGGCGTGAAAGGCCGCGCTCATGTCGAGGAGATCCTTGTCGAGTGATTTCGTGCCCTGCCACAGACTGATCGCGAGCATCGGCAAAATGGTGATCGAGACGGCGGCGTAGGCGCTGGTTTCGGACAATCCGAAAAACATGATCGCGAGGACCGCCCAGACGAGCCCGGGCATGGTGAGTCCCAGGATCACGGGTGGCTCGAAGAAATGC
This sequence comes from Candidatus Eiseniibacteriota bacterium, assembly GCA_035559295.1. Lineage (GTDB taxonomy): Bacteria > Desulfobacterota > Binatia > UBA9968 > UBA9968 > DATMBL01. The sequence goes on from DATMBL010000115.1 coordinate 18,850, forward strand.
TCCAGCGACTGGACGGTTCCCATGGCGATGCCAAGGGGGAGGCTGATCGCCATCGCGATAGCGAAGCCGACGGCGACCCGCCGCAGGGTCGCTCCCATTTCCGCAAAAAAACTACCGGAGACGACGATCGACCCGACTTCCGAAAAAGTATCCCACGGGTGCGGCACCAGGGAAGGCGGAAAATACAGGCTCAAGATCCACCAGGCGCCGACCATCGCGATGATCGATGCGGCTCTGAGGGCGAAACGTCTTACGGCCGCGGATGGAGCCGGAAGGCGAATCGGGTCGAGCCGCGCTTCTCGATCGATCGGCGCCGCATCGCGTTCCGGCGCCATGACGCGGTCATGCTAGTGCGCCGCCTACGCCGTGTCAACGCGAGCGGCAAGTTTTCCGCACCTGGACAGCCATTTGCGATCGTAGTATGTCGATACCGAATCGTGTCGCGTAGCCGCTCCACGGACGTCGGCCATGCCCCGAGACTTGCGTAGCTTTCTCGTCGATCTCGAAACCCGAGCGCCCGCACAATTCGTTCGCATCCAAAAGCCGGTAGCGGCGCGCTACGAAATCTCCGCGATTCTCACGCACCTCGAAAGACGCAAGCGCTTTCCGGTGCTGTTTTTCCAAAACGTCGACAGCGGACGGGCGCCGGTGGTCATCAATGTGCAGGCGAGCCGCGATTTGATGGCTCTGGCCCTCGATTGCCGGCCGCGGGATCTGGCGCGCGAGTTCGGCGAGCGTCAGGCGCGCCCGATCTCCCCCATTGAGATACGGGTGGCGCCGTCGCAGGAAGTGGTGAAGCTCGGCGATGAGGCCGATCTCACCCAAATTCCGATGCTCACCCATTACGACGTCAACGCGGCCCCTTACCTCACGGCGGGCATCGTGATCGCCGCCGATCCCGAAACGCGCGCGCGCAATACCAGTTACAATCGGCTCATGCTCGCCGGGAAAAGAGAGCTACGGATCTTCATGGCGATCGGCCGGCATCTCTGGACCTTGCACAACAAGATGGAACGGCTGAACGAACCTCTGCCCGTGGCGGTGGTGATTGGAGTGCATCCGCTTTTTTCGCTCGGAGCGCAAGCCTTTACGCCGGCGGTCGAGGACGAGTACGCGGTGATTGGCGGGATGATGCG
>DATMBL010000116.1:0-3351 GCA_035559295.1 Candidatus Eiseniibacteriota bacterium
GATTTTAGCTTTGCGATTGCTCTTTGCCGCTCCATGCCCCAGCTCTTTCTCAAAAAAGGCAGAGAGAGTCCGGTACTAAAAGGCCACCCCTGGATCTTCTCCGGCGCGATCGAGAAAACCGCAGGCGACGCCGAGAGCGCCGGCGCTGCCGATGTGCTCGACAGCGAAAACCGCTGGGTGGCCCGCGGCCTCTACAGCCCGAAATCTCAGATTCGGGTTCGCGTCCTCACCTGGAAAGACGAGCCGATCGACGAGCGTTTATTCGGGCGGCGAATCTCACAAGCGCTCGCGCTCCGGGAGAACTGTCTCGGAGCGACAACGAATGCCTACCGGCTGGTCAATGCCGAAGGCGATTTGCTACCGGGACTGATCGTCGATCGATACCGAGACTTTCTCGTTTGTCAATTTTTTACCGCCGGGATCGACGCGTTCAAAGCCGCGATCGTCAGATGTTTCTGCGACATCCTTTCGCCTCGCGGCATCTTCGAAAAAAGCGAAGGCCGCGTGCGCGCCGAGGAGGGACTGGAGCCGGCGAGCGGCGTTCTGGCGGGCGAGGCTCCGCCCGACGCGATGGTCATCGAAGAGAATGCTTTCAAATTCGTGGTTGACGTGAGGCGCGGCCAGAAAACCGGATTTTTCCTGGATCAAAGAGACAACCGGGCTTTCCTTTCCCTGATCAGCAAAGGCCGGCGCATCCTCAACTGCTTCTCCTACAGCGGCGCTTTCGCCGTTTACGGTTACGGTGGCGGCGCCAAGGAGGTGATTTCGCTCGACTCATCCAAGGCGGCGCTCGAATTGGCCCGACAAAATCTCGAGCTAAACGGTTTTCCAGCGGATGAGCGGACGCTCCTCAGAGCCGACGGTTTTTCCTACCTCAAAGAAACCGATGAAACGTTCGATATCGTGGTGCTCGACCCTCCTTCGCTCGCGCACAAACGCGGCGACGTTACCGCAGCTTCCGGCGGATACAAGTTCCTGAACCTCCACGCCTTGCGGCGCGTCAACCCGGGAGGTTTTCTTTTGACGTTTTCGTGCTCGCCGCATCTCTCGGCCGATCTTTTTCGAAAGATCGTCTTTGGGGCCGCCGTCGATGCGCGCCGGAAAGTCACTGTTCTTAAAACCTTCGGCCATGCCGTGGACCACCCGGTAAGCCTCCACCACCCCGAAGGCGAGTACCTGAAGGGGCTGCTGCTCGGGACATTGGACTAAAGCGGTCGGTCTGTGATACATCCTCACGCGCAACTTCCGGACCAAGTCTCGATTCCAACGAGGTTTCCGTGGCCCCATACCGGCCCATCAAAGATTGGCCCGCCGCAGACCGGCCCAGAGAAAAACTTCTGGAGAGAGGAGCGCAGGCGCTCACCGATACCGAGCTGTTGGCCATTCTTTTGCGCAACGGCAACTCGAGCACGGGGGAAAACGCGCTCGATCATGCGCGCCTGCTTTTAAATCAATTCGGCGGTTGGGCCGGTATCGATCAAGCGTCGTCTGCCGAACTGGCGAACATCAAAGGCATCGGGCCGGCGAAAGTAGCGCAGATCAAAGCTGGGCTTGAGATAGCCCGCAGGCTCGGCAATCGACCGTGGGAAGCCGGTGAGCCGCTGCGTTCATCCGAGGATGTCTTTCGCCACTTTCGGGGAATTTTGGAAAGAGAAAAGCGAGAGATCTTTTACGTGGTTCTCCTCAACAACAAGAACCGCAAATTGCGCGACATCAAGGTTTCGGAGGGCTCGCTCACCGCGTCGTTGGTTCACCCGCGGGAAGTTTATAATCCGGTCATCCGGGAATCGGCCGCCGCGGTGATATTTGTTCACAACCATCCGAGCGGCGATCCGGCGCCGAGCCAGGAGGACATCGAAATCACGCGCCGGCTGAAAGAGGTGGGAAACGTGATGGGTGTTCGCGTTCTCGATCATGTCGTGGTCGGGCACGGTCGCTACTTTAGCTTCTCCGACAAGGGCATGCTCTGACTTTGCGATCCCGAGACGGTTCGATCGTTTTTGTTGACTTCCTTCGTCACCGCGTTTATCCTCGCAGAACATCGTCATCCCTTCTCACCGTTCAACTATGACCCGCCTCGACCTGGGCCGGCGGCCGAAAAAGTTCGGCCTTGCGCTGCCGCTCGTACTCATCGCCGCCGTCGCCGCGCTCGGCATCGGCGGCTATTTCTTGCTCCCGAAGTTCGAGTGGCGCGCGCCGGAGGTCAAGATCACGCCGGAAACCGAAGTGCTCGGGCTTAACCCCCTCGAAATCGAGGTCGCCGACCGCGGGACCGGGCTCGAGTCTCTCAAAGTCAGTTTGATGTCGGCCGGAGCCGAATACCCGCTCGCTGACGAGCGCTACGAGACTCGGGTTGCGACAAAGAAGCTCACTGTCGGGCTTTCCGCGAATTTGACCGGTCTCAAAGAGGGCCCTGCGGTCCTCGAAGTTCGCGCCCGCGACGGCTCGCTCTGGCGGTTCTTTGGCGGCAACGAAGCGGTCGTGCGGAAAAACATGACAATCGACGTTTCGCCGCCGTCGCTCGAACTGATCGCCGATGATCCCTACATCAATTTCGGCGGCAGCGGCCTGGTCGTCTACCGGCCGTCGCCCGACGCGGTTCGAAGCGGGGTCCGAATCGGGCGGCACTTTTTTCCGGGCTACAAGGCGCATCCGCGAGACCCCAACGCCTACCTGGTATTTTTCGCGCATCCGTACGACGTGCCGGAGACGGAAAAGGCGGCTTTGGTCGCCGTTGACAAAGCGGGGAATGAACGGCGCATCGGGCTCGCCTACACGTTGAAGGACGTGCGCTATAAAAAGAGCACGATTTCGCTGTCCGATGAATTCATCCAGAACAAAGTGGTTCCTCTGGTGAGCGACGTCGCCGCTCGGCAGGCAAGCGCGAAAGACATTTTCATCCAGGTCAATCGGTCTCTTCGGAAACAAAACGAGGATACGATTAAAGCCCTGGGCGAGAAAACCCGACCGCAGATGTTATGGAGCGGCGCCTTTGGCCAGCTCAGCAACTCGAAGGTGGAAGCGAATTTCGCCGATGCAAGGACTTATTTGTACCGAGACGAGCAGATCGATACGGCCTATCACCTGGGCTTCGATCTGTCGGTCACGAAGCGATACCCCGTGGAGGCCGCCAATAGCGGCGTGGTTTTATTCGTGGGCGATTTAGGGATCTATGGCAACACGGTCCTGATCGACCACGGTCTTGGGCTTACCACCCTCTACTCCCATCTGAGTTCGATCGACGTCAAAGTCGGCGATTCGGTTGCGCCACAGCAGGTCATTGGCAAAACCGGCGAGACCGGCTTGGCTGCCGGCGATCATCTGCATTTCGCGGTTTATCTTCACGGCGTG
>DATMBL010000117.1:0-8710 GCA_035559295.1 Candidatus Eiseniibacteriota bacterium
TAATCGCCGCCAGCCGGTTGGAGATCACGGCGACCGATATCGGGTCGATTTGGCCCCCGTTCCGCTCATCGTCCATATTCAAAATTCACCCGACGACCCCGAGACTGTTCAGGTATTCGGCTTGCTCGTGCAACCGAAGCATGGCCAGTTGCTTGGATATCTGCACGTGATAGAGCGCTTCTTGCCTGGCCATCTTGGGGTTTCGGTTGCGAATCGCCACCAAGATCGCACGGTGTTGAACCCAAGCGTCTTTACCGCGGTCCAACTGGCCGACGGCCATCCTCTGCTTGAGAACAATGCGCTCGAACACCTCGTCCAGAACTCGTTTCAAGTAGGGGTTTCCCGCGATCTCCGCGACTTTCGTGTGAAACACGAGATCGACGAGACGCCGTCGCCGTATCGGCCGCCGCTCTACGTACTCGCGGTACTCTTGGAGCAATTTCTCCAGTTCATCGACTTGCGCTGGGGTCACCCGTCGCGCCGCTTCTTCCGCGAGATACGGCTCGAGGGCTTCCCTGGCGCCGTACAGTTGCTCGACTTCTTCGACCGTTATCTCGTTGACAAAAAAACCCCGGTTCAAAATCTGCTTGACGTAACCTTCCTTGACCAGCCGGCTCATAGCTTCACGAATCGGAGTTCGACTGATCCCCATTTGCCTTGCAAGATCTTCCAGAATTATTTTTTGTCGGGGATAAATTTCGCTGCGCAGAATGAAGCCCTTGATCTTTTGATAGGCTTCATCCGTAAGATTTTTTCCGTTCTTCGGCTCCATGCCAGCCTTCATTCCTTATTGACACTCGCGCAATGCCTGCGATATACGAACGAGCATGCAGTCTTTTATTTAAAACTGCATGCAATTGTCAAGCGCCATTCTCGCTGCGGAGAACGAACCCGTGGATCCACAACTCGCCAAGCGAACCGTAGAACAGTTGAGCCGGGTCGGAATCGATTTCATCACTTACCTTCCGGAGACTCGCCTGAGCGACATTCTGCCGGTCTTGGACAACCATGAGGCAATTCAGCTGGTTCCGGTGGCGAGTGAGGCGGAAGCCGTCACCATCGCTTCGGGCGCCGCCCTCGTGGGTAAGCGTGCGGCTTGCTACATGGAAGGCACGGGGCTGTTTGTGTGTTCCTACAACTTGCTAACCGTAGCCATTCGCGTCGGCGTACCCCTTCTCCTCCTGGTCTCGTACGTGGGCAGTTTCGCCGATCAAAGAAACAGCTTTCGCTTTGCGCCGACGGGGATACGGACCGAGGCACAACTCAAGGCGCTCGGGATCGAGTACCAGGTGATCGATCGAGCCGGGGACATCGAGGAAAAGATCCGTGACGCGACGCGAATGATGCACGCGCTGAAACAGCCGGTCGCCTTGTTGTTCACGGGGGATTACAGCACATGAACCGCTACGACTGTCTCAAGGCTCTCGTTCCTCACATCAAAGACCAGCTCGTCGTCCCGTCGGTCAGTGGCCAGTGGGTCTGGGGCGAGTTGTGCCCACGCGACGGCAACCTGCTCCTGGGTTCCATGGGCAACGCCCTGGGAGTGGGATTGGGAATGGCCCTGGGTCTCCCTCATAGAAAGGTCATCGTCATCGAGTCCGACGGAAGCGTTTTACTGTCCTTATTCAATCTTCCGACTCTGGGAAATCTCAACCCGCCAAATCTCGTTGTGTTCGTTTTCGACAACGAGATGTACAGCGGGAGCCGGATTAGTCGCCCAAGTGCCACCGCCGGCAAGACCGATCTCGCAGCCATGGCGCGAGATGCGGGAATCGCGAGCGCCATAACAGTGCGAGATCTGGACGCATTCCGACACGAAGCGCTTCGAGCCATAAACGAAAACGGTCTCAGTTTTATTGTCGCGAAGGTCACGGAATCTTTCGAGCATCGGCAGGCCCCGCGCTCCGACATGGACTTGACGGAGAACAAATATCGATTCATCCGCTACATCGAAAAGACGGAAGGCATCGGCATCTTTGCGGGTCGCGGGTAAGGCGTGCTTCTCATGGCGGTGGAGTCCCGAACGAGCCCGACGGAACGACCGAATCCCAAGTTGGACAAATCCCCGGAGAGGTTTTCCACCGTCGGCAAACCTGAACCGAGAATCGACGGCGGATATAAGGTCAGTGGCAAAGCCATCTACACCGCTGATCGCGCTCTGGACCGAATCGCATGGGGTAAAGCCGTGCGCAGTCCGTACCCTCACGCGCGCATTCGGCGCATAGATGCGTCCCGAGCCAGAAATTGTCCCGGCGTACTAGCCATAGTCACGGCGGCCGACGTATCGAACCGCTTATTCGGCCGACAGCTCCGCGATATGCCGATTCTGGCGGGCGAGCGGGTCCGATTCGCCGGCGAGAAGGTCGCAGCCGTCGCTGCGGACAACCCTGAAGCGGCGGAAGCGGCCGCCCTCAGCATTGAAGTCGATTACGAGGAGCTTCCGGCCGTCTTTGACCCGCTTGAAGCGATGCAGGAAGCGTCGCCGATTATCCACGAAGGTCTGGCGGCCTATCCCAACGCCCCTCGACCGCTTCCGCCTTTTCCGAACGTACACTCGCACGTCCAATGGCGGCTCGGCGACTGCGAAGCGGGATTCGCCGAATCCGATTTCGTCTTCGAACAAACTTTTACGACACAGCGGGTGCATCAGGCCTATCTCGAACCGCATGCCTGCCTCGTGAGCCCTGGGCCTGGCGACAGAATTTCGATCTGGTCCACAAATAAGGTTCCGTTCCAGACGAAACAATACCTGGCTGAAGTACTGGGAGTCGATCCGGCCAAGCTTTTGTTCCAACTGGGCCCTGTCGGAGGTGACTTTGGCGGCAAGGGGTCTCTGATGGACTTGCCGCTCGCGTACTACCTTGCCCGACTGAGCGGCCGGCCCGTCAAAATGGTGATGAACTACAACGAAGAGCTGACGGCGGGAAATCCGCGACACCCCTCAACCATTCGCATCAAAACCGGCGTCAAGAAGGACGGCCGATTATGGGCCCGGCAGGTAACGATCGTTTTCAACAGCGGAGCTTACGCGGCCTTCAAGCCCAACGCTACCGTCAACCTGCCGGGAGCTCGCCACGGCGCAGGTGCTTACAGAATTCCCAACGTCTTGGTACAGGCCCTCTCCGTTTATACAAACTGCGCTCCCAGCGGCCACATGCGCGGTCCAGGCGATCCGCAGGTTTATTTCGCCGTCGAGTCGCACACGGACTACATCGCCCGGCAACTAAACATGGATCCGCTGGAATTCAGAAGAATGAACGTTGGAACCCGCGGTGACTCTCTGGCGTGCGGCGATAAGATCGAAAGTGATCGCGGCACAGTACTCCTGGACGCAATCGCCGCGCGCAGACGGCGGCCGATCGGGACAAGCAAACCCGGACGGCGACTACTCGGAAGAGGAATCGCTTTGGGACTGCGGGACATCGGCCCGGGAGAGGCCAACGTTGAGGTCGGCTTGAAGCCGGACGGGTCCCTTTATTTGCTGACGACCGTGACCGATACCGGCGCAGGTGCGCATACCACCTTGAGACAAATAGTCGCGGAGGTCTTCCGCATCCCTTCTGCTGCTGTCGATATCGTGGTCGGCGACACCGATAGTTTCGATACCGACATCGCGCTCGGCGGAAGTCGAGTGAATTATATGGCCGGGAGAGCGGCAGCCATGGCCGCCCTCGACCTGTGTGAATCCTTAAAAAATATCGCGGCAGAGAAATGGGATTGCCCACCGGACTCGATCAAAGTCGCCCAGAGCCTCCTGCACGGCCCGGCTGGAAAAAAGATCTCTTTCTCCGAACTCGCTCAAACGGCAGCCGCCAAAGGCCTGACCTTGAAAAGGCTCGGGCATTTCGTCGCAAACGGACGAGCGGGAACCTTGTCGTTTTTCGCGCAAGAGGCGGAAGTCGAGGTCGATCCACAAACCGGCCAGCTGGCGGTCTTGAGAGTCAGAGCTGCAAACGATGTCGGTGCGATTATCAATCCGGTGATTCATCAGGGTCAAATCGACGGTGGAGTAATACAAGGTCTCGGCTTCGCCGTTATGGAGCATCTTCGAGATACCGACGGACGAATAGCGTTGACGAATCTATCGGATTACAAAATCCCCACGATAGCCGACATCCCGCGTCTCGAAACCCTCAACATCCCCGATTCTACCGGACCGGGTCCGTTCCTGAGCAAACCCATAGGGGAGAGCACCGTTACATTGACTGCCGCCGCGATCGCGAATGCGGTTTACGACGCGATCGGCGTTCAAATTACGGACTTGCCGCTAACCTCGGAGAAAATTTACTATGCGATCCAACCACAAGAGTGATACGATTCGCGGAATTCTGCTGCTGGGCGCTCTATTGTCCTGCATATTTGATCTCGGCGCCGCCGAAGGCCAAGCCCTGCGGAAGGTCAACGTGACGATCCCGGCCCTTACCGAATCTTCGATAGTATTCTTTGTCGCCAGGGAAAAGGGTTACTGGCGCGAGAAGGGTCTGGATGTCGAATTGATTCTCGCGCGGGCAGCCCCCTCCATACAAGCCGTCATTGCCGGAAACGTTGAATTCGGCACCGCCGGCGGTTCGGCCCTACTGCCAATCACCCGGGGACTTCCTATGACGTTTTTACTGACGACGTTCGACCGCGCGAACTTCTCCCTTTACGTTCAGCCGCAACTCCGATCCATCCGAGAGCTCAAGAATAAACGAATCGGTATCTCGAGTTTCGGCAGTGGGCCGGATTCTCTTCTGCGGGACTTCTTGGCGGACAATGGTATCGACGGCGGCCGCGAAGCGACGATCCTTGCCGTGGGATCGGGAATGGAGCGGTTCATCGCGCTCAAGACCGGGGCCGTGGACGCGGCTATGTTGTCTCCCTCCGCCTATCTCATGGCCGAAGAAGCGGGATTCAAAGAACTGGTCTCCTTTGTCAAGCAAACAAACTACGTCTATCTGCAGGGCGGCGTCATCGCGCGCAACGACCTGCTCAAGTCCGATCCCGTCCTCGTAGAGAAGTTCATTCGTGGGTCGCTCAAAGGGCTGCTTTACGTCCACCAGAATCGCGCTCCCACCGTAAGCATCCTGGCGCGGCTTCTCAAGCTCAAGCCGGAGATCGCCGCACGGATTTACGATGAGATCCGACCGGGCTTGACGCGCGACGGCAGCGTCGACACCGCGCAACAGAAGAAGTCCCTCGCCCCGTTTCTCGCCAGGACGGGATCGAAAGAGACTCCCCCGCTCGACAAGATCTTCGATTTTTCGACGACGCGCAAAGTTTTTGCCGAGCTGCAAGCCGCAGGATGGAACCCGGCGCCTTGATTCGGCCGCCGAGTCCTATCACACCCAAGATAACCATGAGGAGACGAATATGGATTTTCGCTTACCTGAAGAGTTGCAAATCTTGAAGAACACGTTGCGTCGATTTGTCGATACCGAGCTGATTCCGATTGAAACCCGGAGCTTGGAGAACGGCGAGCTCAAACCGGACATTCGCGAACGGCTGGAGAAGAAAACAAAGGAGATGGGACTCTGGATGTTTGATGTGCCCGAAGAATACGGGGGTGGAGGTCTCGGCAGTCTCGCTCAGGTCGTCGTGTGGGAGGAAATTTGCCGGACGGCGGCGCTGCCCTCCCGCGGACGAGGAATCTTCGGACCCGAAATCCGCCCTATCCTCTATGCGCTGAATGATGAGCAAAAAAAGCGCTTTCTCTATCCGGTCCTCGAAGGCGGTAAAGAGCTTTGCTTCCTGCAAACCGAGCCCGATGCCGGATCGGATCCGGGTTCCATGAAAACGCGCGCCGTCCGACGGAACGATCACTATATCGTCAATGGCACGAAGCGATTCATAACCGGAGCGGATAAGGCCGATTTCGGACAACTTATGGCGGTCACCGACCCCGCTAAGGGATCGCATGGCGGCATATCGTGTTTCATGATCGACATGAAGTCACCCGGGATTAAGATTACCGCTAAGCACAAGACCATCATGGGCGAAGAACCATGCGAGGTTGTCTTCGAGGACGTCAAAGTTCCGAGCGAGAACCTAGTCGGAAAAGAAGGCGAAGGTTTCAAGCTCGCTCAAAAGTGGCTGGGGATCGGTCGGCTCAAACACGGAGCACGTGCCTTGGGAGTGGCGGAGCGCTGCATCGAGATGGGATCGCGCTATGCCAAGCAGAGAGTGACTTTCGGCAAGCCGCTGTCCGAGCGGCAAGGCATCACGTTCAAGCTCGCCGATTCCTATGTGGAGCTGCACGCCGCCCGCCTGATGGTTTACCAGGCAGCATGGAAAAACGACCAGGGTGAGGATATCCGTACTGAGGCCTACATGGCCAAAATGTTCGCGGACGAAATGTCGTTCCGAGTGGTGGATCGAGTGCTTCAGATCCACGGCGGCATCGGGCTGACGTTGGATCTGCCGCTGGCGAAATGGTTTGTTGACCAGCGCAGTCGGCTCATTACCGAAGGCGCTTCCGAAGTCATGCGAATGGTCATAGCTCGGGACGTGCTCAATCGTTACAATTGATTATTGCCCTTTGTCCGGCGACAAGAGCGGAACGTTGACCACGGACCTTACCTGCCTTTCGGGATCTCAGGTACCGAGCGTGCTCGGATCGAACATGTCTTCCGGAGCGAACCTCCGCGTCGTCACGCCCTGGCGGTGACAGTACTCGAGGAGCCTATCCACTTCGGCCCGGGTCTTCTGAAAGCCCCACGGATAAATATCCGGTCCCGCGACCTTCCGCTCCTCCTCCCACAGCGCCCGGTACCACAGCGAGGTCTGGTGAACCCGCTGCCACTCGAGCCACTCGTAGCATTTCCGCTTCGACTCCTCCCAGGCACGAAAGAGACTCATCGCAACCCACGGGTGTTGGTCGAGCACCGCCGTCTTGATCAGCAACGTATGCATGATGGGGAAGAAGCCCGTCCGCTTGAAATACTCTCGCTCCAGCTCCGCGTAGTTCGGAAAGAGAAAATCGATTTCCGCGTGAACGCCGGGCGCCCAGACTCCGGTTGTGATCGCCGCGTCGATCTCGCCGGCGGCGAGAAGGTCGAACTGCTTTCGCCCCTCCGGCACCAGCTCCATTTTCAGCCAGGCGGGCGGCTTCCAATCCCCGACGCCCCGCAACCGGTCGGCGACCCACGTCACCGATCGGAGGTCGAGACCGTACTCCTCCTCCAGCAGAGCCCTCGCCCAAACCGCCGTGGTCGTCAACCAGTTTTGAATGCCGATACGCCGCCCGTTCAAGTCCGCGGGCGATCGGATGCCAGCCCGTCTGTTGACGTAGATATAGGAATGGCGGAACATCCGTTTGACGAAGATCGGGATCGCCGTGTAGCCCATGGAGCGGTATTCGAGATCCGCGATGTAGAGTCCGGAATAAAACTCCGCCACGTCGAATTCCCGGCCGTCGATTCGGGTGTGTCGGCCCGGATCCTTGTTGACCCAGATGTCCAGGTCGATGCCTTCCGGCTTAACGGTGCCGTCGATCAAGGCCCGCGCCCGATCGTACGGGCCGCAGGTCATGGCGAGTTTCAAAGCCATCCCTTTCCTCTCACCGGTAGACGGCGGCCAAGAATCCTTCGCGCTCCAGCTCCGTCATGAGGCTCGGGTCCACGAACTCCTTCCAGTCCCGCCGTTCTTTCACGCCCATCATGTCCAGAAAAACCGTGGCGTCCTCCGGCCCCGGCATTGGAACCTTCGGAAAAACCTTGAGCCAGAATTCGTAGGTTTCATCCAGGATTTTCGGGTCCTTTTCACGCAGGTTTTTGCTCAATACTCGGATACCGAATTGACGATCGGTTCGGAACTGCGCCAGCCCGGACGTGAAACTTTTCAGAAAATTCTTGACCGTGTCGCGGTGAGACTGAATACAGGACTGTGTCGTGGTGATCTGATTGATCGGATATTGGATGCCGCTGCCGACGAGATCGTAGAGCGGCTTCAACCCCAGTTCCCGCGCCCGCAGTGTGAACGGCGGGAGCAGCAGCGTGCCCTGAACGGCGCCCGAAGCCAGGGAGGCGAGACGCGTTCCGAAATCGCCGACCTGCAACATCGAAACCTCCTTCTCGTCCACTCCCAGCTTCCGGAGCGCGTATTGCATGGCGACGTACCCGGAACCGCCGATCGTGCTCACGGCGAGCCTCTTCCCCTTGAGGTCCTTGGCATCCCGGATGTCCTTGCTGACGTAGAGGGTGTAGGGAAAGACGCCGACGGTGCGCGCGATGATCACGGTGTCCGCCCCTTTGAGCCGCGCGTTGACTACCGCGGCCCCGCCCGTGGTGCTGATCTGGATGTCTCCTCCGACCAAGGCCCGCGTCACCGGCTGGCCTCCGGAGAACTGAATGACCTCGATGTCTTTGATGCCGTACTTCTCGAAATAACGCCCCTCCCGGGCCGCCCAAAGAGGCGCCTGGGTGGCACTGAAGATCGTCCCCACCCGCAGGGGCGTCTGGCCCGGCGAGTCGCCGGCCCACCATAGAACGAAAACCGTCGCCAGAAGAGCCGTCACTTTATTCATAGATGGTCGCTCTCCATTTCTCTCGAATTTGATTTTTCAACTGTTCACTCGACTCGGCGATCGGAGGAAACTGATGGCGCCTTTCATAGGGCATGCAGGCGTCGATCAGCGCCCGCGAGCTGTGGCCCTTGGCTTCGGGCGGGATACAGACGTCGAGCGCGCCGCTCGCGCACCGGCGGATGATCTCGATGGCGTGCTCGGGATCGC
>DATMBL010000118.1:0-4903 GCA_035559295.1 Candidatus Eiseniibacteriota bacterium
CCGCCGCGACCGCATTCAATGTAAAGCCCGAAGTATCTCTGTACGATCATTCCAAAGCAGTCGCGGCGCTGGCTGTGGCGCTCTGGCGCTGGCACCACGATCGGGGTCAAACCGGTGATGCCACTGACCAACTGCGCGCCATGTGGGACCGCGATCGGCAAGCAAGCCCAGAGGCGCGCCAGGCGTGGGAAAGCGAAAAGTATTTATTGGTTCAAGGCGATTTCTTCGGCATTCAGGATTTTATTTTTGCCGCCGGCGGTGAGACCAATCGCCAGGCCGCCAAGTTGCTCCGCGGCCGCTCATTTTATGTTTCTCTCCTCACGGAATGCGCCGCGCTTAAAGTTTTAGAGGCGCTCGACCTGCCTTCAACAAGCCAAATTTTAAACGCTGCCGGTAAATTTCTCATCGTCGCGCCAAATACCGAGGCAACGGTCGCCAAGCTGACCGAGGTTCAGGGTGAATTGGACCGGTGGTTTCTCGAACACACCTACGGTCAATCGGGTATCGGTCTGGCTTGGCTGCCGGCGTCCGGCCGCGAGTTTCAGCAGGGGAAGGACAACGATTTTCCTTTCAGCGCGCTTATGAAGCGCCTTTTCGAACAACTGGAAGTCGCCAAGCTAATGCGGTTCAATCTCTGCGGTGAGAATGCTCCGTCGCCAGTTTTCCACAGCTTCCTCGATCGGTTCAACAACACGAAAGGGGCTTGCGACATCGACGGCAGATCGCCTGCTGAAGTCGAGTTAGACCATGATCGCAATGTCTGGGTGAGCCGGCTCGCGAAGGACCATGTCGATGTCGGCAAGTGGCTGGCCGAAGCGGATCGGGTTCTGATCACACGAGGTGATCTTAACCACAGGACTCTCCGCATACCTCTCTTCGGTTATTGGATAAGTTTTTCTGGAAATGAAGAGGCTACAGGAAAGTTCGGCAAAGAAGCCGAATCGGGAAACCTCGTGCGAGCGTGGGACTTTTCGCTTCCCACTTCGGGCGATGAACCGCTTTGGAACGGCTACGCTCGGCGCTACATCAATGGATACATCGCGCGCTTTGGGGATCTGGGAGCTTATGACGACGAACGGTATTTAGGTCTCGATAAACCCCAAGACAAAGATGACCCCAAAACTCTGAATCACCTAGCGCTTGACGACCGCAATCGCGACCCAGACAATCCGAAACGCTGGTGCGGCGTTGAAGCGCTGATGACGCTCAAAGGAGACGTCGATGATCTCGGCCTCATTTTTCAAAAAGGCCTATCCCGCCAAGTGAAGGTTAACGGAAAGATGGGGACAGTACCTAATTTTACGTTCGCCAAGATGGCGGCGCTGTCGCGCCAAATGAATGCTTTCTTTGCCGTCTGGCTCCCGTGGGCATGTCACAACAATTTCAAAAACACCTACACGGTTTTTGCCGGCGGTGATGATTTTTTCCTCATAGGACCCTGGCATTCGATGATCAAACTCGCGCGGGAAATGAGGAAAGAATTTCGCCGCTACGTGGCCGAGAATCCCGACATTCATTTTTCCGCTGGCCTATCTATGACCAAGCCGGGCCTGCCGATTAGACATCTGGGTCAGTTAGCGGAAGAGGCGTTGGAGAAGGCAAAAAAGTTTTCCAAAAATGGCGCACGCAAGAACGCGGTCACCTGCTATGACCAGGTTGTTTCCTGGGACATATTCGCCTCGCTGGTGAAGTCTGAGAACGATTTGGCTGACCTGGTGCGGAAAGTCGGCTTATCCACCGGTTATCTTTACGACCTGCTGCGCTTCACGGAGATGGCCGCTAAAGCGAATAACCCCGAACTAGAAATGAGCGACCGCGTCAAAAGCACGATTTGGCATTCTCAATTTGCCTATAGCACGCGACGACTTGTTGAGACCAAAGTCAGGAGCGCAGCATCACGGGAACAACTAGAACGCGAGCGCCGACGCCTTCACGAAGAACTGGCGGCCGCAATATCTGGCGAAGGTATCGAGCAACACGGGGCGGCATACAAAATCGCTCTGTTCACCTATCTATACCAACAAAGAGATTGAGGAGGACACGATGAAGCAACCACCAACGGATCAAAGGAACCGGAAAAACCCTGCTGAGGGTCGTCAGCCTCGCGCGCAGTTCGCTGGGATTCGCTTTGCGAAACCATTGGACGCTGAGCTGTTTAATACAACTGCCCTACAGGCGGCAAAAGACGTGGCGCAAAATAATCGCTCCAACAAACTCAGCCAGCTCCGAAAATTTTACGACGAGCTACTGATGTGGGAGACACGAGTTGCGCAGCGGCCGGATCGTTTCGACGAGTACCTGCCCTTAATCAGGATGTTAAACGCGAAAGTGGCTTACGCCGAAGGCCGCAAACTGGTTGACGCTGTGTTCGTCGATCTCATGCGCCACACCTTGAATGAAGTAAAAAATCCGGAAACCCTTACGACTTGCAAATTGTTTTGGGAAGCATTCATGGGTTTTTACAAAAAAGAGGCCAAAAGCGAATAGGAGATCAAACATATGCAGTTGACTGCTATAAGAAAATTTACTGGCGTGATCGAAGTGGTTACAGGCTTGCACATTGGCGCAGGTGATACTGAGATGCACATCGGCGGAACCGATAACCCGGTGGTCAAACATCCCGCGACGCAGGAACCTTATATCCCGGGCTCCTCTCTGAAAGGCAAGATGCGGAGCTTGTTGGAATGGAAGCTCGGAGTGGTTAGCGCAACCGAAGGGAAGCCTTTAGGGTTCTCTCATCTCGATAAGCCAGCGATTCGGGGAGTTATGCGAGAGGCCAAGAATCTTTTGTCCCTGTTCGGAGGCGCTCCTGACAGCGCATCTGCTGATCCTTCACTGCTCGAAGAAATCGGTCCGACGCGCCTCGCTTTTTGGGACTGCCCGCTTGACCGGAGCTGGGTGGAAGAAATGAACCAGAAAAATCTTCTGCTCACGGAAACAAAGATGGAAAACATGATCGATCGGATTCGCGGTGTCGCTGAAAACCCGCGCAACACCGAGCGGGTGCCGGCGGGCGCGCGGTTCGACTTCGCACTGACAATCCGGGTTCATGATCACGAAGATTTGCTTTCCTGGGTGTTCGAAGGGCTGAAGCTGTTGGAACTGACCGGGCTAGGGGGCTCGGGTTCCCGGGGATACGGCAAGATCAGGTTCCCGAAGCTGGCTCTCGATGGCGAAGATGTCACGTCAAGATTGGAACAGGTGAGATTTACGGAAGCTGCATGAAGGCAAAGCCATGGCGTCGATCTGCGCGCGAATCGTCCCGAGGTCCGCATTTGGAACCAAGCTGTTGGCCGACACCCTGTTCGGCCAGCTCTGTTGGGCTATCCGAAATCGGTGGGGCGAGGCAAAGCTTCAAACATTGCTGAAAGGCTATACCGCTGGACAGCCGTTTTTGGTTGTGTCGGACGCCTTCCCGTCAGGGTATATTCCGCGCCCTGCCTTGCCGGCTCACTTTTTTCGTTCCGTGGATTCTGACCGAAAAGAGGCTAAGAAAAAGAAATGGCTGCCCGTTGACAAAGTGAATGAACCCGTTACGGATTGGCTGCGCCACTGTGTCGGTTCTGAAGAATTGCCCGAGGCTCACGAAATCGCTCGTTCTCAACCGCACAACACCATCAATCGACAAACGGAAACGACCGGCAGAGGGATGTTTGCCCCATACGCGATGGAGCAATACTGGTACTTAAAGCAGCGCGCGGCTCGGAGCAATGGCACTTTTTGGGCTGAAACCGGCTCCCTTGATATCTACCTGATTTCAGACTCAACGAGATTCAGCATCGCGGAACTAAAGACGGCGTTATCTGACATCGGACACGTCGGTTTCGGCCGCGACGCGAGCATCGGTCTTGGTCGCTTCGACGTCGATGCAATCGAAGAAAGAAACTTACCTTCACAAGCCGGAGCCAACGCATGGCTCACTCTGGGTCCATGCGCGCCTCAGGGCACGCCATTGGACCCGAGGCGATCTTTCTACCAAGTCTTCACCCGCTTTGGACGGCATGGCGATATTGAAGTGCTTCGGCGCAGTCCCTTCAAGACTCCAATTCTTATGGCGGCCGGCGGCGCCGTCCTGTCCCCGCTAGTATTTGAAGCTCGCTCATTTATCGGCCAAGGCCTTGGTGGTGATGGTTCGTTATCAAAGTCACTTCCCCAAACCGTGCACCAGGGCTATACGCCGGTGATCGGGATTTGTCTACCGTCATTGGAATAAACGCATGAATCAATTCAATTACTATCGGATTTTTTTCACTCCGCTGTCTCCCGTTCATATCGGCACCGGTGACAGTTACGAGCCAACCAACTACGTAATCGAAGATGGTGGGCTTTACGAATTCGACACGGGCACCGCGATGGGCATTTTGTCGCAACAGGAACGCGCCGAACTGAGTCGAATCACAGCAGGCCAACCGAGTTCGCGCATGGTTCAGGCGATTCAGCGATTTTTTTACGACCGCCGGTCGCGATTGCTGTCCGTGGCCGTGAATCGGGTTCTTGTTTCGAACGGGGTCGCCGCTTTGTACAGAGATAGAATTGGGCAAGTTGCCCAGCGCGAAGCAAGAGGCAGAGAGATTTTGAACGCGCTGGAGGTCGCACGCACCGCCTATAATCCAATCTCGCGGCAGCCGACGCTGATGGGTTCTTCGCTGAAGGGCGCCATCCGCACGGCGTTACTCGATCAGTTGAACAATGGTCGCACGACCCCCGAAACAAATGGGCTTCACCCGTTTCAAGGCAAACGCGATCTCTTTCGATACAGCCAGCCGAGGCTTGAGCTGGAACGCGACCCCATGCGCTTGGTACACATCTCGGACGCCAGCTGGCGGGGCGATCCTGAGTCACCGGCGGCGGAGGTCTTTTTTGCCGCCAATGTGAAGAAGACGCCTGTCGCGGACCAGAAGGG
>DATMBL010000119.1:0-7715 GCA_035559295.1 Candidatus Eiseniibacteriota bacterium
AGGGACATCAAGCGCTACTGCACGGTCACCGACGCGGCTGAAAAATTGTTAGAGACCGCCATCAACAAGCTCGGGCTGAGCGCGCGCGCCTACAGCAGGGTGCTCAAGGTCAGCCGGACGATTGCCGACCTCGACGGCAACGACACAATCGATGCTCCGCATGTTGCCGAAGCGATTCAGTACCGGAGCCTCGACCGGCGGCTTTAGGGTTGGAGCAGGGTTGCCGGCCAGCGTTGCTGACGAAAAGAAAGCCCGGATCGGGGCCGGGACCGGCGCCCCATGTTGCCGCACATCGATCCGTTCGCTCTGCCAAAGGAGAAAGCCTAGGCACGGTTGAAAACCCGGTCGATAAAGTAGCGCAGCTCGACGTGCGTGAAGGGTTTCGCGAGATAAGCATCACAACCAGCCCGGAGGCATCTTTCACGGTCTCCCGGTATGGCCTTGGCCGTCGCCGCCAAAATAGGAATCCGTCGGGTCTCGGGGTTATTCCGGATTCTCTCGATCGCTTCGAAACCGTTCATTTTGGGCAACATGATATCCATAATAATGAGATCCGGGCTTTCAGAGACCGCCAGTTCGACGGCTTCGCATCCATCGCGGGCAAGGATCGGATCGTAACCGAGGAACCGGAGCTGGTGCTGCAGCACCTCGGCGTTATCGGCCTGGTCTTCAACGATGAGAATTCGTTTCTTCACTGAGCCCTTCCGTGATGTCAGCCCGCTCGCGCAACAGGCGAACGCTTCTCTGGGCGATTGCACCCGTACGCGGTCGGCGGCGGGCATTGTGCCGGCACCGTCACGGTGAAGCAGCTTCCGTTCCCGAGTTCGCTTCTGACCTCAATGGTTCCGCCGAGCAGCTCGGTCAACTTCTTTACGAGATAGAGCCCCAGGCCCGCACCTTCCCGCGGCCGGCTACTGGAACTATCCACTTGGGCGAATTTGTCAAAAATCCTCTCGATGAATGCTGCCGGTATGCCGATCCCGGTATCGAGCACAGAGAATCTCACCTCCCCGCTTCCCTCCAGGTACTCGGCGGAAATCGTGATTGCGCCCTTTTCGGTGAATTTGACCGCGTTGTTGATCAGGCCTTGGAGGATGTAGCGGAGCTTCGTGCGATCGGTTGTTATGACCGGCAGGTTCGGAGCGAAATGCCACCGAACGCGGATTTCGCCGCTCGCCGGCGACCGCAGCGTAGCTTGCAGGCTTTGCACGAATTCCAACAGGTCCACCGCCTCCGGATTGACCGAGGCCGATCCCGTCTCGAGCATCGTTGCTTCAAGGATGCTATCGACCAAGCCGAGAAGATCGCTCGCTCGGCAAACGACCGCGTCGAGCGCCGGCTTCATTTCCGGCGCCACCTCGCCGAACGTGCCCTCCTGCATCAGGGCCGCATAGCCGGTGATGACCGTAACGGGTGTTCTAAGCTCGTGCGAGATAACGCTCAAGAACTCGTCTTTCACTCGGTTGGATTTTTGGATGCGGTCGTACAGCTGGGCGTTGTGAATGGCAATCGCCGCCTGATCGGCAACAGCCCTGAGAAATTCGATCTCGTCTTCGCTGAAGTCGTGCGCATTCCTGGTATAAACGCCCAAAACTCCCAATATTTCTCCCGAGGCCATTAGCGGGAGGCCGATGTAGGATACCAAACCATGCGCCAGGTAAATGCTGGGGTTGTGCGTCCGCGGGTCGGTTCGGATGTCTCGAACGATGACCGGAGATTTGGATTCGACAACCCTCCTGGCCCGCCCGCGCAAAATTTTCGTCTGTTGCGCCTTCCACTCGCGTTCATCGAGATTGCGGCACGCGAGGGATTCCAGCGTTCCGCTGTCCCGGTTGAGAAGGCGCACGGTGGTGGCAAATGCGAACGGTAGAAGAATCTCGATCTTTTCGAGCAGTGCGCTGAGCAGTTTTTCTATCTCGAGGGTTGAGGTGATCGCGAGGTTGATCTCGTGCAGCGCCTTCAGGCGTTCGAGATTTCTCATGACCGATTCTTCAGCCCGACGCTTTTCAGCCCGGAGGTTTTTCTCATCCAAGGCGCGCTTGACCGAAGGGCCGAGGCGCGCCATCCGATCCTTTAATATATAGTCGGATGCTCCCTGCTTCACGAGCTCCACGGCCACCTCTTCGCTGATACTTCCGCTAACGACAATCATGGGGATGTCGAGTCCCGACTCCCTCAACAACTCAAGTGCACGGGACGCATTGAACGCAGGAAGCGTATGGTCAGCAAGGATCACCTCGGGATGGCGCTCCAGTTCGCTCAGATATTGCTGTTCGGTCTCGGCGCGAGCCCACATTGGCTCGAACCCGGCACGGCTGAGCTCATGGATCATCAGTTCGGCATCGGCCGGTCGGTCTTCGGCGATTAAAACGCGCAGCGGTCCGGGCATCGTCTTTCCCCTGGAGCATCACGGCGTCGCCGCTTGGTTCATCAGGAGCCAGTAGAGCCCCAACTGGCGCACCGCCGTTACGAACTGCTCGAAATCAACCGGCTTCACGATATAGCTGTTGACTCCGAGCTCGTAGCTTTTCACGATGTCGCATTCCTCGCGGGAAGAGGTGAGAACGACCACCGGGATCGATCGCGTTTTCGGGTTGGATTTCAATTGCGTCAGCACCTCGAGGCCGTCCACCTTGGGGAGCTTGAGATCGAGCAGGATCACCTTCGGTCGGTGCTCGCCTCGACCTTCCGAACAGCCGCCGTTGCCGAAAACGAACTCTAGCGCCTCGGCGCCGTCCCGGGCGATTTCAATGCGGTTCGTAAGATTATTCTTTTTCAGCGCATGCAGCGTGAGCTCCACGTCATTCGGGTTATCTTCGACGAGCAGGATCTCCACCGGATCAGCTACAGCCATGCTTCCCTCCGACGGTGAAGTAGAAAGTCGCTCCGCGGTCGACATCGGCTTCGGCCCAAACCCGGCCGCCGTGCCGCTGGATCACCCGTTGCACGATCGCCAAACCGACACCGGTGCCCTCGTAGTCCTCGGCCCGATGGAGCCGCTGAAAGACTCGAAACAGTTTGTCGGCATACCGCATATCGAAACCGACGCCGTTGTCCTTAATGAAGTACACGATCTCGCCCTCCTTTTTTTCAAAACCGACTTCAATGCGTGCAACCGGCCGCTTGCGGGTGTACTTGAAGGCGTTGGCCACGAGATTGACGAACACCTGGCGCAAAAGTCTTGGATCCCCCTGGCACGGCGGTAACTCGGCAAGAGAGACTTCGATCTGCCGGCCATTCTCCTGCGCGCGCAAATCTTGAAAGACCTGGCGTGCGAGCTCGGCGGTTTCCACCCTCGTCTTGCCGAGCGGCTGGCGGCTCAGCCGTGAAAAAGTCAGGAGTTCATCGATGAGTTGTCCCATGTTGACGGCGTTCTCGCGGGCGACTTTGAGGAGTCGTTGGCCTTCCTTGGATAGGCTCGCGGCGTGTTCATCCAGTAGAATCCGGGAAAACCCATCGATCGCCCTGAGCGGCGCTCTCAGATCGTGCGAAACAGAATAGGAAAACGCCTCAAGCTCTTTGTTGGCGGCTTCGGTTTCGGCCGACTTTTGGGTCAGCTGTCCATTGAGTTTTCTGATCTCGTTCTGAACCCGCTTTTGTTCGGCCATAAAGTGCAGAATGAGATAGGCGAGCACGCACGTGAATAGGCCGATGACCGCATAAGCGATGATCAGGCTGTTCAATGCTTTGTCTCGCGCCGGAAACGCCTCGCCATATGGCTGTTCGACGAGAACGCCCCAGCCATATTCGGAAACCGGCTCAAACGCCACGACCTGCTCCCCATTCGTCATGGGACTGACGAATACGCCGACGCCGGATTCCCCGGTGAGCAGCTTCTGAACGGGCACGGACGCTCTGTAGTCGATCAACTCGCCTTGCGGAGACAGCCTTGGATGCGCTGCGATCGTACCCCGTTGGTCCACGAGGACGATCCAGCCGGGGGTTTTGCTATTGGTCGCGTTTATCCACTGGAGCAGAAAATCCAGCTTGACCTGCAACACCAGGATCGCCACCGGTGCGCCGCTCCCGTCTTTAACCGGAGTTGCGACGGCAAATACGTTGTATTGAGGACGGGCCGCTCGCCTGTAGACCTCCGAGACGTACGGTCCGCGGTTACGACTCACCCCGCGGTACCAGTCTCGGTCGGAGAAATTTTTGCCGCGGATATCCGGCAGCGCCGGCGTGTCTGCCCATAGAGTCCCGGCGAGATCCGCCAAAAATAGTCGCTCGACGAACGGAAAATCTTTTGGCACGCTCGCTAGAATCTCGATGGCGTCAGCCCATTCACCCTCGGCGACCAGCTTGCGAAACCGAACTCGGGAGGCAAGCGACTCGGCGATATCCACCAGGCGACCGAATCGTTCCTTAACCGTGACGGCCGCCACGTGAGCCAGAGACTGTCGCTGGGATAGTGCAAAAGCAGTGAGGTGGCGGTCTGTTCTCTTGTATGTGAGCGCGGATAGCGCAAGCACCGGCGAGAGGATCAGAAGAAAAAGCGCTACGGGGGCAAGGCGCTTGGGACCGTCGTCATCGTAGAGGAGTTCAAGCACTCGCGTTGCGAGCTGCTTTAGGCGCAGGACGCGACCGCTCATCGCCAGATTCATGGCACCACCCGTGGTCTCTAAGGCAATGGGCATGCCAGTCGGGAGAACGGCTTGAGAGCGTTCCCGAGACAAGTAAGGAACGCTTGGGAGGAACGGCATGGCAACCATCAGTGACAACGGCTGACAAACGGCTGAGCTTCCGGGTCTTTCTTTGTTGATCGTGCGCGTAAAACTCGCATGCCGCCGTTTCCCGCGGTGCACCGGAACGACGATGCTGCCAAGTTTTGTCACTCAAGTCGCCGCTGGCCGAGACACAAGCTGGCCAAGCAACATGGAAACGACGCGCTCTGGTCGAAGCGGCACGTTTTGCCCCTGCGAGAGCGACTCAGGGACGGCCCAGCAAACGGCGGACGGCGGAGAGTAAGGTTTCAGGATCTACCGGTTTTTGCACGAACTCCGCGTATCCTTTCAACAAGACTTTCGCATCATGATCGGGGAGATAGCCTGAAACGACAATGATGGGCAGATCCGGCCACTTTTCATGAACCGCCTGGACGACGTGAAGCCCATGGCGCTTCGGAATCATCCAATCGGTAATCAGCAGGTCGAATGCGCCGGTCTCGAGCTGCTGGAGCGCGCTTTGTCCATCCGCGGTTGCGGTCACGCCGTAGCCATGGTCTCGTAGCGTCTCTGCAAGCTGTTCCCGAACCGGTGCCTCGTCCTCGACGATGAGAATGTTTCGAGCCATCGCGGATCAGTATAGCCCAATTGCGATTGAAATCGGAACGACATCACCGGGAGAATTCCGAGAAGATCCGGTAAAACGTCCGGGAAGCCGGGCATTTTCTCGCTGACTCCAAACGTTCTCGGCCACCTGACAGCAGGCGTCCGCTATGTCACGGTTGCTGACACCGATGAGACAATTTGGCATGCCCCGCGGTTATAGCGGCCAAGCTGTCAGGTTTCGTCGCTCGATGGCCGAGAAATCACAGGTGGCGCGTTTTTTGATAGGCTCCGGGGGCCAAGGCAATGACTTCGGGCCTGGGCGGGCCGACGGCAGCTACGATGAAAACGCGCATTCTCCTTGCCGAGGATAATACCGATGCCGCCGAGATCGTCTCAATCGTTCTCAAACATTTCGGGTACGAGGTCATCCTCGCGCATGATGGCGTGGAGGCGGTGAAAAATGCCGTTACGTTCGAGCCGGATCTCATCCTCATGGACTTGATGATGCCGAGGATGGACGGCCTCGAGGCAACGGCGCATATCAGGCAGCATCCCAAGACGAAATCCATTCCCATCATTGCCGCCACTGCGATGGCGACCTCGGAAGGTCGCAAAAAGTGCCTCGCCGCTGGATGCGACGAATACCTGCCAAAGCCGATCTCACCCAAACAACTAGCGGAAGCGATTAGAAAATTGCTCCGCGATCGCGGATGCAACGCCGCGGAAAAATCGACGGCTTTAGTATCCGGAGCGCTTCGGCACTGACGCGACCTTTCAGAATTACTTCGAACGAGCGTCAACTATCGGCCAGCAAGCTCGCGGCAACGGGTCTGATCGGCAGCGACGCCGCCACTCGTTAAGATACACCTCCGCTTACGCTCGGCGCCGCTCGTCTCCTGAAGATATCCACGATCGCGCGGCCAAGCTCGACGTGGGTAAACGGCTTGGCTAGATAGCCGTCGCAACCAGCTTTGAGGCAGCGGTCGCGATATTCTGGGCCGGCCTTCGCAGTGGTAGCGAGAATAGGGATCAGGCAGGTTTTCGGATTGGCTCGGATCTTGAGGGTGGCATCGAATCCATTCAATTTCGGCAGCATGATATCCATGATCACCAGATCGGGAATTTCCGTTTCGGTCCGCTCCACCGCTTCGACCCCATTGCGTGCCACGGTAAATTCGTATCCCAGAAAGTGCAGTTGATAGCCCAGGACTTCCAGCGTGTCGGCGTGATCTTCGACAACGAGAATTTTCTTCTTCACCGTAGTGTCTTCACGGTTCGCCATCACACCTCCGGTGCGTCGGGGAGAAATCAATAACCGTGCCAGAGATTGACCCCGGGCTTTCACCCCTATTTAGCTAGGTGGCGGCCTCGCCGATGAACAACCGGACGGCAGCGCGCTCGCGGTTGTGCCGCAAACCGTCACTCTGCACCCTGAAAAGAAACCCGCCGAACCAGCGTCCGATCACAGGCGACGGCCAAGCGCGATGATGCTTCGGTAGTAAAATTACCTACGATAAAATCGTTGCTTTGACGATAGCGACTCCTCCGGAACGAGACTAAAAAGGATGTTTTTGTGAGGCCTATTGCCAGACGCCACGGCTTTGCCTAACATCGAAGCCATTGTTGGCGCCGAATGGGTGAACCAAACGGCCAGGTCGCAGCACCCGGCCGGTCGAAAGCGTCTTCCGCCGATCCAACAGACGTTGGGACGTAGGGTTGTCATTGCCGGTCATTCAAGCCAATATGACGAGTTTTGATCCAGCGAGCGCGCGAAAGGAGCCCATATGCGCGAAATCACTTCCCCTCCCCGCACCAACGGACGTGCCAAAGCCGCCCCCAGGCGCAACGGGCGCGAAGCGGATCACGAACAGCGCGAGCTGGATCAGATCCTCGCAGTAGTCCAGGCGTACCGCAACGGCGACTTCTCGGCTCGTCTGCCGTCTACATGGAGCGGTGTGTTCGGTAAGATCGCCGACTACTTCAACGACGTGCTGGCGGTGAGCGAGCGCCGGGCCTCGGAGATCACTCGCATCAGTCGGGTCGTCGGCAAGGAGGGCCGGCTCAAGCAGCGTTTGTCCGTGCCCGGAGCGCTTGGCGGCTGGGCCGAGGAGATCACCTCGCTCAACACGCTGATCGATGACTTGGTCTCGCCGACTACCGAAGTCACGCATGCGGTCGGCGCCGTCGCCAAAGGCGATCTCAGCCAGGCGATTGCGCTCGAGCGCGACGGCCGTCCACTCGAAGGCGAGTTTCTGCGCAGCGCCAAGCTGGTCAATAAGATGATCGAGCAGCTGTCGGTTTTCACCTCCGAAGTGACCCGCGTGGCGCGCGAGGTCGGCACCGAAGGCAAGCTCGGCGGCCAGGCACAAGTCAAGGGCGTAAGCGGCGTCTGGAAGGACCTCACCGAGAGCGTCAACCAAATGGCCGGAAACCTCACCGCCCAGG
>DATMBL010000120.1:0-7723 GCA_035559295.1 Candidatus Eiseniibacteriota bacterium
TTTCATCCCCTCCAAGACAATGGCCAGCTTCTCTTCCGCTGTCCACTTGCGCCCTTTCATCTGGACACCCCCTTTGTTGACTGCGCTGACTCGTTACCACTCACTCTCGAAAGTGTCCACTCCGTCAGGGGAGCAGTATAAGAGGCCAAACAAGCAATTTACGCAGCTAGCCGGAGCGAGCACCGCCGCGTGTACCGCACCGCGGTCAATGCGCGCATCGCCCACGCGCTCACAACCGACACGCCGTTTGCCGAGCGCTTGGTTCATTTCTGGGCAAACCATTTCGCAATCTCCGCAGACAAGGTGACCACGGTCCCGTTCGCCGGCAGTTTTGAAAACGAGGCGATCCGGCCGCACATCATGGGAAACTTTTATGACCT
This sequence comes from Candidatus Eiseniibacteriota bacterium, assembly GCA_035559295.1. Classification (GTDB taxonomy): domain Bacteria; phylum Desulfobacterota; class Binatia; order UBA9968; family UBA9968; genus DATMBL01. The sequence continues at coordinate 381 of DATMBL010000120.1, forward strand.
GCTGTTGGCGGTGGAGCGGCATCCGGGGATGTTGATTTATCTCGACCAGGCGAGTTCGATTGGCCCGCAGAGCGCGATGGCGCAGAGGGCGCGCTCGCGCAACGCTCCCCGTGTACCCGGTATGAACGAGAACCTCGCCCGTGAGATCATGGAGCTGCATACCCTCGGGGTGCGCAGCGGCTATACCCAGAGCGACGTAACGGAATTTGCCCGGGCATTGACCGGCTGGTCGATCGGTGGGGTCGCGGCGCCGGCTCTCGCGCAGGACGGCCCTCCCGGTGCATTCGTGTTTCGCCCCGCGATGCACGAACCCGGTGAACGGATAATCATGGGGCGGCGCTACGGGCAAATGGGCGAGGAACAGGCGCGTGCGGTGCTGCGCGATCTGGTCAAAGCGCCTGCGACCGCAAATCATATCGCCACCAAGCTCGCGCGCCACTTCGCCGGCGACGATCCGCTCGCCGCGCTGGTAGAACGGCTCAGTGCCGCTTTCCGAGATAGTCAAGGCGACTTGCCAACGCTCTATCGCGTGCTGATCGATTCGCCGGAACCGTGGGCGCCGCGCTTCCTGAAGTTCAAAACGCCTTGGGAATGGGCCATCTCCGCTCTGCGCGGCATCGGGTTGAAGTCAGCCGATCGCATCCCGACGGTTCAGATGCTCAGCCAGCTCGGCCAACCGGTGTGGGAACCAGGCTCACCCGCAGGGTGGGCCGACATGGCCGCAAGCTGGGCCGCTCCGGATGCGCTCGTGCGGCGCGTCGAGGTCGCCACTCGACTGGCGACGGTCGCGGCGGATCGGCACGACCCGCGCGAGCTCGCGACCAAGCTGTTTGCAGGCCCACCGTCGCCGAACACCCACGCCGCGATCGACGGGGCGGACAGCCGCGCAATCGGGTTGGCGTTGCTGCTGGTCTCGCCGGAGTTTCAGAGGAGGTAAAGATGATCACGCGGCGCCGATTCCTTGCGCTTGCCGCTTCCTCCGGGGGCGCGCTGTTCCTTCCGAAGGTCACATTCGCTGCAGCGGAAACCGACCGACGCTTCGTTTTCGTTATCCAGCGCGGCGCCGCAGACGGTTTGCACGTCGTGGCGCCCTATGCCGAACCCGAATACGCCAAGCTGCGCGGACCGATCGCCTCCGAGATCAGCCAAGCGACAAAGCTTGACGGCAGCTTCGCACTTCATCCCGCGCTCGTCGAAACGGCAAAAATGTACAAAGCCGGGGAGGCGCTGTTCGTGCACGCTGTCGCTACCGCGTATCGCGATCGCTCCCATTTCGACGGCCAGAATGTACTCGAAACCGGCGGTCGTGCGCCCTATGAGCTAAAAGACGGCTGGATGAACCGTCTGACCGCTCTCTTGCCGAAGCAGAAGGCCGCGCCGATCGCGCTGGCGCCGACCGTGCCGATGGCGTTGCGCGGCCTGGCCGAAACGACTTCGTATGCGCCTTCGGCTCAGCCCGAGCCCAACGCCGATCTACTCGCCCGAGTCGGTTTGCTCTATCAGCGCGATCCGCTGCTGCACCCGCTCTGGTCTGCGGCGATGGAGACGCGCAGCATGGCAACAAAAAACGAGCGGGGACAAGATCTCGCGGCTTTGGGCAAGCTGGCGGCGTCGTTCCTCGCCCGCGCCAACGGCCCGCGTATAGCGATGATCGAAACCGGTGGCTGGGATACGCACACTCACCAGACGGCACGGCTCGCGCTCCTGCTCAAGGGATTCGACGCCATGCTGGCGGCGCTGCGCGACGGACTGGGACAATTCTGGGCCAAAACCACCGTTCTGGTGGCCACGGAGTTCGGCCGCACCGCCGCCGAGAACGGCAGCGGCGGCACTGATCATGGCACCGCATCGCTCGTCATGTTGATCGGCGGCGCGGTCAAAGGCGGCCGCGTCATCGCCGATTGGCCGGGTCTCTCCCAATCTGCCCTTTATGAAAATCGCGATTTGAAGCCGACGATGGCACTCGATGCGGTGATCGCGGGCGTGGCTGGCGAGACTTTTTCCATCGCCCCGGACCTCGTGATGCGCGCGGTTTTTAAAGACGGCTCGGGAGCCAGACCCGTCACCGGCCTGATCCGCAGCTAACACACCGGATCCCATCCCGAACTCGGCCGTTAAGCCCTCCAGCATCAATGGTTCTGTACGGTCGCCGTATGGAAAGAGTAGAACGCCGGCAAATCAAATGGCAAAGGCTCGGGCTTGTTCAAGCGCCCGGGCCTTTTGTGTGTCTTGTGTTTTCTGCGTATGCCTTCGGCTCGCCCTGTCCGCTCCTTGGTCCTGCCGAGGAAACCGCACTATTTTCCAAGGGCCGGCCTGCGGGTTAGGACTCTGGCGCGATCCTCATTAATTAAGGCCGCGGGCGTCTTCGATGAGCGCGGAATTCCGACAGCTGTCGTGCCGCGCTGGCTTACTGAACCAGATCGGAACTGGCGATGAGCTTGGTGAAGGCGTTCTCGCGTTTGGTGTAGACGCGATACTCCGTGGCTAGACGCTGGTGGGGATTTGTGCTCGTGACACGGAGGATGGGTCCGTCGATTTGGACAAAGATTTTGGCTTCGCTATTGGGATCATCCAGGTTGAGAACACCCGCGGCTTTGTCGAGACGGCTTGCTTTGAAGCCGACGGATTCGCCGATTTTGGCCAGCGACTCCAACGGCTCCCGGGCGGGTTCATTGATCCAAAACCAATAGTCGTTGATGAACGGCTCTTCAAAGAAACGCGCCGCTTCGAGGCGTTTGACAACGCCCGCGGAATTGAAGTTGAAGCTGACGACGGCGCGGGTGTTTGTCGGCACGACCCCGGCGGTGAAAGGGACGGCCCCGACGGCGGGTCCTTGGCGGCGTTCCGAGATCTCGAACTGTTTGTCCGCAAAATGATAGTTCCAGCGGTCAGCGTCGCTGCCCGGCAGCGGAGCGCCGAATAGACGCTGGATTTCCTCTCGGTCGCTTTGCCCGATCCGGACTCGAGAAATCTTCTCTTCGACTTCGGTTCTTGAAACCAGCTCGACTGTAGAAACGCAACCCCAGAGCCCTAGAAGCGCGATGATGAGCCCGGGAAAACGGCTTGAACCCATACCAGTCCGTGAGACAGCCGAAGGGGTTGTTTTGGCACGCAAGGCCGGTTCAATGCACTGTCGGCGCCGCGCCGAAATAGTTTCTCCAGGCCAGGTGGAGCAGCTCGTCGGTCAGTTCCATAGGCCGATTCTCGTACTTGCAGAGATCGACGCAGCGCAGGATCAAATCGCGCGGCTCGCAGCCGCGAAGCGGGCGCTTGTCGGCTTCGTAAAGGCGAAAGACATACTCCAGGTGCCTGGGGTCGTAAGCGAAACCGCTGTTCTCGACGTACCTTTGAAAGATCTCCGCGTACATTTTTCTGTCCGGAGCGCCGACATAGAGCCGATAGCCCATGCGGCGCAGAAAGGCGTCGTCCACCAGATCGCTGGGATCGAGGTTGGTTGCGAAAATGAGCAATTGCTCGAACGGCACTTCGATCTTTTTGCCGGTGTGGAGGGTCAAGTAATCGATGCGCCCTTCCAGCGGAACGATCCAGCGGTTGAGCAGATCGTGGGGATCGACGCGCTGGCGGCCGAAGTCGTCGATCACCAGAGTGCCGCCGTTGGATTTCATTTGAAACGGCGCTTCGTAAAACCTCACCGTGGAGCTGTAAATCAGGTCCATGGTCTCGATGGTCATCTCGCCGCCGACGATGACGATGGGCCGTTTGATTCTAACCCAACGCTCGTCGTAGCGGCCGAGGTCGCCTGTGGAGACCGGCTGGTGGGTGTGCACGTCGAAAATTTTGATCACCTGGCCGTCCACTTCGATGGCATAGGGAACCCAGATCTCGCCGCGCTGGGCAGCGTGAAGGGCTGTGGCAATGGTGGTCTTGCCGTTGCCGGAAGGGCCGCTCATGAAAAGACTCCGGCGCGAGTTGGCGACCAGTCCCAGGGTCTGCATGGTGGCGTCGGGAAGGATGAGACCCGACAGAGCCTCGCGGACGTGTTCCGGCAGGATCGGCTCGCGCGCCGCGCTCTGCCGCATGACACTTTCGGTGTACGCCTGTAAAGACACGGGGGCGGGACCGATGTAGCCGTTTATATCGAGCAGTTGCTGGGCGCGCTGCCAGCCCCGATCGAGCAGACCGTAGCGGTTATTGCCGTAGCTGATCAGGCCCCGGATCTCGACGAGTTTCTCCCGGTAGAGGTGCTGTAAGAGCTCCTCGGTCACCGGCATCGAGAGTTTGAGCCTCTCGGCCGCTCGCTCGGTGGTGCAGTTGGCGTCCGAGTAGACGGTTTTTAGCGCGAGGTCGGCGAGGAAGCCGAAGTCCAAGCCGGTGTTTTCGGCTTTCAACGGCAACGGCGGTGCGGACATTTGACTCGGCTGCGTCGGTCGGGGAGCTAACTCCGGCTTGCTCATGGTTCACAACCTCCGGTTTCGCGGAATCTTACCGAACTTCCAGTCTGGCGATCGATGTTTCAACGCCGCAAAAACAACACCATTTTAAGGTCTAACGCCCTCTTTGGCAATCGGCTTTTTTCCGGGCAGCCGCTGGATTGCGGGCCACGACCTGGGCCGCCCGTCGATTGAAGCGCCGTCGCCGTTGTGTTATAAAAACTTTCGCGTGAGGAGTTATGAAACCAGGCATTCATCCCGAATATAAACCGTCCAAGATCGTGTGCGCGTGCGGCCACGTGGTCGAGTCGCGCTCCACGGTCGGCAATATCCACGTGGAAATATGTTCCCACTGCCACCCTTTCTTTACAGGCAAGCAAAAGCTGATTGACTCCGCCGGTCGGGTCGAGAAATTTCGCAAGAAGTACGGGCTGAAAAACTGAGACGAGCGGAGGAGCGGAGAGGGAGAGAACTTGAGCTACTAGGCGTCGGTAGTTTTGGAAAGGGCAAAGGGCGGTAACAAATCCCTTTGCCCTTTTTTTATTCCGTTTGCTCCGACGCAGGATGAAAAAGCCGGAAGAATCATCGCGAGGATCACAGGGAATCACCCGCCCGCGCTCTCCCTGCGGCGGGAGAAAATACGAACGGGAACCGTATCGCGCCTTTTGCATCGCTCATCGTGACACGCCATGCTGGATAAGCTAGCCGAAGTCGAAAAGCGCTACGTGGAGCTGGAAAAGATGATGTCCGATCCCCAGCTTCTCGGCCAGCAACGAGAATACTCCAAGCTCGCTAAAGAGCGCGCCGAGCTGGAGGAGATCGTCGCTTGCTATCGGGAGTGGTGCAAAGTGGAGCGCGAAATCCAGGAAAACCGCGAGCTTCTGGAGGAGAGCGATGAAGCGATTCGCGAACTGGCGAAGGAAGAAATTGGCCTGTTGCGCGAGCGCAAGGAGTCGCTGGAGAACCGGTTAAAGATTTTGATCCTGCCCAAGGATCCCAACGACGCCAAAAACGTGATCCTGGAAATTCGCGCCGGCACGGGCGGCGAAGAGGCGGCGTTGTTCGCTGCCGATCTCTACCGCATGTACACGCGCTACGCCGAGTCGCGCGGCTGGCGGGTCGAGATGATGAGCTCCAACCCGACCGGGCTCGGCGGCTACAAGGAAATCATCATGAGCATCGAGGGGCAGGGCGCCTACTCCCGGCTCAAGTACGAGGGCGGTGTGCACCGGGTGCAGCGCGTGCCCGTGACCGAAGGTTCGGGGCGCATCCACACTTCGGCGGTGACCGTTGCGGTGTTGCCCGAAGCCGATGAAGTTGAAGTTGCCATCGATCCCAAGGATCTGAGGATCGACGTCTTCCGCTCCTCGGGCCCCGGTGGCCAGAGCGTCAACACCACGGACTCGGCGGTGCGCATCACGCACATTCCCACGGGTATCGTGATCTCTTGCCAGGACGAGAAATCCCAGCACAAAAACCGCGCCAAGGGGATGAAGATTCTGCGCGCCCGGCTGCTCGAAAAAAAGCAGGAAGAGCAGCGCTCGGAGATCGCCGCCACGCGCAAGTCGATGGTCGGCACCGGCGATCGGAGCGAGCGCATCCGAACTTATAATTTTCCTCAAGGGCGTCTCACCGATCACCGGATCAACTTCACGCTCTACAAGCTCGATCGCGTGATGGAGGGGGAGCTCGACGAGATCATCGACGCGTTGATCACCCACTATCAGGCGGAAGCGCTCAAATCGACGGCCAAGCCGGAAGCCCATGGAAGCCCGGAAGTTGACCGCGTGTAAACCCGCCGCTCTCACCCTGCGGCAGATACAGCGTGCCGGCGGGTCGCGCCTGGCTCAGGCCGGTATCCCGAGCGCGCTTCTCGACGCCGACGTCTTGCTCGGCCCTGCGTTGGGATTGACGCGGGAGCAACGGATGGCGTCTCCAAGTTTGGTTTTGAGCGAAGCTCAGGCGCGCTTGTACTCGGATCTCATCGAGCGGCGCACGAGGCGGGAGCCGATCGCCTATATTTTGGGCCGGCAGGAATTTTGGTCGCTCGACTTTCGAGTCACGCAAGCGGTTTTGATTCCTCGTCCGGAAACCGAGCGCCTCGTCGAGATCGCGCTGGAGATCGCTTCCCGCCCGGAGGGTCCGCCCAGCATTCTCGATATCGGCACCGGGAGCGGCGCCATCGCCGTGAGCCTGGCCACGGAATTGCCGGACGCAACGATCTGGGCGACGGATGTCTCGGTCGAGGCTTTGGCCCTCGCGCGCGGCAATGCGTGGCGGCACGGGGTTGATGGGAGAATTCACTTTCTCCAGGGCGATCTCTGGGAGGCGCTGGACGGGGTCGATCGGCGTTTCGATCTGATCGTTTCCAATCCGCCCTACGTGCCCAGCGCCGAGATCGACCGCTTGGAGCCCGAAGTCAGCCGGTGGGAGCCGCGCCTCGCCCTCGACGGCGGCATCGACGGGCTCGATTTCTACCGGCGCATGGTGTCGTGCGCTCATGCGCGCCTGGCTCCCGGTGGCGTGCTGGCTCTGGAGATCGGCGCGGACATGGGAGCGCCCGTGGTTTCGCTTTTCCAGGCATCAAAACGCTACCGAGAAGTCAAAGTCGTTTGCGACTACGCCGGCCGGGATCGAGTGGTCGTCGCCAGAACAGGTTGAGGGTGCGGTTCTGTGGATAAAATCGTTATCGAAGGCGGCAGTCGGCTCGCCGGCGAAGTGACCGTGGGCGGCGCAAAAAATGCGGCGCTCCCGGTGCTAATCGCCTCGCTGCTCACCGCGGAGCCCTGCGTCTATGATCAGGTGCCGCGACTCGCCGATATCCGGACGACGTTCAAGCTCCTCTCTGGTCTCGGCGTCAAAGTCGATCAGCAAAAATGGCTCGACGGCGGCGAGGGTCTGACCTTGCAAGCTGCTGGCGTCCATAAGTTAGAAGCGCCCTACGACCTGGTG
>DATMBL010000121.1:0-5396 GCA_035559295.1 Candidatus Eiseniibacteriota bacterium
AAGGGGTTAGTTCGGCGGCGAGGAACTCGACCTGTTCGGCAATAGGGGCGTCGCGGTCGATCAGGATCACTTCGCGTCCCCGCACACGGCAGCGGCCGCTCCGAATGCGGTAGCCGACTTCGCGCAGCAGCTTCTCAGTTCGCACTTCGATGTTCATTTCCCGCGCCGCTTGAATCAGTTCTTTGAGGCGGGCTTCGTATCTGTTGTTCGATCGCGCCATCGTCGGGAATCGAGTATCTCTCAACGAAAGGTATTTGTAAACCGCCGCGACCGAGCGGCAAAGTGATTGCAAAACCCCGCCCGGTTGCTAATGTAGGGCCGCACGACTCCCGGTCTTTAGGGCCGTGTGAGGGCGTCGAGAAAACGCCGCGTCAAGTCGGACGCTCGCACGATCCGGAGGAAAGATGATCAAGAACATTCTCGTTCCTCTCGATGGCTCGGAGCATTCCAGGGCGGCGCTCGAGTATGGCATTTGGCTATGCGAGAAGTTTGACGGCACGCTGATCGGCCAGCATATCATCGATACCATTTCGATCGAGGGTAGCTTTTTTCACGACATCTCGGGTTCGCTCGGGTTCGAGCCCTATTTGGATTTCTCGACCAAAATGCGCGAGGTGCTCGAGGAGCGGGGCAGGGTTATCTTGGAAGACTTTTCCGCGCGTTGCCAGAAACGCGGCATCCGCCACCAGACCCGGCTCGACATGGGCCTGATCGCGAACGAAATATGCGAGCGATCCAAGCTCGCGGATCTGGTCGTGATCGGCCACCGCGGTATCAACGAGGAGTTCTCTACCGGGCTGCTCGGCAAGACCGCGGAAACGGTGACGCGAAAATGCCCGCGCCCGGTTTTCGTTTCGACCAAAAGGTTCAAGCCGATCGAGAGGCCTCTGCTGGCCTACGAGGGGAGCCAGCGCGCGAGTTCGGCGATGGAGTCCGCGGCCGAGTTTTGCAGCAGCCTGCGATTGCCGCTCACCGTATTGACGGTCGCAAAAGAAGAAAAACTCGGCGAGGCGCTGTTGCAGCAGGCGCGATCCTACCTCAGCTCTTACGCGGTCGAGGTCCAATACGAGATCGTCAGGGGGTACCCGGAACAAAAGATCATCGAGTACCTGGTGCATTTCGGTTACGATCTGCTGTTTATCGGCGCCTACGGCCACAGACGGATCATCGAAATGGTGCTCGGAAGCACGACCGAGTACGTTTTGAGAAACAGCCCGTGTCCGGTCTTTCTCAATCGATGAGAGCCGCGCTCCATAGGCCAGCCATCCGGATGAGGGTATGAAGTTTCGGGTCGCAGCAATTCAGATGCTCGCATCGAACGACAAAGGGGCGAACATCGACGAAGCATCGCGCTGGATCCGGAAGGCCGCAGCGGGTGGCGCGCAATTCGTGGCTTTGCCCGAAGTGTTTAACTGGCGCGGCGCGAAAACCACCGAGCGAGAGTCGGCCGAAATGATTCCCGGACCGACGTCGGAAGCGCTCGCGACGCTGGCACGCGAGCTCCGCATTTATCTGCTCGGCGGCTCGATCCTGGAGGCGATTCCGGGGAGCAACAAGGCGTACAACACGAGCCTGTTGTTCGACCCTCAAGGAAGCCTCATCGGCCGGTATCGGAAGATTCACCTCTTTGACGTCGAGCTGGCAAACGGGATCAGCGCGAAAGAATCCGATACGCGTGCTCCGGGAGGGGACGTCGTGGTTGCGCAAACCGAAATGTGCGCTATCGGTCTCACGATTTGTTACGATCTCCGCTTTCCCGAGCTCTACCGCGCGCTTGCCCAACAGGGCGCGCAGATGGTGTCGGTACCTTCCGCTTTTACCGCGTATACCGGAAAGGCGCACTGGGAAATCTTGCTCAGAGCGCGGGCGATCGAGAACCAGTTGTACGTGATCGCCCCCGATCAGTTCGGCAGGAATCCCCATAGCTTCGAAACCCATGGGCACTCGATGATCATCGATCCGTGGGGGAACGTTCTCTCCGAGCTAGCCGATGGACCGGGTGTGATCAGCGCCGAGATCGATCTCGAACGCCTGGCGAGCGTCCGCGCCGAGCTTCCCGCGCTTGCCCACCGCAAGTTGTTCTAGAACTCCGATCGCTTCCTGTCGCCAGTATCGGGTGCTCACAAAGTGAGCTGCGCCCATTTTCTGGGCAGGCGATAGCGGCAGATTTTTTCGCGCCTGACCCGATGCGCCAGCGTTTTTTCAGCTCAAAGTGATTTTTCCGAGACGCGGAAGCACGTGGCACCGAGCTTGCTCCCATGATCGAGACGAAGCCGCGCCGCGCGCGCAGCGAAGCGCTTGAACCAGGAGCCTCTATGAAAATGGTGGAAGCGATCGTGAAGCCGTTCAAGCTCGACGAGGTCAAAGAGGCGCTGACCAAAGCCGGAATCGAGGGCATGACGGTCGCGGAGGTCAAAGGCTTCGGCCGGCAAAAGGGCCATGCCGAGCTCTACCGCGGCGCGGAATACTCGGTCGATTTCCTGCCCAAAGTGAAGATTCAAATCCTCGTTCCGGACGATAAGGCTGCCGCGGTCGTCGAGGCGATTACGAACAGCGCGCGCACCGGAAAGATCGGCGACGGAAAAATCTTCGTCACGGCGGTGGAAGCAATCGTCCGCATCCGCACGGGCGAGAGAGGCGAGGACGCCGTTTAATGGATCGATACGAACCAAACACACGTGGAGGAGAAGCATGATTCTGCAAAACCGCCCGAAACTTTTTATATCGAGCGCCCTACTACTCGGATGGCTTGTGGTGCATGGGGCGGCTTGGGCGCAGGAGGCTCCGGCGGAACCGGTAAAGAGCGAAGCTCCGGCGTCCGAGGAAGATTCGGGAGCGGCGCCCGCGCAATTCACGCAAGGCCTCCTCGAGCAGATCGGTGGGGCGAAGGTAGCGCTCGACACGATGTGGACCTTGATTGCCGGAACGCTGGTTTTCTTCATGAATTTGGGTTTTGCCACTGTTGAGTCGGGTTTTTGCCGGGCGAAAAACACCGTGACGATTCTCGCCAAGAACTTCGTTGTGTTTGCCGCTTCATCGGTCGCGTTTTTGGTAATCGGCTGGGGGCTCATGTTCGGTGACGGCAATCCGTTCTTCGGCACACAGGGTTTGTGGTTCGCCGCCGGCGCGGATAACAGTCCGGCGACGGGAGACGCCTACAACGGTGTCTATTCTTCGATCGCCTGGACAGGCGTGCCGCTTTGGACGAAGTTCTTTTTTCAGCTCGTCTTTGCAGGAACGGCGGCGACGATCGTTTCCGGGGCCGTTGCGGAGCGGATCAAGTTCGGCGCGTTTTACATTTTCAGCTTTCTCATGGTTGGACTGATTTATCCGATCGTCGGCCACTGGATTTGGGGTGGTGGCTGGCTCGCCAAGCTCGGCATGTTCGACTTTGCCGGTTCGACGGTGGTTCATTCGGTTGGCGGATGGGCGGCGCTCACAGGCGCCATGGTACTTGGCCCGCGCATCGGAAAGTACAGTAAGGAGGGAAAGGCGCTTGCGATCCCAGGGCACAGCATGGCCCTTGCGACATTGGGCGTGTTCGTTCTCTGGTTCGGCTGGTTCGGTTTCAACCCGGGAAGCACGATGGCCGCTGACCCCGGAGCGATCGGCCGGATCGCTGTGGCGACCAATACGGCAGCGGCTGCCGCGACGATTGCCGCCTCGATCACCGCGTGGATGCTCTTGGGCAAGCCCGACCTCGGCATGATCCTCAACGGCGCGTTAGCCGGGCTGGTAGCGATTACCGCGCCCTGTGCATTCGTCAGCGTGCAAAGCTCGCTCATTATCGGGCTGATCGCGGGTGTTCTGGTCGTCCTCTCGGTTATTTTCTTCGATCGGGTGAAGATCGACGATCCGGTCGGCGCGACTTCGGTGCACCTGGTGTGTGGCATCTTCGGCACGCTCTGCGTCGGGTTGTTCGCTCAAGCCGAGTTCTCGCCCGACACGACGGGTAACGGCTTGTTCTTCGGTGGCGGCCCCGGACTCTTGATGGCGCAGCTGGCCGGCGTGGCCAGCGTGGGAATCTTCGTCTTTGTCACTTCTCTGGTCTTTTGGAAGATCCTCAAAGCGACGGTCGGCATTCGCGTGTCGGCCGACGAAGAGTTGGAAGGGCTCGACATCGGCGAGCATGGTAACGTGGCCTATCCCGACTTCGTATCGGCTAGCGCTCGCGGCTGGTCGCCGGTCAGCGGCAGCGCTCCCGGGTTAACGGGGGCAGTGCCGGCGCCGCTGCGCGCTCCGGAGCTTTCCAAAGGCGCCGCCTCCTAGGCGTGTGAGAAAACCCATTGGATGTTGTCGGCCGGCTTGGCTAGATCGCAAGGAGGAGGTTCGCAAGATGAAGCAAGGCTTGATCGGGCTGATTTTTCTGCTCGCGGCAACTGTTCTGATCGCCGCGCCGCTGCGCGCTCAGGAGGATAAGCCGCTATCACCGGGCTGGCTCGGGCTGGAGAGCACGATCGGCGTACTCGATAACGCGATCGCGGACGGAAAATCGCAGCTGCAAGACGCTTTGGGCATTAACATCAGCGGCTTTTTGGACACGAGCTATACGTGGAGCTCGAATCACCCTAGAAGCCCCGCGAACATCAGCGGTCGTTACTTCGATAAAGACCACGATAAACTCGTATTCAACTATTTCCACGTGGCCTTGGAAAAACCCGAAAAGGACTGGGGCGTCGGTTTTCGGCTCTCGGGTGACTTCGGCCGCGGCGGTGAACTCCTTCGGGAAGCAACACTGTGGGGTAGTCGGCTACAGGACGAGCCCTCTGCCGAGCTACGCGAAGCATACCTTACGACAACGATTCCTGTTGGGGCCGGACTCGGCATTAAGGGCGGTCTCTTTGTGACCACGCTGGGAACCGAAATTCTGCCCAATCCCGGTGCCTACAACGATAATATTTCCCGCTCGTTTCTATTCAACTTTGCCATCCCGCTCCGGCACTTAGGGGTGCTTGTCACTTACCCTCTACTGAAGAGCTTGTCGCTCAACGGCGGAATTGTAACCGGCTGGGATAACCCGCGCGACAACAATGACCAGCCATCGTTCATGGCGGGCCTGGGGTTCACCCCGATGGACATGTTTTCGCTTGTCAGTAACGTGATCTACGGTCCCGAGCAATTCGATAACAGCGGCAACAAGCGATTTACCATGAGCCATGTGGCGACGATCAAGCCGTTCGACCCGCTGGCGTTCATCCTCGAATATACCTATGGGCACGAAGAAAACGCTGCGCTCGGCGGGAGACGCAACGCCACCTGGCAGGGCCTTGCCGGGATCGCTTCCTACGCCTGGACCGATCGCTTCTCCACCGCTGTTCGGGGTGAGTTTTTCAAGGACGCAGACGGGGCGCGCCTCGGCGGGAGCTTCGGGGGGGCGCACGCCGAAATGACCGTCG
>DATMBL010000122.1:0-12900 GCA_035559295.1 Candidatus Eiseniibacteriota bacterium
CGGGTCCGATTACGATCGCCAGCATTGATCGCCTCCGAGACGAGGGCCACATCGTCGGTTTGAACGGCAATTGGGCGGTTGCGGTTCGGGCGCTGCCGTCGTGGCACCGGCTCTTCAGCTTTATCGGGCCGATGGAGATGCGCAAAGAAACCTTTCTTACGCAGCTGAGAACGCATATCGAGGCCGACGACTACGTCATGGTGGGAAACGTTTTGGGAGTGAGCGGCGCGTCCGATGATCAGGGCGCCGCCTACGCAGCCGGATGGCGCTTCATTAAGGAAAGCGATTTTGCCGCAGGAGCGCGATAGAGCGACGCCCCGGAAGGGGTTAAGATGACTCTGCATGGATGAAGAAACCGAGATCGGCTGGATGACGCTGGCCGACAGGAGTGAACTCGTGCTGACCGCGAGTCACGTGGTTCAACGCGCCGAGCGCGGCATTTTTGGCGCCAGCCAGATCGTGATGCGGCGCGACGCGATTACAAGTGTTCGCGTAAGCTGGCAGAGGAGCCGCGGGCTCCTCGTCGCCGGCGTGGCGCTCGTCGCGCTGTATGTGCTCGTGACTCTGAGCTCGCAGCTGGTGCCGGGACGATGGCCGCAGCTCGCTGAGGTTTTCAAACAGGCGGGCGCGGCGCTGGCGGCGATTCAGTATGGCGCGCTCGCGGGCGGCATCGGGTTTGTGGCGCTTTTTTGGCTTGACCGGCAGCCTCAAATCGAAATCCGCGCGGGCGCCGAAAGCGTTGGCGGGGTCGCGCGAAGCTACGAGGAGGCTCAGGAGTTCTCCTGGCTTTTGCTGCCGGAACTGACACGAGACTCGGGCGCCCGGCTACGTGCCGGGGACGATCTCAAACCGCCCCGAGAAGCCACCGATCAGGACTGGCGGCTGTAGGATAAGACTTCCATCGCCAAGAACGCCAAGTGCGCAAAGGCCCCGCAACCGGAGCCCGATAATAAATTTGATCTTATGACGTGGCGCTCGTTGCGAGCGTTGCGCGAGATATTCCCCTTACTTTTTCTCTTGCGGGAGCGCCGCCGCCTCCGTGGCGGGTCTCTGACTAACCCTTCTTCGCCGATTTAGGGCCGAAGGGCTCGGGTTGAAACGGCCCGTCTCTCTCTTCGAGAAAAGCCTTCAATCCGCCTTTCTTCTTCGCATCTTCGAGCCGCTTGTTGAACTCCTCCCGTTTGGACAGGCGCGCCATCGCGGCGAGCTCGGCGTTCAAGGTCCACGCCTTGCGCAAGCCCATCATTTCCAGGCCCATGGTCGCAATATGCAGGTTGATCTTGACCGTTTCGGGCGGGATCCGGGCGATGCGCTCAACCAGGGCGAAGCAGGTTTCCAAAAGCTCACCTTTCGGAACCACCTGGTTGACGAGACCGAGGCGCAGCGCCTCGAGGGCGTCGATATGGTCACCGGTGAGTCCATAGCGTAACGCGTTCTTGAATCCGGCAAGGACAACCCAGATGAAGTCCGTGGGTGCCCCGTGCCGGACTTGAGGCTGGCCGAAAACCGCGTCATCCGCTGCGATCGTAATATGTGAGGTAAGGGCGAGCCAGGACGCTGATCCAAGACACCACCCGCTTACCGCCGCGATGATCGGCTTCGGGTATTGCCAGCGGTAGTGCCGCCGGTCGAGGATGTCTTTCCGGTCGGCGTCGCGCAGCCGGTCGTATTCGTAGACCAACGACGCGCCTTGCGGTATCCCGTACGGCCAGGCGGTTTCCGGATCGTCCCCCGCGATATCGTCCCCGACGGAAAACGCGCCGTCGGCGCCCGCGAGCACCACCGCTCGGATTTCGGGATCGCTTCCGGCTCGCTCGAGCGCGTCATCGAGCCGGGCCAGCATGTCTTGATTGATCGCATTGAGCGCGCTCGGCCGGTTGAGCGTGATCAGAACACCGCGACGTTGCTTTGCGTACAGTACGCTCGGTTCATTCGCCATGACTCCCTCTGCATTGATGAAAGAAAATACGCCACCACGAAGCACATGAAGGACACAGGGCGGCTGCGCCGCACCCAAAAAGATCGGAACAGCTCCCGCAAAGCCCGCAAGGAGCGCCAAGTTAAAAGATCAAAATTCACTTGCGGACCGGGTTGCCGGGCCTTTGCGCAGTTGGCGCGAGAACGTACTATCGTCTCGACAATTGGGGTCGCGAGCAGATTTGCGCAAGCCGACAAGGTTCTCAATCGCGATCTCCGCGGTCGGGTTTGTTTTACTCTCTTTTTCTCGATCTGGGGCCGAACGGCTCGGGCTGGAAGGGCCCGTCGCGCAGCATCAGGTACTCTTTCGTTCCTTTGTTGAAGCGCGCTTCGTCCAGGGGGCGCCTCAGCTCCTCCCGCAGCATGACGTGCGCCGGAGCGGAGAGCTGGTTATCGAGAAGCAGCGCGTCCCGCAATCCCATCATTTGCAGGCCCATGGTTGCGATCTGGAGATTGATCTTGACCGTCTCCGGCGGGACCCGCGCGATACGCTCGACGAGCGAGAAGCACTCCTCGAGGAGCTGTTCCGGGGGCACGACTTTGACCACCAAGCCGATACGCAGCGCTTCCGCAGCGTCGATATGATCCCCGGTCAATCCGTAACGGAGAGCGTTTTTGAATCCGCCGAGAAGCGTCCACATGAAGCTCGTGTTCGAGCCATGACGCACCTCGGGTTGGGCGAAAACCGCGTTCTCTGAAGCGATCGTGATATGCGTGAAAAGGGCGAGCCACGAGCCCGCGCCCATCGCCCAACCGTTGATTGCGCCGATGATCGGCTTGGGGAATTCCCAGAGGCGCATGAAATTGCGGCTCTCGGAACGCCAGGAATCGATGACTTCCGCCGCGCTCAGACCGGTCGGGATGCCGTACGGCCAGTGGAGGTCGCGCCGGCGGCCCCCGGCGCTCTTTCCTTGATCCATCCCGGCCGAAAACGCCCGCCCCGCGCCGGTAATCACGACCGCCCGGATCGCGGGATCCGCTTCGATTTGATCGAGCGCCTGATGCAACTCGGCGATGAGCGTTCGGCTGATCGCATTCATCGCTTCGGGGCGATTGAGCGTTATCAGGACACCGCCGCGCTGCTTCTCATAGAGAATTTCCTTGTAATCCGCCATGTGCGTTTCCTCAGGTTCCTGGGGTACAAGCTGTTCAACCCGTTCGGTCCGTTCAAACGGTTTCAACGAAGCGCAGCGGTTGAACGGCTCGAACGTGGCATTCCAGCTTATTTCGCGTACAGCGCTTTGATAAAACCGCTATCGTCGAGCTCCTTGACGATGCTTTCATCGGCAAACGATTTGGGATCGCGGTCCTTGAGTTTGGGGTCTTCTTCGGCCAGCTTGTCAATGATCGTTTGTATGCCCCTGAGCGACGGATAGGGCACGTCGTTGTAAAAGGTAGACGCCAGCAAGTTGTAAGACATCTCGAGGTATCGGTTGTCACGTTCCTGTTCCGACTGGATGCGGAGCTTCTTGCGCAGGATCTCCATGCTCTCGCGCTTGTTTTTCTTGAAATAAGCGATCCCTTCGATGTACCCCTTCATGAACTTCACAGCCTGCTCGCGGTTCTTCCGAAGGTAAGGCCGGGTGCTTTCGAGCGTGTTTTGCAGATAAACAATGTCCATGTGAGCGGGGTCCCCGATGACGCGGTAACCTTTTTCTTCGGCGACGAAAAAGGTCGGCAGCGTTAATACCGCCGCGTCAATGCCGCCTTTGTCCAGGCTCGCCAGCATCGCCGGTGACGACCCGACCTGGAGGATTTGCGTCTGGTCGGGGCGAAGCCCCCATTTCTTGAGCATGAGCACGAGCACCAGATGCCCCGCCGAGCCGAAATTCGTGATGCCGATCCGCTTGCCTTTGAGATCCTGGTGGCTCTTGATCTCCGGCCGGGCGAGAAGGCGCTGCAGCCCTTTATTCATCGTGGAAGCGACGATCACGGTATCGGCTCCTCTGAGCTGCGAGCGAACGGAGCCTTCGCCGCCGCCGACCGAGAACTGCAGATCGCCCGCAACCAGTGAACTGACCACGCGAGCGCCGCCACCGCCGATGACGATTACCTCAACGTCGGCGCCGTGCTTTTTGAAGAATCCCTTTTCTTCCGCTACCCACACGCTGCCGTTCGTGGCGCTGACGGAGCTCAGGCCGAGCCTGATCTTGTCCTGCGCCGAAACCGGCTGGAACGCGAGCAAAGCACTGAGGAACAGCGCGCCCGCGAAGAACCGACGGATGCATAGCCGCTTCATCGATGTCCTCCGTATCACAGTTCCAAGCACGAAATCCGAAACCCGAAACAAATGCAAACGACGAAAAGTACTAAACCTCCAAACGAGCCGCCGGTAGGTCTGTGTTTTGGGATTGCCAGCTTTGACTTTATTTTGCCGAACCTTTGTTTCGGAGTTCGCGATAGCCGGATTTCGGATTTTCGATCTGGCGATCTTGCGTTCTTCGCGCGAGACAATGCGGCATCCTTCGCCGCTGTCGGGAAGTTGCAGCCTTCATTCGAGATGCACAAACGCGCGCACCCAATTTTGCGGCCGCGCGGTATGACCCTCGCCGGTCACGTCTTCGGCCAAGAAAACATCGCCGGCGCCAAACGTCTTCACCGTTCCGTCGCCCAGGCCGATCTCCACCGAGCCTGAAAGCGTGATCACCCATTGGCGACGCGGCGCGTTGTGAAAACCTAAAATGTGTTGCGGCGCGTCGTTCTTGAAAACCAGCGCCTTGACCGGATGCGTGGTGAAGAATGCCTTCGAGACGTTGCTCTGATCGAGATCCTCGAAGTGAGACTTTCCATCCTTGCCAGTGTATAATCGGCAAAATTGCACGTACGCCTCCCGCCAGTGGATTGGTTTCCGATTATCAGAAGAAAAGCGATGATTGCAACCGGGTAACGGAGACCGTATTGATAGTGGAGGCAGCGATCATGGGATAGGTAACCCTCGGCTCCGCTCCAACGGGAGAGGCGGAAGCTTTCCCCCCGGTACGAGCGGAGCGAGCGAGGGGTCTTCCGCTCGCGCCGGGAGACGAGCAAGTCACGGATTGAGGAGAGTAGGATGGCTGAGACGGAGAGAAAGTTGTTTGTGGGTATCAAGATCTCGAGCAAGCTCCAGAGCGGACTCGATAGCCCGGCGCCGGGAACCGAGCGGTACTTCAAGGAAAACAACAAAGAGTATCTTCAGATCATCGAGGTTGGTCAGCAAAAGCTGATCGGCCGGTTTGTCGAAAACGGTTTTCCAGCGGACGAAATCGAAAACGTTAGCCGCAACGTCCGCAGCATTGTCCGGCTGATCATGAGCGGCCAACGGCTCGACGATGATGCCGTCCACATTTATGCCCCTTAAGCCGACAATCTCAAGGATGGGTTTAGTTCCTCGTTGCCTTGAAGCGGAGCCGCACGTAATCGACCACCCAGCGGCCCTCGGAATCCTGCAAGCTTTCCTTCAAGCCGTCACGGACCGCGGCTAGATAGGCCTTTCTTTCGGGCGGCTGCAGCACATCGAAGAACGGCTGGGCGAAGATCTCGAGCCACGCGTTAAGGTCGTCGGGAAGACGGGTCGGACGCGGAATGAGATCGATGGCGGCGACGTGGAAGCCAAAACGCGCAAGCAGGGCGGCGAAGTCTTCCGCGGAAGGGAAGTACCATGGATCGATCCTTGCAGGATCGAAGCCGCGCTTCCGCAACTCGGCGTGTAACGCTGCTCGAACGCGCTCCACGTTGCCTTTACCTCCGAACTCGCCTACGAAACGCCCGCCCGGTTTTAAAATCGATGCGACTTCCGAGACCACGCGTTCGGGCCGCTTCATCCAGTGAAGCGCCGCGTTGCTGAAAACGCCGTCAAACAACGACTTGAAGCCCAGGTGGTGGCCGTCCATGACCGCGACGCGCAAGTCGCGCGCCCGGGCTGCGTTTGCTTGCGGTCGGCTGGCGTCGATTGCATAAACCTTCGCGCCCGAAGCGGCGATTGTTTCGGTGAGCGCGCCGTCGCCGCATCCCAGATCCAAAATCGTCTCGTCCGGGCGCGGCTCGAGCCACCCGATCAACGGCTTGGCCAGCTCCGAGACAAAACGCGCGTCTCTGGCGTAGGCGCGGGGATTCCAGGAGATTGAGCCGGTCATCGACCGAGACTCTACCATTTCGAGTTCCGCTTGAAAAAGCGCCGGTGAACCGGCTTACTAACAACCGCGATGGATGAGCGAAAGATCGATCTCGGCTCGTTGCGCATCGATCGTGACGCGCGCCGTCCCGCGCCTCGGCGGCGATTCAGGACGCTCAAGAGAGGTGCGGTCGCGTTGATGATCGTGGCGGCGCTCGTCATCGGGTCAACGATCGCCGACCATCTGTTGAATCCTGCGGTTGAAGTGCAGCTTGCGACCGCCGCGCTGAACTCCCCGGCGCAGGCGACCGCGGTGTTGACCGCAAGCGGATACGTCGTCGCGCGACGCAAGGCTGCGGTCGCGTCGAAGGGCACGGGGCGGCTCATCTATCTCGGCGTCGAGGAAGGCGATTGGGTCAAAAAGGGGCAGGTTATTGCGCGCCTGGAGGATGAGGACGTGCTGGCGGCGCTTCGGCGGGCGCGCGCCGACCTTCGAGCGGCGCAAGCCGAGCTTAACGACGCTCGAGAATCGTTGAACCGGCAAAGAGAGCTGAGGAAGAAGGATTTCGTCGCGCAGGCAGACTACGACGCCGCCGAAGCGCGCTACAACAGGGTTTTGGCTACCATCGAAGCCGCGAAGTTCGCCGCCGCCGAAGCCGAAGTCGCCGTCGAGAATACGCGGATCATCGCGCCGTTCGACGGCACGGTCCTGCGTAAGAACGCCGATATCGGTGAAATCGTCGCGCCGCTTGCCGGAGCCGCCAGCTCGCGCGCCGCGGTGGTGACGATCGCCGACATGTCCTCCCTCGAGATCGATGCCGACGTCTCCGAGGCGAACATTACGCGTGTGCAGCCGGACCAGCTCTGCGAAATCCGTCTCGATGCGTACCCGGACCGAGCGTACGTCGGCTATGTGAGCAAGATCGTGCCGACCGCCGATCGCGCCAAGGCCACGGTGATGGTCAAGATCCGGTTCAAAGACTACGACAAGCGGGTGCTGCCGGAGATGAGCGCAAAGGTGAGTTTCCTTCCTCCCGGAACCGCCGACCCCGCCGATGTGCAACCGGTTCTCACGGTGCCGGCGGCCGCCGTTGCCACGCGGGACGGTCACGCGGTCGTTTATCAGGTGAGGGAGCAGCGCGCCGTCGAGATTGTCGTCGTAACCGGGCGGCGGCTTGGAGACCGGCTCGAGATCAAAAACGGCCTCCAAGAGGGGGACAGAGTGGTCGCCAAAATTGACGATCGCATCCGGGCCGGGAGCAAGGTCCGCATCAAGGGACAGTAGCCTCATTCAGCCGGCATGGACGCGCCGCTGATCGAAGTTGAAAACGTCTGGAAAGCGTACCGGCGCGACGCGCTGGAAATTCCCGTCCTGAAAAATATCTCACTGAAGGTCGCGACCGGCGAGTTCGTCGCTTTCATGGGTCCATCGGGCTCGGGAAAGACGACCTTACTGAATCTCATTGCCGGAATCGATAAGCCCAGCGCGGGGCGCATCGTCGTTGGCGGAACCGACATTACGGAGCTGGACGAAACTGAACTTGCGATCTGGCGCTCACAGAACGTCGGCTTTATTTTTCAGTTCTACAACCTCATTCCGGTGCTGACGGCCATTGAAAACGTCGAGCTGCCGCTCGTGTTGACACCGCTTTCTCGGAGAGAGCGGCGCGCTCACGCAGAAACGGCGCTCGCTGCCGTCGGCTTGAGCGATCGCCTGCACCATTACCCGCGCCAGCTTTCGGGAGGGCAGGAGCAGCGCGTCGCCATCGCCCGCGCAATCGTAACCGATCCCGCCATTTTGGTCGCCGACGAGCCGACCGGCGATCTCGACAAGGCGTCCGCGGAAGAGGTGCTGGGGCTGATGGATCGCCTGAACCGGGAGTTGGGTAAGACCATCTTGATGGTGACCCATGATCCGCGCGCGGCCGAATGGGCGCGTTCGACGCGCCATCTCGAGAAGGGCGAGCTGGCCTAAGAGGGCATAGAGCTAAGAGCAAAGGGCTAAGAGCAAAGAGTAGGAGAGTCACCCGGCGCCGCTGCGCCGCAAGGAAGAAAATCGGAATATCCTCGCGCAAAGAACGCAATTTCTATCGCGCCGTCGACGCGAAACTCCTTTGCTCTTTGCGAGCTTGGCGCTCTTGGCGCGAGAGGTCTATCTTCAATTTTGTGAAAGTTGTGGTCGCGAGCAAATTTGCGAGGATGAATAATCCGCGATGGAACTGATCAAGCTCTTGGCGCGCAACACCGTGCGGCACAAACTCCGGAGTCTGCTGACGATCGCCGGGATCGCCGTCGCCGTCACGGCCTTTGTTCTACTCAGGACCGTTGTCACCGCATGGTACGCCGGCGTCGAGGCTTCGGCCGCCGACCGGCTGATTACGCGCCATGCGGTGTCGTTCGTCTTTCCGCTGCCGCTTGCGTACCGGGATCGGATTGCGCGGGTCCCCGGTGTCGAGAAGGTCACGTACGCCACGTGGTTTTCGGGGATTTACATCGACAAGGACCAGTTCTTTGCGCGGCTTGCCGTAGACTCCGAAACGTTTTTTGAGGTTTACCCGGAGTTTCTCCTGGAGAAGGAGGAATTCGAGGCCTTCAAACGAGAACGTAATGCCTGCATCATCGGCATCGACATCGCCAGGCGCTACGACTTGGCGCCCGGGGACATCATGGTGCTCGAGGGCGACGTATTTCCCGGCCGTTGGGAATTCGTCGTGCGCGGCATTTACGAGCCGCGTGATCAGGCCACAGATCCGGCTACGATGATGTTTCATTACGAGTATGTCGAGGAACGCGTTAAGCAGGAGATGCCGGAGAGATCGGGAGAAATCGGCTGGTACATCGTCAAGATCAAAAACCCGGAGGATGCGGCTGCGGTTTCCCTGGAGATCGATCGCTTGTTTGCCAACTCCCGGGCCGAAACCAAGACCGAAACCGAGCGCGCCTTTCAGCAGGGGTTTCTCTCGGCCGCAAGCGCGATCATCACGGCGATGAACATCATGTCGTTCGTGATCATCGGCATCATCCTTCTCGTTCTGGGGAACACCATGATCATGTCGGCGCGCGAGCGCACCCACGAGTATGCGGTGTTGAAGGCGCTGGGCTTCGACGGCTGGCGCCTCTTCGTGCTGATCGCGGGCGAGTCGTTGATTTTGTCGGTACTGGGGAGCGCCCTGGGTCTCGTGGGAACGCTTCCGGCCGTCGAAGCGTTCCAGGCGACGCTACCGAAGGGATGGTTCCCGATCTTTTACATCAAACCCGAGACGATCATCGCCGGCGCGGTGGCGGCGCTCGGGGTCGGGCTGATCGCCTCGTTGATT
The DNA here is from genome assembly GCA_035559295.1 of Candidatus Eiseniibacteriota bacterium. Classification (GTDB taxonomy): domain Bacteria; phylum Desulfobacterota; class Binatia; order UBA9968; family UBA9968; genus DATMBL01. The sequence continues at coordinate 9,385 of DATMBL010000122.1, forward strand.
CCCTTCCGCCGCGTTCTTTCGACCAGAATCGTCGAGGGCCTGAGGTTCGTCGGCTAGCGAAAAAGGGGATAGTTCCTGTCGTGCGAAGCAACCCTACGGCCCATTCCGGTAAAAGGAACTTATCCGAACTGAAGCCTTTCTTCGGGAGGCTTGGGAGTCCGGCGAAGGCTCAGCGGATGCATAAGTCCGGGTAACGTGCGCATTCCGTTCAAATACGTTTGCCGCAGCGCCTCATCGCGGCGGCTGACGGCGGCTTTTACGATTGGGGGAGTCGCGCTGGTCGTTTTCGTCTTTACCGCCGTGTTGATGATGGCGCACGGCGTGCGCCAGACGTTGCGCTCGACGGGATCGGACGAAAACGTGATCGTGATTCGCAAGGCGGCGATGAGCGAAATCATGAGCATCCTCGATCGCGAATCGGCCGGAATCGTCGCTTACCTGCCGCACGTCGCGCGATCGGAGGAGGGGCGCTCGATCGTGTCGAAAGAAGTGGTCGTGATCATCAATTTGAACAAATTGGGCGCCCAGGGCATCAGCAACGTCGCGGTTCGAGGTGTCGAGGCCGCGGCTTTCGAGCTGAGACCGCAGGTGCGGATCGTGGAGGGGCGGATGTTTCGCTGGGGCGCGCGCGAAGTGATCGTGGGCGCGGGGATCAGCGAGCGCTTCGCCGGAGCCCAGATCGGCGAAACCATCAACTTCGGCGGCGATCGCTGGGCCGTCGTGGGAATCTTTGAAGCCGACGGCAGCGGTTTCGAGTCAGAGGCGTGGGGCGACAGCCTCCAGATCATGGATGCGTTCAAACGATCCTCATTTTCCACGGTGACATTGCGGCTGCGCGATCCCGCGGACATCGCCGGCTTCGTTTCGACGCTGGAGGCGGACAACCGCTTGCAGGTCTTCGTGGCCAAGCGGGAAAGGCGGTTTTTCGAAGAGCAATCCGAAGCGATGGCGACGTTCATCCGGATCCTGGGCCTGTTCATCACGCTGATCTTCAGCGCCGGCGCCACGATCGGGGCGATGATCACGATGTACGGCGCGGTCGCGAACCGAACGACGGAAATCGGCACACTCCGCGCGCTCGGGTTCCGCCGCCGCAACATTCTCGTCGCGTTTCTTCTGGAGTCGTTGGTGTTATCTCTGTCGGGCGGAATCCTCGGGTTGGGGCTCGCCTCGATCCTGCAATGCTTTTCGATCTCGACGCTCAACTTCGGCTCGTTTTCCGAACTGGCCTTCTCGTTCACGTTATCGCCCGGGATCGTCGCAAGCGCCTTGGGTTTTTCCTTGGCGATGGGCGTTGCGGGCGGTTTCCTGCCCGCCGTCCGGGCCGCGAGACTCGACATCGTCCAGGCGCTAAGAGCAGCATGAGGGCATGAAGCATGGGGGAAGGGATAGCCACCACGAAGGACACGAAGAACCCAGCGCGGCAGAGCGCAACCAAGAAGGAATGGGAGTATCTCGCGCAAAGAACGCAAGGGACGCCAAGTTTTCAGAGAAAAATTATCTCTTTGCGCCCTTGGCGCGCTTGGCGCGAGAAAGTTTTATCTTTCCGGTTCGATGCTCACCACGTCGCTGGCTCCATGCGCCTTGCCTCATGCTCCACGCTTTAATACGTGTCGAACATCCGTTGGATATCGTCGGCGTCGGTCGTTTGGGTGAGAGCGAGAGATAAAAGCAGCCGCGCTTTCCACGGCTGCAGATTGTCGCCGGCGACGAACCCACGGCGCGCCAGACCCGGGCTGCGGACGACGCGGCCCGAAGCGACGCGGCTGCAGAGGCACATGATCACGCCTTTTTCCTTGAACACGCGGTCGAAGGCTTCGTCTTCGGCAGGTGTAGGCCGGCCCGCGCCCGTCCCCGCGCTCACAATCCCGCGCGCCCCGGCCGCCGCCGCCGCCTCGATCATGGTGCCGTCGGCTCCGACATAGGAGACCACGATATCGACACGCGGCAAGGACCGGAGACCGCCGACGTCGAATTCGGTAGCGATGGTGTGCTTGCGAACGGGTTGGTGGTAGTACACGATTTTGCCGTCCGCATCGGCGAAGCCCAGCGGGCCGAGGTCGCGCGATTGAAAGGCCTCGACCCGATAGGTCGCGTTCTTCGTCACATCGCGCCCGTTAAAAATCGTATCGTTCATGACCAGCAAGCAGCCGCGGCCGCGCGATGCCGGGTCGGCGGCGACTTTGATCGCGTTCACAACGTTGAGGTAACCGTCTGCGCTGATTGCCGACGAGGGGCGCATTGAACCCACGACCACGACGGGCTTTTCGGTTTTTAACGTTAGATTCAGAAAATACGCGGTTTCTTCGATGGTGTTGGTGCCGTGCGTGATGACGATTCCGTCGGCTTTGTCTTGATCAAAAATCGCATGAATCGTGCGGCTGAGATCGAGCCAGTCCCTATCGACGAGCGCGTGACTCGGGAGCCGTCGAAACGGAACCTCTTCGACCCGGGCAATCGATTTGAGTTCGGGCAACTGGGCGAGAAGCTCGCCGTCGCCGAGGCGCTTGCCGGCCTCGATGTACCACGCCAGGTCTAAACGGTCTTTGCCGACCGAGTCGATGGTTCCGCCGGTGATGATCAAAGCGACACGCGGCAAATTGCTCATTGTGTTTCCCCTTCGCGTAAATTGCTTCGCCTTGCTTACCGCAAGAGCGCTGGAAATTCTAGCGCACGGGGTTGCCCAACAGGGGAGAATGGTGGCGAGCGGCCGGTTGCCGGTACGGGTTTTCTCGCCCCGGGCTACGATTTGAACTCCGGCAGGACCTCCCTGGCGAAGCGCTCGATCTGGGCGCGGCGTTCGGGCCAGTGAGGAATCATAAACTGAAGTCCGATGTGCTGCACGCCGGCGCGCTCGAAGCGTTTGAGCGCGGTTGCGATTTGGCCCGGCGAACCCGAGAGGTAATCTTCCCGCTGGGGCACGTCGACCTCGGTAAGCTCGATCGGCAGGCAGCAGGCGAGGCCCACGCGTTCCGGATCGCGGCCGGCATCTCGCGCCGTTCGACGGACGTACTCAAAGCGGGCCGCGAGTTCTCGCGGCGTGATGCTGACGAAGTACGGAAACCAGGCGTCGCCGTAGATACCCGCTCGGCGCTGCGCTGGTTTTCCTTCGCCGCCGATCCAAATCGGGATCCGGCTCCGGTTGAATGGTTTGGGGCTGAAAGCGATATCGTAAAACCGGTAATAGCGTCCGCTGAAGCTCACATGTTCGTCGCTCCACAGGGCATCGAGCAACCGGAGCTGCTCGTCGGATACTTTCCCCCGTTCGGCAAACGCGGCCCCCAGAGCATCGAACTCTTCAGACATCCAACCGACCCCGACCCCCAAAATGAATCTGCCGGTAGAGAGATGGTCGAGCGTGGCGACGATTTTCGCCCAATAGAGCGGATGCCGGTAGGGCAAAACCATGACGCTCATGCCGAGCTGAATCCGATCGGTACAGCCGGCGAGAAACGCCAGCGACGTTAGCGGCTCGAAGAACGGCCGGTCGGGCGGCACGATGAACTTGGCGTCTTT
>DATMBL010000123.1:0-2548 GCA_035559295.1 Candidatus Eiseniibacteriota bacterium
CGCCGTCGGGCAGAAACGCTCCGGGGTCGGTAACCGGGCGGACCAGCGCCCGGACCTGATAGCCTTCGCGCGCGAGCCGATTGACGAGGTGTTGGCCGATAAAGCCGGTCGCGCCGGTGACGAGTGTCTTCATCAGTGTGCTCAGAAAACTAAGCGACCCGGTGAGCCGATTCCGGCTTGCGCCGATCGCTTGTACCTCGAGAGGCGAGCACGCGCTCGTAAAGCCGTAGGAAATTATCCACGTACCGTGACTCATTGAAATCCCGGAGCGCGGTTTTCCTTCCCGCGTCGCCCAGCCGTTGGGTTAATGCTCGGTCTTGCAAAATCTGCGTGAGCCGGCCGGCGAGCGCTTCGATATCACCAGGAGGCACGAGAAACCCGGTCTCTCCGTCGCGCACGATTTCAGCCAGGCCGCCGGAGTTGCTGGCGATCACCGCAGTGCCGCGCATCATCGCTTCGGCGGCAACGATGCCGAAAGGCTCCGCCCAAAGCGACGGAACGACTTGCACCCAGGCTTGAGAGAACCGCTGCTCCATTTCATGCTGCGTCAGGTGTCCGAGCCAGGAAACGCGAGAGTCGAGACCAAGTCGTCGCGCGAGCGCTTGCAGTGTCGCGCGCTCGGGACCATCTCCGGCGATGATTAGTTTAGCCTGCGGAACTCTGTCCGTTATTTTGGCAAACGCGTGCAGCAGGAGGTCCACTCCTTTCTCGCGCACCAGCCTACCGCCGAAGGCGGCCGTGGGCGGAAAAGCGAGCGGCGGCCGGGCGGCGCGTACCGGAACGCCGTTCCACACGACCTCGACCGAACCAAAGCCGTTTGCTTCGAGGGTTTGCTTGATCCACTCGCTGTTCGCGACGACAAGGTCGAACGCACCCCGCCATTGCTTCCAGAGCTTCATCTGCAGCATCAGCGGCAACCAGTCATGCAGGGCGAGGCATCGGTTGCGGTAACAGGCCCGACCGGCGTTGACCCGGCAGGCTGAGCCGTTCGGCAAGGTCTTGGTGCCGGTCGGGCAAATCGGGCGGTACCAGACGACATGAAACAGGCTCGCTATGTTCCGTAGAGGTGGCAAAATTAGCGGCGACAGTTGGGTGAGAAAAATTTTGACGTGCACAAGATCGGGCTGAAACTCGGCTAGAATTCTCCTGAGTTGCAGTAAAGCGAAAGGGTTCGCCGTCTGGAGCAGCGTACGGAACATCGACGTTGTGCCCAAGCATTCGTAATCCGCAAAGCCGGCCCCCGGGGATCGCAGAGCGGAACTGGCAAAGAGGCGGGCGTCATGGCCGCGGCTCCGCAAGCCGTCGCGCAGGCTCAGGATACCCCGCTCCGCACCGCCCACGAGGCTGGCATAATCGTTGATAAGCAAAATTCTCATCTGCTCGCCGAGCGCGCGGGTTGCTCTTGTAAGTGCAGCGGAGCCTTAGTTACATCGCCACGAACCAATTCGACATCCAACCCCTTCAAAAACTTCGGCGTTGTACGATTCACGGACGAGAGCCTTCAGCGAATGACCTCGGACCGCCAACATCTCGGCGAGGTAACTGCCCGACAAACTCTGTTGCGCCCCTGATCAAAACCTTCAGTCATGGCTGCCTCTTCTTCGATGCGAGCGTCGGTTCCGCCGCTGCGCCGGATCCTTGCCCGTATTGAACGGGATGGCGTATCCGGTAGTCCTCATCGATCAGTTCGAGCAGCACCCTTCCGTCCATATCGCTCGGCACGGGTTGGCCCAGGAGATAAAGAATCGTCGGCGCCAGGTCCAAGATCGTGGCTTGTGCGGGTCCGCCGTCCTTGTTGGTGTGTGCTCCGGCAGCGATCAAAAAACCGTAGCCCGAATGTTGCGTCCGTCGAAGCGCGGCAGTGTGGCCCTCGATCGCACCAAAGCTCGGATGGAAGAGTTGATTGATCGGACCGTCTTTCGACCAGCAAAGAACGATATCCGGCAGCGCGGAGAGCGAATCGAAGCCGTAGAGTTTCGCCGTCTGAACGACTTCACGGAGGGCGGGTTTTCCGCTTTGCGGATTGGTGAGCCGTCCAAGCTCATAGCAGATCTGGCCGCAAAGCTCTTCGTACTCGCGTCCGGGCCTGATGGTGCCGTAGGGTTCGCGGTCTTTTAGATTAATGCTGATGAATCCTTGAAATTGATCCGAGGGAATAAAAAAAGCCCGGGTCTTATCCCAGTCGATGCTGCGGCTGAACGTGCGCGAGCGCACGCGATCATGGAAAGAATCCGGCAGCAAGTAAGCGTTCACTGCGGCTTTGACGCGATCCGGAACAAATCGCTTAAACGCGTGGAGCGAGCGGCGCGACTCGCTCGTTGCGGCGTTGGCATTCGCCTGGAAGCCGAGTTTCGCCAGCACGGCCGGCATCAGGTGATTGCCCGAGTAGTTCGCCTCGATCCCATGGACTGAGACGATCAGAATCGTCGCATCATCAGGAACATTCTTGACCAAAGCCGAAAGCGCCGCGTCGAGGTCGGTATAAATTCCCGGCAACGCGTGACTCAGACGACTTGCGGCTTGGGCCGTATGAGCCCAGTGTTTGGGG
>DATMBL010000124.1:0-3978 GCA_035559295.1 Candidatus Eiseniibacteriota bacterium
CCGCCGTTCCGCCCCATTCCGTGACGAGCGCCGCGAGCACCGCCGAGTTGAATTCGATGATTCTCCCCGGCTGCGGCTCATCGCCCGGCTCGATCAGCTCGTTACCGGTCGGGATAATCGCAATGCGCGGCTTCGCCTTGACCTCAACGGTTACGTGCCCCGCCGCAAGCAGGGCGCCCAGGTCGTAGGGACGGAGTCTGTGACAGCGCGGCAGGAGCGGCTCGGTGGCGACGATATCCTCGCCGACAAGCCGCACGTTTTGCCAGGGCGCTGCCGCTTCGTCGATTTCGACCGTGACGGAATCGTGCTGGCGCACTCTTTCGATCATAATGACGGCGTTCGCCCACGGAGGAAGCGCGTTTCCGGTATCGACGAACGCAAAGCGGCCTTGCGGCTCGCTCGGGTCTGCGACGAGTCTCAGCTTTTTCGGATTGAACTCGGTGGCGCCGAAGGTGTCCTCGGCGCGAACGCAAATACCGTCCATGGCGGCGCCATGGTAGTGCGGCGAGGAAATGCGCGCATAGATCGGGCCCGCGGTGATTCTCCCCAGCGCCTGGGTGACGGGAACGGTTTCGGTCCCGAGCGCGGTCCGGCCGGCTCGGCACAGAAACGTTTCGCGCGCCTCGTTCAGAGCGGTTTTTTTAAGGTATCTCTTGCGCGCCACGGCATTGACCGATCCGATTGATCGGTCCTCAAAACAAAAAAACTTCCACTTCCTCGCCCGCTTCAATCCCCTCCTGGTTGAGATCGATACGAACCATCCCATCGGCCTTGACGAGTGTAAAGATCGCTCCCGACTTGTTCGGCAGCGGCGCTGCGTACCACTGACCATCGCGTTGCTCCAGCGTCACGCGGACGTAGTCCTCACGGCCGGTCGGCGAGGCAACGTTGGTCTTCAACCGGGCTCGGATGGTGTTCTTCGGTCGCAAGATCGTCACGTCCTCACCGCCGAGAGCGCGGATCAACGGCGCGCCGAAACGATCGAAAATGACCAGCGCGGAGACCGGATAACCCGGCAAACCCAGTAGAGGCTTGCCGCGAGCATGGGCGAAGATCGTGGGTTTCCCGGGGCTCACGGAGATGCCGTGGAAGTCGATCCGCGCATCCGGAAGCGACAGGATGGCATCGAGCGCGATGTCGCGCGCGCCTACCGAACTCCCCCCCGACAGCAGGACGAGGTCAGCCCGTTCGAGCGCGCTTTCGAGCGTCGCGATCAAGGCGGCGCGGTCGTCGCGCACCAGACCGAGATCGTGCAACTCGGCGCCGCACTCCTCGACGAGAGCCGCGAGCGCGTGCTGGTTGATGTTGCGCACCTGCCCGGGGAGCGGGTCGGTCTCCGGCTCGACGATTTCGTCCCCGGTCGAAATCAGAGCCACGTTGGGCTTTCGATAAACCGGCACCGAGGAGATGCCGATTCCGGTCAGAGCGCCCACATCGTGTGCCCGAAAACGCCGGCCGCGCCGGAAAACCGCTTCCCCTTTTTTGATGTCGTCCCCGATCTGAATCACGTTCTGCCATGGGGAAACGCCCCGTTGAACCTCGACCATCCCCTCGCCCACCTCTTCCGTATACTCGACCATGACCACCGCGTCGCAACCCGGCGGCAACATGCCTCCCGTCGAGATCCGCATCGCCTCTCCTTTTTCCACAACCCGTGTCACCTCTGTTCCCATCTCCACCACCCCCGCCAATTTGAGATAGGCAGGCAGGCTCGCGCTCGCGCCGAAGGTGTCCTGGGCTCGGACGGCATAGCCGTCCATGGCGGCGCGGTGAAAGTGCGGTAGGTCGACTCGAGAGTAGAGGTCCTCGGCCAGAACCCGGCCGCGCGCTTGCTTCGCCGGAACGGTCTCTGTCGAGACGGCAGAGACCTGGAGCAGAGCACGCAAGGCTTCCTGCGGCGTGACAACCTTAAAGAAGGGCTTCACTCGTGGGTCCCTTGTTAACAGCCAATATAGAAAAGCCGGCGTAAAGGCAACCGTATCGACGGAGTCATGGAGTCCGTGAGTACCGGAGCGCCGGCTGAAAACCGTGTAGTGCAATACCCTTTGTTCCAATCCTCCTGCGTCCGCTCGGTTCGGCGGTTCGTCCCAAGTTCGCTACGTATGTAGCGGCGAGAATGGTCTCGACGATCTCAAGCGCGCGACATTCATTCACCCTTCCCATAACTTTTACATCCTTTTTTACGGCACTTATTTTGCTTCGCCTGTCGTCGTGCTTTGGGCGGCAGGCGCGATGAAAGAGAACGCTCTTCTGATCGCTTTGTTTGTTCTCGGCCTCTACTCGCGAGACGCGGCACTAGCGCAAGAGACGGCCAGGGTCCGCATCATCAACACCGAACGCCAGGAGATCGGCCAGGCCACTTTGACCGACACTCCCGCCGGCGTCGTGATCACACTCACGCTGCGCGAAAAGCCGAAAGGTTTATCACCCGGGCCGCGCGCGCTTCACATTCACGCCGTGGGCAAATGCGAGCCGCCGTTCAAGTCGGCTGGCGACCACTACAATCCGGAAAAGAAACACCACGGGTTTCTCGCTAAGGACGGGCCGCATGCCGGTGATCTCCCCAACATCCATATTCCCGAAAGCGGGCAGCTCACGGTCGAATTTTTCGCCCCCGATCTGCGGCTGAAAGAAGGAAAAAACCGGCTCATGGATGAGGATGGCTCGGCGATCGTAATCCATGCCCAAAAAGATGACTACCGCACCGATCCCGCTGGTAATGCCGGTGACCGAATCGCCTGCGGCGTCATTGAATCAGCTAAGTCAAAGTGACGCTCCCAACGTTGAGGTCAAGGCTCAGGCGAGCGCAGGGTCTCCGCCTCGAGCCCAACTTGAATCTTCTCTCTCTCTTCTGAGCCGACAGAGGAGGCATTGACGCATGGATGTCTCACGACGTGACTTTCTGAAGTTTTCGCTCGCTACCGGAACCGGAACGGCGCTGGCCGGCCTCGCCGGCTCCGGGATGAATCTCGGCCCGGCGGTTGCGCGCGCGCAGCAGCTCCGGATCCGCGGGGCCAGGACGACGCCAAGTATATGTCCCTACTGTTCAGTGGGTTGCGCGACCCTGGTGCACACGATCGACGGCAGAATCGTCAACATCGAGGGCGACCCGCGCAGCCCCTACAGCGAGGGCACGTTGTGTCCCAAGGGAGCGGCGATCTTTCAGCTGCATGTCAACCCCAACCGGCCCACACAGGTCCTTCACCGCGCTCCCGGCGCGACCGACTGGGAGGTGTGGGACCTCGAAAAGGCGATGGACCGCGTCGCCGAGCTGGTGAAAAAAACCCGCGACGAGACCTTCATCGAGCGTTTGGATGACGGCAAGCTCGTAAACTCCACGACGGCTATCTTCTCCCTCGGGGGCGCAACGCTCGATAACGAGTGGAACCACATCCAGCAGAAGCTGATGCGGGGGCTCGGAATTGTCCCGATCGAAAACCAGGCGCGGATATGACACAGCTCGAGCGTCCCCGGTCTGGGGACACGCTTTGGACGCGGCGCGGCAACCATCCCGTATCGAACGATGCAGGACTCCGACTGCTGCGTGTTCATGGGTTCCAACATGGCCGAAAACCACCCGGTCGCGTTTCGATGGCCGATGAAGGCGAAGGTGGAACATGGCGCCAAGCTCATCCACGTTGACCCGCGCTTCACGCGCACCAGCGCGATGTGCGACATTTACGCGCCGATACGCGCCGGGTCGGACATCGCCTTTCTCGGCGGGTTGATCAACTACGTCATCAACAGCGAACGTTGGAACAACGAGCCGTTCTTCCGCACGTTCCTGATTAACTACACCAACGCGTCGACCCTCATAGGCGAGGACTTCAGGGACACCGAAGACCTCAACGGGGTTTTCTCGGGTCTCATGCAGTACAAAGGCGGTGTCGAGGCGTGGCCTTTCAACGGCTTCATCGGCGAGTACAACGGCGAAAGTTGGCAATACGCCGGGACCGACACGAAACCGCAAGGCTGGCG
>DATMBL010000125.1:0-2700 GCA_035559295.1 Candidatus Eiseniibacteriota bacterium
TGTCAGATCCTGCCGACGTTCATCGGGCCATGGCTCGCGGCCGGTTTAGCGCCTTTTGCGTCGCTTGGCGTGGTTTCGCGGCGTCTGCCTCGACGGCTCGAAGATTTGGCGGGCGCGGATGATACCGCGATTCTCCTGGGACTTTTCTGCTGGCTTCCCGAGAGAGATCACAAAAGACTCTGCCGACACACCGATCTTCTTCCGGTGCGCAGGTTTTTTGAGCCGCAATGGGAGCGGCACTTGCCATGGCCGAGTTCGCGCCTGGAAAACCTCGCGGCGAAAGCGACCGAGGTGAACGCTCGTTTGACCTTGCCCAACGATTTTCTTTTCAAGGTTGACGCCGCCAGCATGAGAGAAAGCCTGGAGATCCGGGTTCCAATGCTGGATGAGGATCTTTTCGAATTCGGTTTGTCGCTCCCGCACAAGCTCAAAGTCAAAGCCCGCACGTGCAAGCTCGTTTTGCGACGAGTCGCGGAACGGAGATTGCCCGAGGCGGTCGCGAAGAAGCCGAAGCGCGGGTTCGCAATTCCTATCGATTCCTGGGCGGATCAAAATTTCAAATCTTCGCTCAAGGATCTCGTTCTCGGCCCGTCGAGCCGCCTGCCAGAATACTTTGATCCGCAAGTTTATCGCCCCGCCGTTCTCGCATTTTGCGAGGGGCGGCCGTTCCCGAGTTTTTCGCGAGGACTGCTGTATCAGTTTGGCATCATGCTTTTGTCGGTGGAGTTGCTGACGGCCCACGCGCCGGGGGCGCAACGCCATGGCGTGGAATGGAATACGAAGGTCAGCCAGGTGCTGCACGATGGGGCGGACGTTGTTCTGCCGGGTTCACGAGCCTTGTCGCTGCGTTGAGATGTTGTTTTGATGCGCCTTCTCGCCGTGACCAATATGTATCCTGCGCCCGATGCGCCCGAAGCTGGCGTGTTCGTGGAACAACAGATCGAGGGTCTTCGTCGGATCGGCCTGGAGGTGGGCGTCTTGTTTGTTGATCGTCTTGCCGCCGGAATGAAAAGCTACTTGGGGTTGAGAAGACGAATACGCGATCGAGCGCTCTGGTTTCGCCCCGATGTGATTCACGCCATGTACGGCGGCGTCATGGCGGCGCAGACGATGGCCGCGGCCGATCACTTGCCCGGAGTGGTGACGTTCCATGGCTCTGATATCGTCGGACAACCGCTTGCCGGCTCTGTGAGGAAACTGATAGCTCGTTTTGGCGTCTGCTGTTCGATCCGAGCGGGGCGGCGCGCAGCCCGGATTGTGGTCGTTTCGAGGGCACTGGCGGAAGCGTTGCCTCAAGATATCGACCGTTCAAAAGTTCGGCTCATTCCCTGCGGCATCGATCTAAAACGTTTCAAGCCGCGCGACCGAAGACAATGTCAGGTACAACTTGGCTGGAGTCCGGAGTGCTTTCACATTTTGTTTTCTGGATCGGCGGACCCTGTGAAAAGACCCGGGCTGGCTCAGGCCGCGGTGGAACCGTTGATTCGCTCCGGAATTCGCACCGAGATTCATTTTCTGCGCGGGGTTAGCAACCGCGAAGTTCCTATATGGCTCAATGCGAGCGATGTCGTCCTGATCACCTCATTGCACGAGGGGTCTCCCACCATTGTGAAAGAAGCGCTAGCCTGCAATATCCCCGTCGTTTCGGTGGATGTCGGCGATGTGGCGGAACGGATTCGAGGGATCGAAGGCTGTTACATCGCATCGCCCGAAGCCGACGACCTAGCCCGTAAGCTCGAGCGAGTGCGCAGCGGTCCGCGCCGAATCTTGGGGCGCGCCACTGTACAAGCGCTTTCACTGGAGAGCATCGCTCGCCGACTTCACGAAGTCTATCTTGAAGCTGCAAAAGCTCCGGCCGCAGGGGAGCGTGCAGCCGAGGCGGTTTGATCAGGGTCGAAATCGACGGCCGGGATCTTCATCGACGCTTCGAGAGAAGCCGGCCAAAGACTGGCGCCGGCGACTCTTCGATGGGAAAACGCGCGAGAAGCTTGCGGCCTGAAATTGCGAATGGCTGACTCAGCTCACGGAAAAAGGCCAGTCATCTGCTGTCTCAGCGATTTTAGCGCCGAGTACCCAGGCAGTTTTATCGACGCGCTGCTGGCGCTCGCGCAGTATTGCCGCAGGCATATGCGGATCGACTTGCTGTGCGTTTTTCCCGAGGCGGCCAAGCAGAGTGGTTGGCTGGATCGATTTGACGCGGAAGGGATCGGGTATGGATTCATTCCGAGAAAAGGCAAGATTATACCGGCCATTCGATCGCTGCTTCATGGTTGCGAGCCGTTGATTTTCCACACGCATTTTTCTTTGTACGACCGCTATTCCCTTTTGCTAAAGATGTTGTCCTACAGGAAGTCGAAAATCGTTTGGCACTATCATAGCCATCCTTCGGCATCGACATTGTTGCAGCGCGTGAAGCAGGCCACCAAGCTTCGCCTCGTCGGGCCCTGCCTGAGCGATCGTTGCGTGGCGGTCGGAGACGGCGTGTACCGGGCTTTACAGGCGGCGGGATATCCGGCGAGAAAGTTGTTGTTGGTTCGCAATGGAGTGAACACCCAACGATACTGCTCGAACCCGGCGGAGAGAAGGCGTGCGCGCGCCTTCCTTGGCGTCGACGACGGGCAAACGGTGTTCTTGTTGCTCGGTTGGGATCCGCTGAGAAAGGGTTGCGATACTTTCATTCAAGCGGCAGGGGAAGTGGAT
>DATMBL010000126.1:0-16090 GCA_035559295.1 Candidatus Eiseniibacteriota bacterium
GTGGTGGCGCCGAGCGCCTTGAGATAATCTCGCGCGTCAGCTTTTCCCGTCGCCGCCACAACCGGAAATCCGAGCTTGCTCAAAATCGCCACGGCGATACTGCCGACTCCGCCGGTGGCCCCGGTGACGAGCACTTCGCCGGCGTCCCGGCTCAAGCCAAACGCCATCAAGCGCATCACGCACAAGGCTGCCGTAAAACCCGCCGTGCCGTGACCCATGGCCTCTTTGAGGGAGAGCCCTTGGGGCAGTTTTACCGCCCAGTCGGCCGGCACGCTGATGTATTGGCCGAAACCACCCGGCGTGTTCGCGCCAAGGTCGAATCCGGTGACGATGACCTGATCGCCCACGGAAAAGGATCGACTCGAGCTGCCGGCAACGACTCCCGCGGCGTCGATCCCGGGCGTGTGGGGGTATTTTTTCGTCACCCCCTTGTTGCCCGAGGCCGACAGCGCATCCTTGTAGTTGAGCGACGAGTATTTGACCTCGATGATCAGTTCTCCGGCAGGAAGCTCCTGCATCTCGCGTTGCGTCACCGCGCGAGTGAAGCTTTGATCGTTCGTTTCTGAAACGACGAGCGCTTTAAATGTTTGCGGCAAAGCCATGCGTACTCCTTGCTTTTCAGCGATTCACCAATAGCAAGCGAGTACCTAATCCAAGCCGGACGTGTCAAGGGCAACGGTTTCAGCTTTGAGCGTTGAGAGACAAGCTTTGAGCGGATCTCAAAGCTCAACGCTCAGCACGCGACGCTCTTTGAACCGCTTGAACGATTTGAACTTTACTTATTGAAAGTGCAAACTGCCGCAGGAGGATGAACCGATGTCAACGGCCAAAACTGGGGGTTTGGAGGGCGTCATCGCCGGTACGACCGCTATTGCCACCGTGGGCAAGGCTGGCAAGGGCTTAACGTATCGCGGCTATTCGATTCACGACCTGGCCGAAAACTCCACGTTTGAAGAGGTCGCGTATCTGCTGATCCACGGCGAGCTGCCGAACGCAAAGCAGTTGCGGGATTATAAGCAGAGTTTACGCGCGCAGCGCCGCTTGCCGCAGCCGTTGCGTGACGTGCTCGAGCGGATCCCCGGTAGCGCGCATCCTATGGACGTCATGCGGACCGGTTGTTCAATGCTCGGCACGCTCGAGCCGGAAAATGACAGCCGCGATCAATTCGCCATTGCCAACCGGCTTACCGCGTGCTTCGGCTCGATCCTGCTTTACTGGCACCACTACCAAACCACCGGCAAGCAAATCGACACGCAAACCGATGACGACAGCACCGCAGGCCACTTTTTGCATCTGCTGCACCAAAAAGAACCCGACGATCTCCACAAACGCGCCGTGGACGTTTCTCTCATCCTCTACGCCGAGCACGAGTTCAACGCTTCGACGTTCACGGCGCGCACGATTACGTCGACCTTGGCCGACTTCTATTCCGCGGTAACCGGCGCGATCGGCGCATTGCGCGGCCCCTTGCACGGCGGCGCCAACGAAGCGGCGATGGAGTTGATTGAAAGATATTCCTCGCCCGACGACGCCGAACGCGACGTCCTCCAAATGATCGGAGCCAAGAAGTTGATCATGGGTTTCGGCCATCGTGTTTACAAGGTTTCCGACCCGCGGTCCGACATTATTAAGAGCTGGGCCAAAAAACTCGCCGACACCCATGGCGACAAGCGACTCTATCCGGTTTCCGAACGCATCGAGCAGGTCATGAGGCGGGAAAAGAATCTTTTTCCAAACCTGGACTTTTACGCCGCGAGCACGTACCACTTGTGCGGCATTCCGACCGCGATGTTTACGCCGCTGTTCGTTGTCGCGCGCATAACCGGCTGGGCCGCGCACATCATCGAGCAGCGGGCCGACAATCGGTTGATTCGCCCGAACGCCGAGTACACGGGTCCCGAACCGCGCCCGTTCGTCCCGATCGCTCGGAGAGCTTCGGTCTAAGGCGGAGATTTGCGCGGGCTGAGCGACAAACCAGAAGCGCAATTGCACCACGAAGCGCCCGAAGGGCGAAGGTAAAAGCAGGCAGGTTCAGCTTGAGGTTGAGTTCGGAGGTGCCTGATTTTGTTTCTCTGTGGTGAGTGTCTGATTCTTTTCTGGTGCAACGCACGGCTGTGCGCTCCGTCATGAACACACACGGAAGTAACAGAGACAGATGACCGTCTCGAACGTTCGACCAGAACCCGATCCGGTGATTGTCGAGATCGCCGACTACGTCCGAAACTACGTTCCGCAGAGTAACGAAGCGCTCGAAACGGCGCGTTACTGCTTTCTCGACAGTCTCGGCTGCGCTCTGCTTGCACTCGGGTATCCCGAGTGCAAGCAATACCTGGGTCCGGTGGTCCCCGGCGCCGTGTTGCAAAACGGCGCGCGCGTGCCGGGCACGCCTTGGCAGCTCGACCCGGTGCACGCGGCGTTCAATCTCGGGACGATGATCCGCTGGCTCGATTTCAACGACACGTGGTTGGCCGCCGAATGGGGCCACCCGTCGGACAATCTCGGCGGTATCTTGCCGCTCGCAGACTACCTTGCGCGCGGCGGACGAAAATTCCTGATCGCAGACGTTTTGGCGGCGATGATCAAGGCGCACGAGATTCAAGGAATCCTTGCGCTTGAAAACAGTTTCAACCGCGCCGGCCTCGATCATGTGCTCCTCGTCCGCCTCGCGACCGCGGCGGTTGCCGCGGCGATGCTGGGAAAAAGCCGCGAGCAAACGGTCAGCGCGATCACGAACGCCTGGGCCGACGGCGGGACCCTGCGGGTCTACCGTCACGCGCCCAACACCGGCCCGCGAAAGTCGTGGGCGGCCGGCGACGCCACCAGCCGCGGCGTGCGCATTGCCCTGCTCGCCTCGCACGGCGAACCCGGCTACCCCTCGGTTCTTTCCACCCCACATTGGGGATTTCATGACGCCCTTTTTCGCGGCAAGGGCCTGGTTCTGGCGCGGCCTCTCGGCAGCTACGTGATGGAGAACGTCCTGTTCAAAGTTTCATTCCCCGCGGAGTTCCATGCGCAAACGGCGGTCGAGTGCGCTTTCAAGCTCCATCCGCAGGTCAAAGATCGCCTCGAGTCGATTGAGAAGGTCACGATCTGGACGCAGGAATCGGCGCGGCGCATCATCGACAAAACCGGCCCGCTGCATAACCCGGCGGATCGCGATCATTGCCTTCAATACATGACCGCCGTCGCGCTCATCTTTGGCGAGCTTACGGCCGATCACTACCAAGACGCGATCGCTTGCGACCCGAGAATCGATCGTCTGCGAGAGAAGATGGTCGTCGTCGAAGACCCGCGGTATTCGAAGGATTATCTCGACCCGGAAAAGCGATCGATTGCCAATGCGGTGCAGGTTGCTTTCAGCGACGGTTCGCAAACCGAGAAAATCGCCGTGGAATACCCGATCGGGCACCGGCGCCGGCGCGCCGAAGCGATCCCGCTTTTGCTGCAGAAATTCGCTGTCAACGTTGCGTCGCGCCTCGAGCCGGCGCAATGCCGCCGGTTCGTAGATCTCTGCTTTGACAGTGATCGTTTGTTAACCACGACCGTCGACGAATTCATGAACCTGCTAGTAGTAGCGAGCATGGAGCATGGGGCTAAAAGCTAACCGCACGACGAAGGACACGAAGAGCGCGAAGCTTTAAGGGCTCATCATTTTTTGAATTTCCTTCGTGAACTTCGTGTACTCTGCGGTAAAGGTTCCTGTGGAATCTTTCCTCGCCTATGAGGGTTGCTATGACGTCACGCCAACGATTCAAACAACTGATTAAGCGGGACAAACTTCTCGTTGCCCCCGGTTGTTTCGACGGGCTTTCCGCCCGATTGGTCGAGGAGGCGGGCTTTGAAGCCGCCTACCTCAGCGGCGGCGCAATCGCCCGGAGCATGGGACTTCCGGATATCGGGCTCGTTACGATGTCCGAGGTGATCGAACGCGCCGTTCAGGTCGTTTCCGCCGTCAACGTTCCGGTCATCGCGGATGCCGATACCGGTTACGGTAATGCCGTTAACCTGGTGCGCACGGTGCGCGAATATGAAAGAACCGGAGTGGCCGCGATTCACATCGAGGATCAGGTTACACCGAAGCGCTGCGGCCATCTCGAGGGAAAGGAAGTGATTTCGATTCAGGAAATGGAGAAGAAACTCGAGGCCGCCCTGGCCACTCGCACGGACCCAGACTTTTGCATCATCGCGCGCACCGACGCGCGCGGCGTCTACGGGTTGGACGATGCGATCGAGCGCGCGAAGGCCTTCGCGAAGATCGGCGCGGATGCGGTTTTCGTCGAGGCGCCGCAGTCCGAGGCGGAACTCGAAGCGATCCCGCGGGCGCTGCCCGGCGTGCCGCTGCTCGTCAACGTCTTCAAGGGGGGCAAGACCCCCATGCTCCCGGTCGAACGGTTGCAGGCCATGGGCTATCGGATCGCGATCTATCCTTCCGAAACCCAGCGCGCTGCGATCCATGCGATGCGCGCAGTGCTGCAGGTTCTCAAACGCGACGGCACGACGGAGGCGATGGACAACGCTCTCACGACTTTTAACGAGCGTGACCGCATTGTCGATCTCGAAGGTTGGCAAACGCTGGAGAAGCTGTACTTGACCGTCAAGACTGATTGATCAGCGGCCGATAGTGTGAGCAAGAAGAGAATCAACACTCACGACGAAGGTCACGAAGAGCACGAAGGGACAATACCGAGGATTGAGGACTGAGAATCGAGGATCGCGATTCTCTATCCTCCATCTTCGATCTCGGAGAACATAAACCTTTGTGTCCCTCGTGCGCTTCGTGGTGTGATGATATTTTCTTAACTAATCAGTGGAGGCGACAATGGCGTTCAACCTTCTTGAAGCGACCATCGACGACATTCATCGCGCGTACCGAACCGGCGAGCTAACAGCCCGGCAACTCGTGCAGATGTATCTCGACCGCATCGCGGCCTATGACAAGCGCGGCCCGTCGCTCAACGCGATCATCTCGCTCAATCCCAACGCCCTCGAAGAAGCGGATCGGCTCGACGCAACGTTCAAAACCTCGGGGTTGATCGGTCCGCTTCATGGGATCCCGATCGTCGTCAAAGACCAGGCGGACATTCGAGGCCTGCCAACGACGTTGGGTTCGCTGTTGTTCAAGGACTACTACCCGGATCGCGACGCCTTCGTGATCGAGAAGCTGAAGCAAGCAGGCGCGATTGTACTCGCCAAAACGACTCTGGGCGAGTTGGGCGGCGGCGACACCCATGGATCGCTTTTCGGCTCGACTCGTAACCCGTACGACCTCGAACGAACCGCCGGAGGCTCCTCAGGCGGCTCAGCGGCGAGCGTCTCGGCGAACTACGCCGCCGCCGGCATCGGTCAAGAGGGTTTTGCATCGATCCGCCGTCCCTCGGCCTGGAACTGTATTGTCGGGATGCGTCCAACCGCCGGGCTCGTGAGCCGAAGCGGTGTTTACGCGGGCTGGCCGTCGGTTGCGGGCTCGCTCGGTCCAATGTGCCGTACGGTCGCCGATCTGGCGAAACTTTTGGACGTTATGGTGGGATACGACCCCGAAGATCCGCTGACCGCCAGAGGCGTCGGCCACTATCCGGACTCCTATACGAAGTTCCTCGATCCCCGCGGGCTCAAGGGCGCGCGCTTCGGCGTGCTGCGCGAGTCGATGGGCTTTCATGCCGAGCCCGAGTCCGAGGATTTTGCCAGAATCAATGAAGTGTTCGACAAAGCCATCGGAGAACTCAAGGCCGCCGGAGCCGAGATCGTCGATCCGATCGTAATTCCGAATTTGCAGCTCCTATTGAGTAAACGCGCCGGGAGCTTCGCCGACGAGGAGGAAGCCTTCAGAGTCTACCTCGGGAGAAGCTCCCGGCCTCCCTACAGATCACGCGACGAGGCGAGGCGTTCCCCGGACTTCCAGAAGGTCGTAAAATCCGCGCGCGAGCGCTGGGAACGAAAAGCCGATGCGACCGCGCACTACGAGTATCTCAAGGCGCGCGAGGAGCTGCTCACGAACTTCCTCAAGGTGATGGCGGACCACAAGCTCGACGCGGTGGTTCACAAAGCCGTCGAGCACCAGCCGACACTGATTCGGGATGGCATCAACCCGCCGTTCGTCGATCAAAAAGGCGCGCCGCATATCAATACATTTCTGGTGTTCGTGCCGTCGATTGTCGTGCCCGCAGGCTTCACGCGCGACCGCCTGCCTGCGGCTATCACCTTTCTGGGCCGGCCTTACGAGGACGCCAAGATGATCCAATTCGCCTACGCTTATGAACAGTCCACGCGCCACCGCTGGCCGCCTTCGAGCGTCACGCCGCTATAGCCGCATACAACACAGCGCGGCAGAGCCGCAGCGGGAACCAACCAGACGCTCACCACAGAGGACACGAGGAGCTCGAAGTTGCGATATTGAGCCGGGCTATTTTTCTCAGCCTTCGCGTCCTTCGTGTGCTCTTTCGAAAATTGCCCTCATGCGGCGGTTTGAGCAAAAGCGCATCGGAAGGTGGACCCCCGGAGGGCCGGTGGCCGAGAACAGGGTTTTTCTTCCTTTCCGGGCGAGCTAAGCTCATGTCACACTGCGCGGTGCAATGATTTTATTGCGCCAGCTCAATCCGCTGCGAACTCCGCGTCTCTCGCGGTCAGTTGTAATTGACTGGCCGGGTACGGCGTGTTACGACCAAACCCGATGAACGAGCCCGCAACACCTTTAAAGTTCGAGGCGCTTCACTCTCTCGATCTCCGCGCGCGCTCCAGTGTCGGACAAATTGTCGAAGGAATGCGCTCCTGCGCTTTCGGCGCGCGCATGCTCGGGGAGGTGGCGCGGACGATCTTCGAGCTGATCGGATCGCGGCATAAGCCGATTCTCATCTACGACGGATTGAAAGACACTCCTCTCGGTCGGCTGCTGGAGAGCTGGGTGGAAAAACACTGGTGCGCCCGGATCGTGCTACCCGAACACTATGCTGGGGAAAGCACGAGAGGCGAAAACGCTATCGTCGTCGGCGCGTTCTCCGAACGGCATGCCGAGGCGATCTACACACGACCGGCGCGCGCGCTTTTTATTAACCCGTTTGACATGGCGCGGCCCGGCCAGATTCGCGACGGCTACTTTCCCGACGCGGTATTTGCCGATCCGAGATTCATCTTCCCGGTCTTGGACCGCGCGCTCGAGGAGTGGCTCAACGATCGAAAGAGCTCCAGCGCCGAGCTGCTCTCCGCGCTCGAGGCGTACGGCGGCATCGCGACACAGGTCGCGAAAGGCGCCGCCGCGCTGCGTCGCATGACCGCGGACAAAGACTGTCTGCGCTTTCTCACGGTAAGCGGCGCAATGACGGTCGGCAAAATGGACCTGGTCATTTGCGACATGATTGAGTTCGGTATGATCGACGCAATCGCGTCCACGGGGGCGCTCATGGCGCACGGCCTCGTGTCCTCGATCGGTCTCAAGCACTACAAGTACGATCCCAGATACGACGACACCGCTCTGGCGCGTCACAAACTCAACCGCGTGACCGATACGCTCGAGCCCGAAAGCAACCTCGATACGGTGGAGGAAGTCATCGCCCGTGTCGTCGATCGGCTCGATGGCGCGCAGCCGATCAGCCCGGCAATCCTCAACAACTTAATCGGAAAGCACCTGGCGGAACGCTATCCAAAGGACCGCGGGATTCTGAAATCTGCTTATCTGCACGGCGTTCCCGTTTTCGTTCCGGCCTTCGTCGATTCCGAACTGGGCAACGACATCTACATCCACAACCTCAAGCGCAAAAGACAGGGCCGGAAACCGATATTGATGGACCTCGAAATCGACAGCGACGATCTTATACGTCGGGTGACGGGCGCGAAGCGTTTTGGCATTTTCACCATCGGCGGCGGCGTCCCGAGGAACAACGTGCAAAACGTTGCCCCTTTGATTGAAATCATCAACGAGCGGCTCGGCCCGATCTATCCCGAGCGGCGTTTTACGTATGGTATAAGGATCTGTCCGGATCGACCCCACTTCGGACATCTCTCGGGCTGCACCTATTCCGAAAACGAGTCGTGGAGAAAAGCGGTGAAAGACGGTGTCTACGCCGAAATTCAAGCCGATGCCACGCAGGTCTGGCCCTTTCTCGTGCGCTATCTCATGGATTGCAAGGAGCGGTCTTCATAACGGTCAAGCGCTACGGCTCTGAGGGCGGTTCATCGCCGCAACCGGTCATGCGCGAATAATGCGCGCCGGCACGGGCGGACAAAAAGGTCGCCCGGCTGCCACACTCGCTCCGCTACGGTTCTCTACAAATAACAAACTTCGCCCTGATTTCCGCTGCAATCGCTTGGTATGCCGATTGCGGTTTTTGCGTGGGCCCCTGGGCGTACGATGACCTCCAATTCTCCCGACGAGATACAACCGGTAGTCGCGACTCGATTCTTAGATCTCCGCGTGTCTCGGAGCCGACGGCGGTCGCTCGTCTTCGCGCTTGTGACGCTGCTGTGCCTCGTCGCCGGCGCCGCAGCCCTACGACGCGCCACAGAAAGCCTCAAGGGCAAAGTCGCCGCAAGTTTGGGACCGGGAACCGCAATCGACCGTTTGAAGGTCGGCTGGTCTTCGGTCGAGATCTCCGGAGTCGCGTTAAGCGCACCCAAACGCTGGCCGGCCGCGCATACGCTCGAGGCCGAAAAGGTCACGATCGTCCCTAGCCTCAGCAGTCTGTTTGCCGATAGGTTTCACATCGCCTCGATTAGGATCGAACATCCCTATCTTTCCGTCCTCCGTACACCGGGGAAGCTCACGATCGTTCCCGGACTGCTCGAAGCCGCTCGAGGCGCCGAAAAATCCGTCGGGCATGGCAGGAGTGGCCGCGCCGTGAGCATAGGAACGATTTCACTGAGCGGCGGCACGGCCGATATTTTCGATTACACCGTAGGCCGGTCGCCGCATAAAATCCGCTTGGAAGCAATCGCCGCCACGGTTCGCGACGTCGCTCCTGGAACGCTACAGAAAACGTCGTTCGAGCTTGTTGCGTTTGCGCCCGGCAGAACGGGGCGCGGGCGGCTCCGGGTCGTCGGGTGGATCGCCGGCGCCGGCCGAGACTCGGCCTCCGAAATCGTCATGAGAGATATCGATTTGCTCAATGTCGAGCCGTATCTTGCGCGGACAGGTGAGGCCCGCATTGCCCGCGGCTTGCTTGATCTGAATCTCAATTCCGAGGTCCGGAACAACTATTTGCTCGGCAAAGGCAACTTGCGCATTAGGGGACTCGAGTTCGCGCCGGCGCAAAACGCGTTCGAAACATTCTTGGGATTGCCGCGGGCGGCTTTGATCAATTTTCTCAAAGACCATGACGATACGATCTCCGTCGATTTCACTCTCGAAGGCGATATACGGCGCCCGAATTTCTCGTTGAACGAATCGCTTGCGACCCGGATCGCCGGAAACCTGGCAGGTCAAGTTGGCGTGAGCCTTCGGGGGCTCGCGGAGGGCGTGGAGAGCTTCGGTCGCCGGGGGTTGGAGGGGGCCAGTGGCGCAGCCGGCGCGATCGGTTCGGTGTTCAGGGATTTCTTCGAGCGGCGCTGAAACGAGCAGCTCGTCGCCGGTGCTTTTCTTCCCGCTCAGTTCGCGCCGGCCTCCGGGTACGCCGCCCGCGTGGATCCTACTCGCAGTTCCTTTCCTCGCGTTTAGCCCTACACTCGTTGCACAATTCGCCCGTTCCCGGCGGGACCACCTGCTCTACGTAGTCTTCCGTAGGCCAGTTAGAACAATTGCTGCAAAAGTGCCAACTGTCACATTGTGTTCTGCGGCGATAGGTGTTTGCCATTCCGTATGTCGAGACCTCCCATTCGGCCATCCCGCAACGCGAATCCCCGTTTACCTCGACTTCGAGCGCGGCACTATAGGCAAAAGCCTGATTGTTTCTTGCGTATCAGGAAATGGAGGCGTCGTTAGATTAATTACAGAAACCGCTTATGCGCCCGCCCGTTGGACTACGGCCTCCAGCTGGTCGAGCAATGCTCGTTGGCCCGCTTGGATTTTTTGTTTTGCAACATCGAGCGGGAACCAGGCGGCGCGATCCACTTCAGGAAACTCCGCGCGCTTTCCGGACCGCGGCGGCCATTCCATCGAGAAACTGTTGCTCCGAGCGGCTGCGGCATCGCAATCGCCGCTCAAAGCCCAGGCGTAGATTGTTTTGCCGCTCCGTTGCTTGACCGGCGCGAGCTCGACGAAGTCTCCGGCGCAGCTGAAACCCGTCTCCTCCTGAAATTCGCGTCTGGCCGCTGCCAGCCGATCCTCGGTCTGTTCGCACTCCCCCTTGGGAATGCTCCAGGAGCCGTCGTCTTTGTTCGCCCAGTATGGACCGCCCGGATGCACGAGAAAGACCTCGACCGCGCCGCCATGAACGCGGTACATCAAAATACCGGCGCTACTTTTACTCGCCATGTCGGAAGCGTACCACAAACGCCCGCGAGGGGAGTACTGGAGTAGAAAAGACTTTCGCGCGCCAAGATTGCAAAGGCCTCGGCGTAGCCGCGCCCGAAAGAGCTATTGCACAGCGATAGGCGCCGGAAGTAGACTGCACGCAGTCAGCCTAATCGGAGGGGAAGATGGGCGCTAACGACGGATACCTCGTCATCGACGCCGATGCCCACGTCGTCGAGTCTGCTCGCACGTGGGATTACATGGAGGGCTCGGAGAAACAGTACCGTCCGATCCCGCTCGAGACCCGTGAGGATGCCGGAGTGAAGCTTCAGTTCTGGGTGATCGACGGAAAGGTTCGGGGATTTCGCTTTCCGGCCTTTTCCGCCGAAGAGCTGGAGCGAAGGGCGCGCCAAGTGGGCCGTAAGTTCGCCGATTCGCAAGAGGCGCGCGAGCTGGGCAACGTCGATCTCCGGCTCGAACACATGGACAAGACCGGCGTTGATATTCAGGTCCTGCACAACACGATCTTCATCGAACCCGCCACCGACCGCGCGGCCGTGGAAGTGGCTCTCTACAAGAGCTGGAACTGCTGGCTGGCGGATATCTGGCGGCAGGGAAAAGGCCGCTTGCGCTGGTCGTGCATGGCGCCCACGCTGAGCATACCGGACGCTCTCGAGCAGATTCGCTTCGCCAAGCAGAACGGGGCGTGCGCTGTTCTGCTTAGGCCGATTGAGTCCCATCGCCTGCTCGCCGATCCGTACTTTTACCCGATCTACGACGAGGCCAGCCGTCTCGACATGCCGATTGCGATCCACATCGCAAACGGCAATGCCTGGCTCAACGATCTTTACCGCCATCCCGTCGGCATCGCCGCAACGTTTCACAAATTCAGAATCCCGACCGTCGCGTCCTTCAGCGACATCGTCTTGAGCGAGATTCACCAAGTCTTTCCCAAACTGCGCTTCGGATTCATCGAAGCGAGTTCCCAATGGCTTCCCTGGGTGCTGCACGAGGCGAGAAACCGCTTCCGGACGCTCGGCCGTGAGTGGCCCGAGGACATTATGCGCGAGTACGGCTTATTCGTGACATGCGAGAACTCGGACGACCTGCCGTATATCGTCCGAACAGCCGGCGAGAATTGTTTGGTGATCGGAACGGATTACGGCCACACCGACACTTCCAGCGATGTCGACGCTATCCGCGTTTTCAAAGATCGACCCGACCTCGCGGTCGATGTGAAGCGAAAAATACTCAGCGACAACGCTCGGGCCTTGTACGGATTGTAGCATTGGCTTGGCAGGCGCCCGGCTGGCGGCAGTACTTCACTCGGTCAGACGATAAGATTTCCTCGCGCCAAGAGCACCAAGGGGCGCGACGGCACCGCAACACAAGTAAATTTGATCTTTTACTTGGCGATCTTTGCGGGCTTTGCGCGAGATACTCCCGTTCTTTTGGTTGCGGCGTGGCCGCGGAGGGGGTCCTCGCGGGGAAGATCAGGGCACTTCGGTCGATGGCCGCGGGAGATGATCTTTACACGCGGCACATTTCTCCTCCCCCGCGTGCATCGGCTTACCGCAACCTTCCGCGCCATGGATCGGATGCGTGCACGGGCAAGGCACCGAAAGCTTGCCGTGATCTTGCTCTCCGCGTGGATCGTACTTCATAGGCAGCTCTAGCTTCTCTCACCGACCGTGTCGGCTACATGGGCGCCGCGCCGGCCCATCGGCTGTTCCCCTCCCTCGGTCGTATCCTGGAGCGTTTGGTGTTCTATTTCCGCGTTTATCTCGGCGCCCAAAAGGATGCTATAAACCGATAACAGGAGCCACATCATGAGGATGACCACTACGCCGAGCGAGCCATAAGTCGCGTTGTAGCTGGCAAAGTGGCTCACGTAAAACGAAAACAAAGCAGAGCCAAGCAACCAGATGACCGTTGCAATCACGGTTCCCCAACTGATCCACCTCCACCGGGGTTTGTCGCGACTGGGTCCGTAGCGGTAGAGGATTGCCAGGGCAAACATTCCGGCGACGGCCAGTAGCGGCCAGCGCAGCCATTTCAACAAGGCGGCTGCGACGTGCCCGAACGGAACGCTCGCGAGTAGAGCCGGTACTCCAACGATCAGTCCGAGGAACAAGATCAGGAACACAATGCCCGCGAGCGTCAACAGCAGCGCCATGCCGTTCAACTTCAAAAAACCTCGTTTCTCCTCCTCGTCATAGGCGACATTCATCGACTCGAACATCGATTTCATTCCTTTTGCAGCGCTCCACAGGGCAATGAGGATGCTGACGACCAGACTCCAACCCAAAGTCTGCCCCTGAGACTGCACGAGCCGGCTCAGCTCTTGGTTGAGTAGCTGGGCGGCCTCCCCCGGCAAAACGGCTTCTACGGTCTTGATATGCTCTTGAAGATCGGCCGGGTCGGTGACTAAGCCATAAAGCGCAACCAGCGCCGCCAGCGCGGGGAAAATCGATAAAAAAACGTAGAACGTCACCCCTGCGGCGATCATTGAGAGGTTGTCTTTGGCAACCTCTTCCTTCACCCTAAAAAAGATGTCCTTCCAACCTCGCCGAGGGATCTCGCGCGGTCGCCTCGCGAATCTTCCTCGATCGGCTTCCGACTGGTATTCCTGTCTCGCCATGTGGCCTTGTAACGCAACAATTATGCCACTGAATTTTCGCCGGCTAAAACCATCCTCGCTTGCCGATCGTGCGAGCGCTAGTTGGCCGCGATGGATTTCCGATCGGTTCAGCGGCTTGAACGGCAACCTCGCAACCTACGCTGTCCCAAGGCCGGTAGTCTCGCTTGAAGCTTCTTAGCGGATCTGGGACATTCTTTTTTAGGGTAACGAATGTCGATTCTTCTGGCACATGACCTGCGTCTCGAGACTACCAAGAAAAGTCCGAAAGGATTTCGTTATGGCCTCTGTCAAGGTGAGAAAAAGACGCATGGAAAAAGAACCGAAGGGGAGCAAACAAAAAACTCGGGCGAGCACGAAATCGCCACGCCGGGACCGCGCGCGACGAAAGGCAAAACAACAGCCGGCGCCGCCCGACTCGCGTAAACCGACACCGTCGGGGGCTTCCGCGGGCGAACTCACCGAAGCGATGATCGACGAGACCATCGCGCAATCGTTCCCCGCAAGCGATCCGCCGTCCTGGACCCTGGGGCGCGAGCGGCATCGATCGCGTTAGTGTTGGCGCCGGGTCCAATGACGGCCAGCCTGCCGGACAGTATCCTGATGTCTCGGACCGCTTCATGGATGCTGTCACTCGCGCGCAAACAATGCCGCAGCTTTTAATGTTCGAGCAGCCTTTTAAGACGGGCAATCACCGTCGGAGACTGAGTCGTGAGTCGCTGAACCAGGTTGTGAAGCCCGGCTCCCGTAGTGGGATCGACCTCCAGATTAAGCGCTTTCACTTCGGCGAGAAGGTCGGGATCCACGAGGGCCTTGTCATACGCTTCGCGCAGCAGCTTGACCAGTTCGAGCGCGGTGCCGGGAGGGGCAACCATGGGCCGCCCGAGTTCATTTCCCGCCAGAATCACCTCGGCTACCTGCCGGTTCAGCGCCGGTGTATTCGCCTTTTCCATGAGTTCATAGATTGTCGGCACATCGGGCAGGCGGGTATCCCGTTTCTTTGCAAACACGAGCAGGTGTCGATCGAAACCATCTTTGTCCCACCTCCGGAAAGGTTCCCTGCTGAAATGGACCGCCGTGCTGGTAATCCGACAGACAACCTCCCCGCGTTCCATGGCGCTGTCGATCTCGCTCCCACGGCCGTAGCCCACAACGAGCCCGACGCTTCCGCCGAGGGCTATTTCCATCACTTTGGCCATCGAATAGGTGAGATCGCTCGTTCCGATTGCGCCGCACTTGGGCGGGTCGGCCGACTTGAGAATCGTGTCGATCGACTTGTAAGGAGAGTCGGCGCGGATGTAGAGCATCACAGGCCCTTTATCGGGGCTGCCGATCCAGTGGAAGCGACGCACATCGAACCTTACTTCTCTGCGCCCAATCAACTGCTCTAAATAGATGTGTTTTTGGAACATCATGACCGTCAGCCCGTCCGGCGGAGCGACGGTATAGCCGTAATTTGCCGTCACGACGCCGCTGGCGCCCGGCAGATTCTGCACGATCATGTTCGGCCGACCCGGCAGGTACTTCCCCATGTAGCGCGCCAGGAGCCTACCCCATTGATCGTAGAGACTCTCCCGACTCGACCCGACAACGATGCGAATCGTCTTGCGATGATAGAAGGCCGAGTCATGGGATTCGGATAACGCCGGTCTTATCACCGAGAGTAGCCAGACCGGTAGAAGTAACGGTATGGCGGAGCGCATGCTCATCGTAATCCGCCAAGAAGTATGATGGCCGGATATCCCGCTTCGATCAGCGATCTTTGCGGATCGCCCGAATTCAGCCTCTTTGAGAAACCTCGCGATCTATCCCGCCTGATCCTGTCTTTTCGCTCGCTCCCTTTCCGGTGAACTCGCGCGACTCACCGGGCCCCCTGCCAGATCACGAGGATCTCTCCTAGTCCGGCTGGTAGAATAGAACCCGACCTGCAATGGAAGCCTGCGTGTAGGTGGTTCCTCATCAGATAAACTGATAGACCTCAAACCATGTTTGAGGTCAAGTGCCGTACCGTACCGAAAAGGGAAAAGCCTTCCCACGAGATATTTAGCTCCCTGTAAGAAGGACCGCTGTGCCAGTCACCGATATCGACAGTACCCCGAGGCCCGCGTTGCAACGCTATTATCCGTGGGTCGTTGTCGCGATCGCATTCCTTACCGTGGGCCTGGCTTTCGGCACGCGAAACGCCTTTGCCGTTTTTCTCATAGCTGTCGTCGAGGAGTTTCGCTGGAGCCGCGGGTTGGCGGCCGGCGCTCTCATGCTTGGCTCAGTAGTGTGGACTATCGGCGCACCGGTTGTCGGTATGCTTCTCGACCGACTCGGCCCCCGTGTCGTACTCGCCGGCGGGGCGATAATCATGGCGCTCGGCCTGGTGGTGAGCGGGCTCGCGCGCGGCATTCTGGAATTCTATCTGGGTATCGGGTTGTTGGTCGGTGCTGGTTTTGCGTCGTTGACTATGACTTCACAGGCCACTTTTTTGTCGAACTGGTTCATTCGCAAACGGGGGATGGCGATCGGCCTCGCGGCTTCGGGCATCGGGTTGGGCATATTTATGGTCGTGCCGGCGACGCAGTGGCTGATCGAGACATGGGGATGGCGGTCGGCAATTTTTACCCTGGCCGGATTATTGGCCATTGTTGTGGCACCGTTGAACTATTTTTTTCAACGTCAACGGCCGGAGGACATGGATCTCAAGCCCGATTTTGGCGAGCCGCCGGCACGCAAGTCCACAGCGCGTGTGCGCTCTTCAGGATTGTCCGGTCCGAGCCTCAATGAGGCCTTGCATGAGAGGCGATTTTGGGTATTCAGTTTCGGCGTGCTAGCCGGCGCCATCCCCTTGCATATGATCCTGATCCACCAGGTCGCCGCAGTAAGCGACGCGGGCTTCTCGAAAGAGGTAGCCGCCGTTGCTCTTGGAATGATTGGACTCTTTACGGCACCAGCAATGATCTTGATGGGGATCCTGGCTGATCGCATCGGCCGCCAGGCCGCTTACGTCCTAGGCTCGGCCTCCCTGATGGTCGGCATCTTGCTCTTGATGATGATCGATGTGACGAGACCCTGGATTATCCACGCTT
>DATMBL010000127.1:0-4188 GCA_035559295.1 Candidatus Eiseniibacteriota bacterium
CCGCCGCTGCTTCGAACGGATAACCCCTAGGCTGGCCATAACGCTGGTTTGGCTCGACGATTCACCATTCGGCCGAACTGTTCTCGATCGACATACTAAGGACCTCCTCTGACCGGTCTTTGAGCGTAGGCCAACCACCAACCATCGCCCACGCGCGGCAACACCAAAATAGTCGTTTGATAGCCATGAGGAGTTCTGGGAGAGGCACCGCATTTGCGTTATGCTCATCCTCAAGAGTCATTGCGAAGGCGGGTCAATCGATGAAAGTTCTGCTAATCGAAGCGATCCTCGACCGATACGTCGCCAAAGCCGAGAGGCGGCGCAAAGACTGGAGCGCTGCGGAAGTGGAGGCGCTGTTATTAAAACTGAGAGAAGAAATTCTTGACTGCCTCAAATAACGAAAGGTCCGTCGATGCACCGATTACTCCCGTCCGCAATTGCGCTTTTAATCGTTTGTCAATTGACGCTGTTATCTTCGCGCAAGGCTTTTCCGGCGGAGCGCACGCCTGTGTCGGTGCTGCACAAGTCCGTTTTTGGCTTGGTGCTCCACGATCGCAGTCCGGCAAGCGATCGCCACGAAAGCGGCGTCGATCCCAACTGGGAGCTTCAATTCAATCCGCCTGGCTGGAAATTTTGGCAGTGGATCGGCGCGCCCTATCCAACGGTCGGCCTGACGCCCAATTTCAATGGCGGCACGAGCGTTTTTTACGCCGGCGTCAGCTACGAACTTAGTGTTTCGAACCGGTTTACCGACGCCCTGACCTACGATCTGACAAAGCACCTGTTCGTCGCCGGAGGGCTAAGCGCCGCTCTCCACAACGGGCCGCTGCATAAAGATCCGCTCGGCTGCGAGGAACGAAGCGATTGCGGATTCGGTTATCGAGTGCTGCCGAGACTCCATATCGAATTGGGAACCAAGTTCCGCCAGGTTCACGGGATCTCGCTTTTCTACGACCACATGTCGCACAAAGGCGTGCTGCCCGGAGAAAATGAAGGAATCGATCACATCGGAATCCGCTACCACTATAGCTTCAACGGCCGGCCCTAACGCGAGCTCGTTTTGGGTCGAAGCTTAGCCGTATAAATAAGGCCGTTCGCTTCAGCGCGGCTTAATGAGACGATCCGGGACGTAGCACGAGCACGGGATTGCCCGCGTGGCGCACGACCGCTTCGGTCACACTGCCCAATGCCCAGCGTTTCAGTCCGGACCGGCCGTGCGAACCTATAACGATCAGCGTGTCGGGGCCCCCCTTCTTGGCCGCAGCAACAATTTGTTCGGCCGCATCGCCTTCTTGCAGAACGCTGGAGATCTTTTCGATACCCTGCTTGCTCAGCTCTCTCCGTGCTTGTTCGAGGTAGGCGCCAGCTTCTTCCCGGACTTGTTTCATCAGCTCATCGACGTTCACCGCGTAGGGCCCGCTGCCGCCGACGAAAGCGGTGAACGGGTTGGCATAGGCGCGGAACAAAAAGACCTCGAGGTCGAGTTTGGCGGCAAGCTTGGCCGCCGTGGGCAGGGCTTGCTCTGCCACGTGGGAGCCGTCCAGCGGCAGCAAGATCGACTTGAGCGTTGCTTCTCCGGCAGTCCTTCCGCCCGGCGCGGCCCGAACCAACAGCAAGGGGTTGGTCGAGCCGCGGAGAACCTTCTCCACGACGCTCCCTAAAAGCCAGCGTTCCAGCCCCGAACGACCATGGGTCGTCATGGCGACGAGAATCGACTTATCGGCCGCTGCTCGTTCGATGATCAGCTCCCCGCTGCCGCTCCTCGCTCAACGCTGCGCGTCACCCGACTTCCGACAAAGCGCCCCGAGATGCGTTCGAGGTAGGCCTTTCCCTGGCGCGCCGATTGTTCGACCAGGGCGTCAAAGCGCCGCGCCCCTTCAACCGAGGTAAGCAGCCTGCCGAGTTCGATCACCGCGAGCAGCTCCACCGGGATCCTAAAGCGCTCGGCGAGAATGCGCGCCCAGGGGATGACTTGCTCTGCCGTCTTAGAGCCGTCGAGCGGTAGCAAAATTCGCGTGTACATAAAATCCTTTCTGGCTACTACCCCAACCTGCCAGCCGTTTCTTCTGCTGACCGACGCGCAAGCGCCATGCCATCCGAGAGACGTCAGCAAATGTTCCGTTCGCCGCTGTTCCTCGCCGCATCATTCCGAATTTGGGAAAATCTTGTTGCCGCTTCCCAGATTTGAGATTTGCTTCCTCCCACGGCGAGCGGACCCGGGCAGGGCCCAAGGCGGCGCGCCCGCCCACGTATTTCAAAGGCGATCTCGGGAGAGGATTTTTCCATCCTTCAACCGGGGCGTTGCGGATTGCTTCGCCTGCCGGTCCGAAGACCGCCGCCTTGCCTTCCTTCCTGCCCGCCGGCTTACGTGGGCAACCGATGTGCCCGGCACAGAGATCAGTTTTCAGATGCCTTGGCGAACAGGTTTCCCATGGCTGAAAAAAGCGTCGCCTCTTAGTCGCAAAGTCGTAAGCGGCCGAGTTTCCGCTCCGTAGCAACGCCGCCCTTTGGCGGCACTGCAATTGCTCCTCAAGGAGCGTGATCGGATCTCTTCAGCCATGGAAAGATCGACGATGCAACCAGAGGTGTTTGAAGATTTCGCGTCGAGACTGGCGCTAAAGGAGGCGATGCTCTATGACAAAGAGGAAGAGAACGCTGTTACTTGCAACCTGTGCGCCCACCGCTGTTACATTCCGGCGGGGCGCGAGGGAATCTGCAAGGTCAGAGAAAACCGCGCCGGCATTCTTTTTACCCGGGTTTACGACCGCGTGATTTCGGCGGAGATCGATCCGATCGAGAAAAAACCTTTATTTCATTTCCTGCCGGGGACCCCCGCTTTCTCGATCGCCACCGTCGGCTGCAACTTTCACTGCCGGTATTGCCAGAATTGGGAGATCTCACAGCTCCCCAAGACTCGCGCGGGCGCGCTCCCGGGTCAAGCCATGTCGCCAAAAGAGATTGTCCGGATGGCCGTCGAAACCGGCTGTCGGTCGATCGCGTATACCTATACCGAGCCGACGATCTTCTTCGAGCTTGCCTACGATAGTGCCAAGCTCGCCGCCGAAGCGGGTTTGAAAAACATTTTTGTCTCCAACGGCTACATAACGGCCGAAGCCCTGCGCATGATCCAGCCTTACCTTGACGCGATAAACATCGACCTCAAGGGAATGGACGACAAGCGCCACCGCCGAATTTGCGGCGCCAAGTTGCAGCCGGTCCTCGACTCCATAGCGCTGGCGAAACAGCTCGGCATCTGGCTCGAAGTGACGACCCTGGTTGTTCCCGGCCATAACGATTCCGACGAGGAGCTCGGCCGGATCGCGCGCTTTCTCAAAGATCTCGATCCGGATATTCCCTGGCATCTGAGCGCTTTCTACCCGGCGTATAAGATGATGGACGTCGGGCCCACAGATCGCGCATCCTTATTGCGCGCCTGGCAGATCGGCAAGGACGCCGGGCTTCGTCACGTCTATTGCGGCAACATTCCGGCGCTGCACGAGGACACCGTTTGCCCGCGATGCCGGAAAACGCTGATCCGGCGCGCCGGCTTTCGCGTGGCCTCCAATCAGCTCGACCACGGCCGCTGCCCGCGCTGTCAGACCCCGATTTGCGGCGTGTGGAACAGCGCGAAGCCGGTTAGCGCAAGATCAAATTGAGCAAAGGAGCAAAATCATGACAAGCTCCATCTTAGAGGTCTTCGTCACCGCAAAAAACTCAGGTATGGATCAACGATTTGATGAGCGAGCTGGGCTGGGAAGAAAAACCGCAAAAGACCTGCCTTGCGCTCCGCGCGGCGCTGCACGCGCTGCGCGGAGCGCTTGACGGTCAAGGAAGCGGTGCACTTGGGCGCGCAGCTCCCGATCCTCATACGCGGCGTTTATTACGAGGGCTGGAAGCTTAGCGGAAAGCCCGTGAAGGGGCGCCACAAGAGCGAATTTCTCGATCACGTCGCGGCCGTTTTTCGCGACGACCCCACGGTCGATCCGGAGAAAGTGACGCGCGCCGTCTTCAAAGTCCTGGCGCGCCACATCACCGCAGGCGAGACGGAGAACGTCAAAAATCTCCTGCCCAAGACGCTCCAGGAGCTGTGGCCTAAAAGAGCGAGCTAATTCCTCAACCCCGCCCCATTTGAGCGGCTGCCCGCGGTGCTAGAATGACGAGTGAACCCGGATTCCGCATTTCGAGAAG
>DATMBL010000128.1:0-6533 GCA_035559295.1 Candidatus Eiseniibacteriota bacterium
GAGCCATGATCATCGATGCGCATACCCATTACACCACCGCGCCGTTCGAGCTCCAGGCTTATCGGGGCCGCCAGATCATCGATCTCGCCCGGCCGGTTCGCGCGAAGCTTCAGATCAGCGACGAACAGCTGGCGCAGAGTATGCAGGGGCAGTTCAAACGAATGGAGGAATCGGGCATCGACCGCCTGCTGTTTTCTCCCCAGGCGTCGGCCATGGGCCACCATTTCGGCTCTCCGCTGGTCAGCCGCTACTGGACCGAGGCATGCAACGATCTCATTGCCCGTGTGGCGCGCCTGTGGCCGGAGAAGATCTCGCCCGTCTGCCAGCTGCCGCAATCGCCTGGGATCGGCCCCAAGGAGTGGATCGACGAACTCGATCGCTGCGTCAACGACCTGGGATTCGTCGGCTGCAACGTGAACCCCGATGTGGGAGGCGGGCGCGAGCCGATCACGCCCTCGCTCGCGAGCGAGTGGTGGTATCCGCTTTGGGAGAAGCTCGTGCAACTCGACGTGCCCTGCACCATTCACGCGAGCGCGTCGCTGCATCCGGCGATGCACCTGACCAATTCGTACTACATCGCGCAGCACCATGCGGCCGGCGTCGAGCTTCTGCGATCCCGCGTGTTCCAGGATTTTCCGACGTTGAAGGTCATTATCCCGCACGGCGGCGGCGCCATCCCGTATCAGTGGAATCGGCACCGCGGCATGCACGTCAAAGAAGGCTACGAACCCTTCGAAGAGGCGGCGCGCCGCATCTACTGGGATATGGCGATTTACGACAAGGAGTCGATGGAGCTTTTGATCAGGCGCGTGGGCGTCGATAACGTCTTGTTCGCGACGGAGATGTTCGGCGCGGTGAACGCGATCGATCCCAAGACCGGCCGGAACTTCGAGGACATCGTGCCGATCTTTCAGTCGATCGAGTGGTTGAGCGCCGAGGACAAGCGAAAAATCACCGAAGGCAACGCGCGCAAAGTCTTCTCGCGCATCCGCGATAAAGCCGCAGCGTGAGCCGCTTGCGAGTTTCCGGTAAGCCTCGGCGGTCGAGCTGGCCTAGCGTTTTCTCCAAAGCTGGTCGAAGAACCCGCTCCTTTCCATCTCGTCGAGGTAGCGCGTGTCGAGCATCTCCTGAGGTTTTACGTTTTTGGCGCGCGGGTCGACGGGCGCGATTTCGTCGAGCGCCGACTGGAACGCTTCGGGCTTGAGCGCCAGCTTCGGTTCCAACGCTTTGATCTCGACATGGTAACTCGCTTCCAGGAGCTTTCTGTCGTCGATGCGCAGATACTTTTCCAGCACTCTGTACGTAAACTCGGGGTCCGTGTGCATGATCTTGGCAGCCTCCGCCATCGCGCGCATAAACCTGCCGACGACGGCTCCCCGTTTTGCGATGATCGAGCGCCGCGTGTTGAAAGTCGTCGCCGCATAGGCGATCCGGAGATCGGGGCCGTAGATGACGTAGCGATAGCCGAGCTTGAGCGCCTGGGCGTCGGTCGGCACCGTCAGTATCGCCACATCGATGCCCTGGGCGACCAGCGCCGCCAGGGTCTCGGGAGCGCCGCCGGTTTGAATGAAACTCACGTCGCGCGCGTCGATCTGGAACCGCCGCAGCGCCTGGAGGGCGAAATAATGCGGGTTGCTCCCTATGCGCGAGACGCCGATCTTTTTCCCGCGCAAATCCTCCGGACTCTTGATTTCCGGCCTGCCGACGAAACTGTGCGTCAGGATGCTCTTTATTCCCCCGATAAAAACGATGTCCTTGTTTCCCTGGACGATCGCCCGACTCAATGCCGCAGCCCCTTGGACCGTCACTTCGCTGTCGCCGGACAGGATGGTTGCGACCGCCGGAGCGCCGGGAGTGACGAAAACCAGCGGGATCTCCAAATCGTATTTCTTGTACAGCCCCGCTTCCTGGGCGATCCATGGGTAGGCCTGGGACATCACGCGCGCCGAGTACATGACGTAGAGTTTGTCGGCGGACCGCGCGGGCGCCTGCGTGAATGCAAAGGACAGCACGCATACGAGTGCCGCGCCGACGCGCTTTGTGACTTTTCGTGCATCCATGACCGACGCTCCTGTATGACTACTGGGGTACGCGAAAAGACTTTCTCGCGCCAAGCGCGCAAAGGAGCGCAATTCTTTTTCCGAAAACTTGGCGTCCTTTGCGTTCTTTGCGCGAGACATTGCCATTCCTTCTTTGTCGCGGCTCCGCCGCGCCGCGCACGCCGCCGTTCAGCGGCAAGTTACTTGGTCAGCGCGTAGCAGTAAGAGTCCCGTGGCTCGTCATCGATGTTGGGATGCACCGACCAGCGGCGTAGGGTACCCTCCCGGGTCATCCCGGCCTTTTCCAGCACGCGCGCCGAGGCGGGATTTTCGATGTCGCAAACCGCCCAAACCCGGTAGATGTCCGGTTGCTTCAGCGCCCACGCGACCAACGCTTTGACCGCTTCGGTCATGTAGCCTCGACCCCAAAACCTCCGAGCCAAGACGTAGCCGAGTTCCCATTTGTGGCCATCCACGCGAAAGCCGACCATACCGATCAGCCGCTCGCTTTGCTTTTCCACGATCGCCCACTGGAACGATCGCCGTGCCTCCCATGCGGCGATGCACAGATGGAGGAACTCCCGCGTTTCGTCGATCGATCGGTTGGGGTGCCACGTGAGATATCTGGTAACTTCGGGGTCCTGAGCGTACTGGCGAAAAATAGCCTCGGCGTCTTCCATTACCGGCCTGCGGAGCCGCAGTCTGGCGGTCTCGAAGCTTTCAGGTGGGCTAGTCACTCAGCAGGATCCAATGCGCATGATCGCCGACTTATAAATTCGCGCAGCAAATTATGCAAGACTTTGGAAATTTACCGCAGAGGCGCTGACACGCAGAGAAAACAAGACTGCTCGGGCCAAGGACGCCAAGGGCGCAAAGGCCCCGCAACCCAGTTTGATCATTTTAACCTTGGCGATCTTTGCGCTCTTTGCGCGAGACATCCGGCATTCTCTTGGTGCCGGCGCAGCCGCGCTGCGGCCTCTGTGTTTCGGCGGTTATCCCTGATCTGTGTTCAATGGTGGTTTCGGATCAGATGTTCGGCGAGGCGCCAGCGGAGGACTTCCGGCGTTCCCTCGGTGATGCGAATGCTTCGGACCTGGCGGTACCACCACTCCAGAGGCAGATCGCGCGTGAGACCGATGCCGCCGTGCACCTGAATCGAGCGATCCACGACCCGGCTCGCCATCTCACAGCACATGATCTTGGTCATGTACGATAGCTGGCGCACATCTTCCCCGCGATCGCTGCGCCAGGCGCATTCGTACACCATCAGGCGACAAGCGTGGAGCTCCATCGCCGAGTCGGCGATCATGAACTGAATCGCCTGCCGGTCGGCCAGCGGCCGGCCGAAGGTTGTGCGCACTTTCGAATACTCGATCATCATATCGAGCGCGCGCTGCGCAATGCCGACGGGGCGCGCGCCGTGGCCGCGGATGCGCCCTTCTTGGATCCACTTCTGCGCGATCGAAAACCCCTGACCGACGCCGCCGATGACGTTTTCGGCCGGCACCCGGACGTTTTCAAATAGAATCTGTCCCGGCGCATCCCCCATCATGGTCGGCCACAAGCGTTCCAGTGTGACGCCGGGACTCTTCATATCGACGATGAAACAGGTGATGCCGCCGCGAGCCCGCTTCTCCGGGTCGGTCACGGCCATCACTTGGGCGTAATCGGCGTTCTTCGCTCCGGTGATGAAGCGCTTGGTGCCGTTGAGGACATAGGCATCGCCGTCTCTGACGGCTCGCGTTTTCATGCTCGCCGGATCGCTTCCCGCATCCGGTTCGGTCTGAGCGAAACAGATCCTCTTCTCGCCGCGAATCACCGGAAACAGAAACCGCTCCTTCTGCTCGTCATTGCAGTGGAACAGAACGGGACGAACCTCCGGGCCGAACACCGGCGCATACCGAAAAGGCAGCGCCACCGTTCTCGCCACCTCTTCCATGATGACGCAGCGGCTCAGCAGATCGAGTCCGGCGCCGCCGTACTCTTGCGGCACGTCGAGCAGCCACAATCCGATCGCCTTCGCCTTTTCTTGCAGCGGCCGGATAAACTTCTCGGGCATCTCCTCGCCTTCGGGCCGGCACTCTCGCTCGAGCGGGATCAGCTCTCGATCGACAAACCTTCGGACGGTTTCTTTGAGTACCTGCAGCTCTTCCGGCAAGTTAAAATCCATATCTCCGCTCTCCTGGAGCGACGGAGGAGTGGAGCGATGGGTTACGGCCGATACTCCGGCTTTACCGCTACCTTCGCCCTCGGCTCCATCCTGCGTGCTCCGTGCTCCACGCTCATTTTACTGTCTCCTATACGCTCCCAGCCCGGGCCGATAACTCTTCTCATCGAGAAACTGCTTCATGCCGGTTTCGCGGCCCTTTTCCGGATCGGTCAAGCGCAGCGCCGTGCCCTTGGCCGACATGTAGTCTTCGGCCTGGTTGTAATCCATCGTTCGGCAGTACTTGTAAACCTCCTTGGCCGCGCGCAGGACGTTGGGGTTCTTCTCCATCAGTTTCTTTGCGAGTTTGACGGTCTCCTCGCGCAGCTTCTCCTTCGGCACGGCATAGTTGATGAGTTTCATTTCCGCTGCTTTCTTGCCGTCGAACGGATCGCCGGTCATGATGTAGTAGAGCGCGTCGCGGTAGCTCATGGCGTCGGCCACGACACGGCTCACCAGACCGCCGGGGAAAATGCCCCAGTTCACCTCGCTCAGTCCGAAGATCGCGTCCTCGGCGGCGATGGCGAAATCGCACGCGATCAGCGGGGTGAACGCGCCGCCGAAGCAAAACCCGTTCACCATCGCGATCGTCGGTTTGGGGAAAGTGAAAAGCCGCCGCCAGCGCCACTCTTGCGAAGCCCAGCTCGCCTTGCGCCGCTCGACGGGATCGTTGTCGGTGCCGCGAAAGTATTCGCGCAGGTCTTGGCCGGCGCACCAGGCCGGTCCGGCGCCCGTAAGCACCAGAACCTGGGTCGCCTTGTCGGTTTCGAGTTCGGTGAGACATTCGAGCATGTCATAGTGAAGCTGCGGGTTCATCGCGTTTCTCTTTTCCGGCCGGTTCAAGATCACCCAGGTGATCCCGTCCTCTTTCTCGACTTTCACGGTCTTGTATTCTTTCACCTCTGTCATACGGCTCTCCTCCTTTCCTTTTATCGGCTGCATTCCACTGGGCGTCGTTTTACCGGCGTACGTTCGCCGGAGCGTCGGCTCGCGCTTTATCGAATCCTCTTTGTGGCGCAGAGCGTGTTCCGCCCGGTCCACATCGGCAGAAACACCGAATGACGGTGCTTACCGCCACAGACAACGATCGCGATATCTTCCGGGCGGGTGGCGAGGTGCACGATGCCGTCGGCGGTGACGTTGGGCGATGCTCGGATCAACTCCTCGTCGCTTTTCGCTCCCTTGCGCCGCGCCTCGATCGACGAGAACGGAATCACGGCATGTTCCCAGAGATATCGTTGGACCTGTTTTTTGCTGATACCGTCCCGCGCCATGATCTCCGCATCCTCGACTCCCAGGGCCACGAGCGGCGTGCCGCCGCCGAAGCTGCCGACATCGAGATGGCTCACGCCGCGGTGCATGGCGATCACTTTCGCGAGCGAGTCGAGCGCTTCTTCGCCGCGGTTCCCGGAAGTGTGGAACGGCAAGAAACCGTTGATGCCGAACACGGTAACCGTGCTTTCGTCGGCCGCGAAGCCGTGCTCGACGTGATAGGGCTCCCAGGGGCTTTTCTCCTCGTTCTCGCCGAAGCAAAAGGTGTATTTGCCCGGCCAGCCGAACGTCGAACGATCGGTCTCGCCCGGGATGCCGCCGCCAACCGTGATGAGGAGCAGGCGGATCGCCCTGCCGATCGTGGCGTTCGCCCGAAAGCCGGGGCCAAACACCCCGGCGTCGCAGTTGACCGCAAGGTGATTTCTCACGGGCCCGTTGACGAGCAGGGCGGGCCCGGCATATCCGGTGGTTGCCTGAACGCCGTACAGATTAAAGCGCGGTTCGACCATCGCTTCGACCGCGGCGATGACCACCGGCAAATACTCCGGCAGGCACCCTGCCATGGCGGCGTTGATGGCGATTTTTTCGACCGTCGCCGGCGCCCAACGAGGCGGGATCCTCCCGATCACTTCCTGCCAATCGCGATCGGTCCCGGCGAGCATCCGCTCCACCCTCTCCGGTGTCGGCGGAACCACCGGCAACCCGTCGCTCAATCTCTCCCGGCAGAACCACTCGTTTATGGCTTCGTAACTGTCTTCGACTTCGATGGTATCGGACGTAAGAGCGTTCATCTTCCGGTATCGCCGAAGGACATTAAATTCGGTACGCCTATGCCTGACAAGGTTCGCGGCCCGGACAAATTTACTCGCGACCGTAGCTTTCGAAAAGATAGAACTTTCTCGCGCCCAGCACGCCAAGGAGCAAGCAGCAAAGGGCCAAGCCGAATACGGCGCCACCAAGAAGAGGAAGACGACGAAGATGACCACGCGTTCGTGTGAGGGGTTTTCATCCTCTCC
>DATMBL010000129.1:0-27849 GCA_035559295.1 Candidatus Eiseniibacteriota bacterium
CATGGACGAAGAGGAAATCGGCGTGCAGGTGCTCTACCCGACGCTTTTTCTCGCCTACCCGCTGAGCGCGAATCCGGCGCTCGTGACCGCGCTCTGTGCTTCTTACAACCGCTGGCTGGCCGATCGGCTCGCCGGTCAGGAGCGGCTCAAATGGGCCGCCATCGTGAACCTGGATGATGTTTCCTCTGCGGTTCGCGAAGTTCGAAGCGCCAAGCGTGTCGGCGCAACCGCCGTGATGGTTCTGGGGACGGCGGGAGACCGCCAGCTCGATGACCCATCGCTTTTCCCTTTTTATGAAGCGGTCTGTGACGCGGCGCTGCCTTTGGCGATCCATGTCGGTTGGGCTTGTCCCTCGATCAATAATCTCTACAGCCATATTTATCCCTCCGGGGTTGTGGCCTTTCATTTCCCCGTGCTCATGGGATTCACGGCGCTGATCGCAGGCGGGGTGTTGGACCGTTTTCCGACGCTTCGCGCGGTTTTTTTGGAAGCCGGTTCCATGTGGGTGCCATACATGATCGATCGCTTGAATCATCGGTTTCAAAACCAGGGTAAAGCGCTGGCGAGGTTTCTGCCGCAAACCAAACCGCTTCAAGCCTTGCCGGTAATGGACTACATCAAGCGGGGTAACCTGTTCTTCAGCGCCGAGCTGGAGGACTTTATTCTGCCTCAGGTGATCCAGTTGGTCGGCGACGAGCAGATCGTGATGGGCACCGACATGCCGCACGGCGATCGCGAGCGCTTTGCCGCGCGCCATCTCATGGCACGGGAAGATCTGAGCACCGCGGCCAAATCCAAGATTCTCGAAGCGAACCCAAAAAAGCTCTACGGCCTCGGCTCGTAGGGTGCGCCAACATCCAGAGAGCGCGCGATCAACGCGCGGCGAGCAATCGGTCGCCCGGAACCGCAACACGCGCGGCGCATCATGCCACAGGCGCCACCGTTTTGTCACTTTTAGACCCGTAATCTCCTCCCACGCCCTAAAAATCCGTGACGCGCCAAGAGCCCTTTGTTAGCGCGGAAAAGCGCAAACAATCTCCTCGGTCCTGGTAATTTTTGCCCGTGGCACAGTCGAGCGGCTGCGCCTGCGCGCGGAATTTCAACGGCTTAGAGGCGCCGGCCTGTGGCATACCCGTTGCTCATTGAAGTCTCCGGCGAGTCCACGAATCGGAGGAGATCGATGAGAATTCTACGGTACTTTGCGGCAGGTGGAATACTTGCGGGTGTATTGACGCTGGCGGTGACACCTGCGTTTGCAGACAAGGACGACGACGATGATTTTCATAAAGGTCGGGGCAAGAAAGCCGGCAGCTTGCGCGTTCCGCCAGGTCACCGGCCGCCACCCGGTGCATGTCGCATCTGGTATCCCGGCAGGCCCCCCGGTCATCAACCCCCGCCGGGAAGTTGTCACATTCTCAGCCGCCGAGTCCCTCCCGGCGCATGGCTTATCACGCGTGATGAAAGTTGGAGCTATGACGAGGTACGACGCTGGCGTTACGCCAGATACAGAGGTCACTACGGTAGGCCGGATTGGTATCGGGATGACGACTGGCGGCGCTATCACGATCGCTGGGACGACGACTTCGACCGCGGTCGCGCCAGCCGTCGAGAAATTCGCAAGGACCTCAATGCCGTGCGAAAAGCCCGCGCCGAGGTGCGAGAGGATCGCGAGCGGCTCGAGCGACGAGTGGAAGAGCTGAAGGAGGATAGAGCCGAGC
Organism: Candidatus Eiseniibacteriota bacterium; assembly: GCA_035559295.1. Lineage (GTDB taxonomy): Bacteria > Desulfobacterota > Binatia > UBA9968 > UBA9968 > DATMBL01. The sequence continues at coordinate 1,719 of DATMBL010000129.1, forward strand.
TCCGCCGCGATATTCGCGAGGGGGCCAGCCGCAAGGAGATCCGCCAGGAACGTCGCGAGGTTCGACGTGAAATGGAGAAGGTCGCCAAAGCTCGAGACGAGCTGCGCGAGAGTCAAAACAAGCTCAAAGCCGCGCGCGAGGAGTTACGCGACGATCTGCGAAGCCGATAGCGGCGGCGGTCGCGGTTAATTCTCGCGCGCGAACACAACGCAGTTGCGCGGCAATAAAAAACGATGGGATTCCGCTCGCGCGGACGATTCTTGGGGAGACGCGCAGACAGCGGCAAGCAAGAATCGAAATCCGGATATCGAAATTCCAAACAATCTCGGGAGCGGATCAAGTCAAAATCAGCAGAATCCAAAACGTACAGGGCCGAGGAAACTCGTTTTAAGGATTCCCTGAGTTTCGCTCGCCCGGTTGAATTCCTTTCGAGTTTCCGATTTCGCGCTTTGAACTTCCGGCATGAGACAAACCAATGGAGTCTTCGAATAACTGGCTGTTCATTCTCGCCGGCGGCATCACTACCTGCTTGGGGCTGTTACTTTTCGCCGCCGAACGAGAGCTGAAAAAACAACGACGCAGGGTCGAGGAACTGTTGTGCCTCCAAGCCGAGGCGGCGCCGGTGTCGGCGCCATCCTCAGAGCTGATCGCCGAGAAACGCCAGCTCCAGGAGAACGTTTCTTTGCTCTCGAGCCGGCTTGCTGAAAGTGAAAGAATCATCGCAGCACGCGAGCAGGATCTTTCCCGGCTCCAGGGCGAACAACAGAAACTGCTCGCGAACCAGTCGCACGTTGAGCGGCTGAGGGAGGAAACCCGCAGCCTTCAGCAAAAACTCGCCGATGCCCAGGCCGAGTTGATCGAGAGTCAAAGCTCGCTGAGCGAAAGCCGCTTTCAGATCGGTGATATGGCCGAAGAGCGTTTGCAGCTCCGCTCGACGATCGCCGAACTGGAGGAGCGCGTCGAGAGACTCACGCTCGAGATCCAGGAGCGAGACGAGCGGCTCAGGACACTATCGATCCGGCTGGGGGCAGGCGAACCCGCAGCCGAAGAACTCCGGCGTCTAAGGGAGCGGATCAAACAACTCGAATTTGAAAAACAACAGAGCAACGAAGCGATTGAGCCTTTGCGCGACCAGCTTCGCAATGCCCAGGAACAGCTCCGGGCGAGCGAGGCTCGCCTCGCGGAATCGGCTGCGTACGTGCGCGCCGTCGCCGAGCGCAACTCCAAGCTCGAGAGCGAGATCCTGGCCGCTCGTGAAGGCAGCGATGAACGGCTCGAAGCTGCCCAAACACGGCTCCATCACGCTCTGGGCGAGCTTGAGAAGCAGCACGGGCTTTGCGCCGAATTGAAAGCTCTGAACGCCGCTCTGGCGCGTCAAGTCGAATCGCTCCAGGCTAACGACCGAGCACGATGCGAGGCGGAAAGAAAGCTCGCGGAATTCGCCTCATGCCAGGCGCGGCTCGAAAGAGAAAACGCCGAGCTAAGGCGGCAGGCTCTCGCCGTCGAGAAACCCGAAGGGCCGATGAGCGAAGCGCAACGGCATGAGCGGCAGCCCTTGGGACCGGATTCAGCGGCTGAAGTTCAGGGCCGGCTGCGGGCAGGCAGGACGCGCTTCGGCTGGCGCGCGCGCACCTGGCAACTGGGGCTCGCCTCGGCCTTGACGGTTCTTTTCGTCGCGGCAGGCCTGGTGGCAACGAGCCCCGATGGATTTTCGCTTTTCGAAGGCGATCCCATCCCGCAAACGGAGTTGGACCCATCCTCGAACGGGATGCAAGGCTCGGGAGGAGATCGGCGGCCGGCGAGCGGCGTCAACGATAGGGAAGGCAGCCCCAACCCGCGGGTCCAGGGCGTATTCAAGATCACGCGTCCTACGCAAATCTACAGCGCGCCGAGCGAGCGCTCCGCTCTCATCGCAGAGGCCGATCCCGGCGTGAAGATCAACGTCGTTGGGGCGCGGAACGGCTGGTTGGAAGTTCGCTCGAAGCATGGTCGCCCGCCCGGTTTCGTGCGCCAGGAAGCGGCCGCGCGGATCGAATAACCGAAAAAAAGACGAGAACTACCGATGAATCCATTTTGCCAGAACGACCCGAGGTGCTTCGCAAAAATGTACTTATCCCGTTTACCCGAATCTCCCTGCCGGGAGATTTTTCTTCCCGGTAAAGGATCTTAAAATGTTACACTAGCGCTGAGGCCGGTCACATGAAACGAAATGCGCGGCACTATTACTATACCCGCGGACAGCTCCTGGTGCTGGCGCTCGCCTTCGCAATCACGGCGCTGATCGTGCTTGCCCTCGGCGTTCTCAGCGGGCAAAACGAAGCGCGCACGAGAACCCTTCGGCGACTCACCTCGTCTGCGGAGATCCGCGCCAGTCTTTCTCAAAGCGAGTCGCATTCCGAAGCGCCGTCTCCGTTCGAGGAGAACGCGGTGCTCGAAGGAACCCCGAAGAAAACGGGCGCATCCCCGGGTGATGCCGGCCCTCTCCGTCCGCCCGTACCCCCGCTCACCTCCGTATCGGCTCAGGCTCCCGAACCCGCAAACCCCCAGCCGTTCTCAGCCGAGCCCAACGTAGCCGTGATTCGAGCGACGCGTCCCGCCTGGACGGTTCAGGTCCAATCGCTGCAGGAAAAAGCCGGCGCAACCGCGGCGGCCGAGCGACTCAGAAGCCGCGGATACGACGCCTCCGTGGTAGAGGCCCAACGCGGACCGGAACGTTGGTACCGGGTGCGCGTCGGCCGTTTCGCTAATCGAGGCGAGGCCGAAAATATCAAACACGCTTTGAGCCAGGAGGGATTCACCGATGCGCTCGTCCTCGAGGTAAAACCGGCAAACCCCCGGTAGTGGTTTTCGTGTTTTAAGCGGGTTTGTCGGGCAACTGAAAAGAGCGCAGATACTGGAGCCGGCGTTTCAGGTAAGTGTCTTCGGGCCAGCGCCATTTGAAATCGTTCTGCTGTTCTTCACGATAGGGCGCGCCATTGACCTTGCTCTGCAAAAAAATGCGCTGCCACGTTGTCGGGCGCTTCAAATCATAGGCTTGTTTTCTCATCCCCGGCCTCCTTTGCTTTTGCGGCAGCAACGCCTATGCCAAAGCGATTTCTGTACCCGGTGGATCCGTCGGGAAAAAGCTTGGACTCTTTTACCCCTAAGAATCTCATCATAAAGACATTGAGCGCGTGGCTGTTGCAAAACTGAGACAGTCGGTTTACGAACCAACGTCCGAGTTTTGATTACTAGAATACCCCCGTATCCAGGAGAGAAAACGTGATCTCTTTAAGGCTCGGGTCGATCGTATCGAGCCGGCTCACGTGCATTCCACTTTCGAGAGAATCCACGATTTCAGGCAAATCCGCACGTGTGACCCCCGCGTACCACTGCTTCCGCGGGTACACCACGATATTGGGCCCCTGGTCGCATGCCCCGAAACACAGATAGGACTTGACCTCGATGTCGAGGGATCTTGCAGCCACCTGCGCGGTGAGCTCCTTCATCAGTTCCTCAGAGCCCCGACTCTTGCAATCGACGTTCAGGCATACGAAACAGGTCTGTTTCATCGTGCCTATACCTTAACGCAGCTCTTTTTCGCGCACAACAGCGATGCGGCCCGGCTGCGCGCAATGATACGCTCGCGCCGGCGGCCCGGCGCTGCGAGCCCGCGGGTTGCAGGCTCCTTTACATTTCTGGTAGAGCCGAGCATTATCGCATTGAAAGCCTTGATACAACAATGTCCAGTTGACGGAAAAGACCGCGGAGGGCGTGCTCGTTTCCCTGCCCCCCGTCCCTGCCCGACCGTCCTTAGGAGGGATGAACGATGCCGACCATTGACTCCGATGCTCACGTAGTCGAAAGCGAGCACACCTGGGACTACATGGATGCCGCCGAGCGGAAGTACCGACCGTTGATCGTTCGGCCTGGAGGCGAAGGCGGGCAGGAGTACTGGTTGGTCGACGGTAAGATCCGCGGGCTGGTTCGGATTGTCATGACCGCCCAACAGCTCGCCGAGGTCGCCGCGCGCACCGGGCGCGTGATGGAAACCCCGCGTGAAACCCGCGAGATGGAGAACGTCGAAGCCCGGCTCCGCCACATGGACGAGCTTGGGATCGATATCCAGGTGCTCTACCCGACTATCTTCATCGAACAGGTCACCGACAAGCCGGAATGGGAGATCCCGATTTGCCGGTCTTACAACCGCTGGCTCGCGGACATTTATCGGCAGGGAAACAATCGGCTCAGGTGGATCTGCGTTCTACCGCTTCTCGACATGCGCGCCTCTCTGGCGGAACTCGAGTTTTGCCACCGCAACGGAGCCTGCGGCGTGTTCATGCGCGGCATCGAAGGCCACCGGCTCATCACCGATCCCTACTTTTATCCCTTATACGAGCGGATGAGCGATCTCGGTTTGGCCGTCGGTGTGCATGTGGGTAACGGTAATCCGCAGAACATCGACCTGGTCTCCCAATACAACGGCGGCGGCAGTTTTTGGAAATTTCGCATTCCCGTAATCGGCGCATTCCATTCCGTGGTGATGAGTGAAGTGCCGCGATTATTCCCAAATCTCCGGTTTCACTGGGCCGAAGCGGCGGCGCAGTGGATCCCTTATGTGGTGAAAGACTTACGGCGCCGTTGGGCGGCTCAGGGAAAAACCCTTCCCGACAACCCGCTCCACGAGTACCGTCAGTACGTATCGTGCCAGACCGACGATGACGTCGATTACATTCTCAAATATTCGGGCGAAGATAACATAACGATCGGCACCGACTACGGCCACAACGATCAATCCACCGAAATCGAAGCGCTCCGGAACTTGAAAGCGCTCGGAACGATCACGCCGGACCAGTACGATAAGATCACGTATCGCAATCCCAAGGCGCTGTTCGCCCTGGCGTAAAAGCTACGACCGAACACGGGAGACAGGGGACTGGCAATAACCAAGGACCGGAAAGTCGCACCCGTCCTCGGTCTCGATCCGCACTTCCGGTCTTCGGTCCCCGTCTCCGGTCCGTCTCTCCGGTCATCGGTCTCCGGTCGGTCTCTAACCGCCCGCGGACGCAAACACCGATTCGACGATCTCGGACGCTTGCTCCTGGATTTTTTTCAGGTGATCCTCGGAGACGAAACTCTCGGCGTAGATCTTACACAAATCCTCGGTACCCGAAGGCCGAACGGCGAACCAGCCGTTGCGCGCCGTGATCTTCAAGCCGTCGATATCGGCGCCGTTACCGGGCGCCTTGGTGAGCTTGGCCAATATCGGCTCTCCCCCAAGGTCCGCGGCGGCAAGCTTTTCCGGCCGCAAACCCTTGAGGGCTTTTTTTTGCGCTGCGTTCGCCGGCAAGTCGATTCGAGCATAAAACGGCCTGCCCAATTCGACCGCCAACGTCTCGTACCAGCTTCCGGGATCGCGCCCGGTGGTTGCGATCATCTCCGCCGCAAGAAGCGCAAGGATAATGCCGTCTTTGTCCGTCGTCCAGACCGAGCCGTCCATGCGGAGAAAGCTCGCGCCCGCGCTCTCTTCGCCACCAAAGCAGATGGTGCCGTCGAACAATCCCGGCGAGAACCACTTAAAACCGACGGGAACCTCGAACAGCTTTCGACCCAGGCGCGCGGCAACCCGGTCGATTAACGAGCTGCTGACCAGCGTCTTCCCCACCGCAATCTCCTTCGACCACTTCGGCCGGTGGGTCAAAAGATAATGGATCGCCGCCGCAAGATAGTGATTCGGATTCATCAACCCGTGCGACGGGACGACGATCCCGTGACGATCTGCGTCGGCGTCATTGCCCGCGGCAATGTCGAAGCGATCTTTCAGCTCGATCAGGCGTGCCATCGCGTAAGGGCTCGAGCAATCCATGCGGATCTTGCCGTCGTGATCGAGCGTCATAAAGCGGAAGGTCGGATCGATCGTGGTGTTTACAATCGTGAGATCGAGGCGATAATGCTCGGCGATCTGCTGCCAGTAGCCCAGTGCCGACCCGCCTAAGGGATCGACGCCGATTTTCACCTGGCGCGCGCCAATCGAGCGCATATCGATCACCGCAGTCAGATCGTCCACGTAGGGACGCACCAAATCGGCCTGCTGTGTCGTGGGAGCGCGCAATGCCGAGTCGTACGGCATCCGTTTGACGCTGCGATTATCCTCCCTCAGCAGCGCATTGGCCCTCTGTTGAATCCAAGCCGTGGTGCCCGTGTCGGCAGGCCCGCCTTCGGGCGGATTGTACTTGAAGCCCCCGTCCTCGGGAGGATTGTGCGAGGGCGTGACGACGATGCCGTCGGCGAGGCCCTCCGTGCGGCCGCGATTGTGCGCCAGTATCGCGCGGGAGATCGCGGGGGTTGGCGTGTAAGCGCCTTCTCGCTGGATGATCGTTTGCACGCCGTTCGCCGCGAGGACTTCGAGAGCGGTTTGCTGTGCCGGGCCCGAGACGGCGTGGGTGTCTTTGCCCATAAACAACGGGCCGGAGATCTCGTTGCTCGCCCGATACTCGCAAATCGCCTGAGTAATCGCTAGGATATGGGCTTCATTGAGACTGCCGTTGACCGGGCTTCCACGGTGGCCGCTCGTGCCGAAGCTCACCAACTGCTGCGGGTCTTCGGTGTTGGGCCGTCGCTCGTAATAGGCCCTTTCAATCGCCGCGGGATCGATCAAAATATCGGTAGGCGCGGGCCTTCCGGCCAACGGATGCTTCGGCATGGGCAACTCCTTCTCTAAAACGACGCTCGATACCACATTCTTACATCATCTTCGCCGGGGCCACGATAGTCCCGGCACGCAATTCTCCGGGTTGAGGAACGGTCTGGGTTTCTGTTTACAATACCGATAGCGATTCCGGCTTCGTGACGGACAGGTTTCCCTTATGACCCGGCTCTCCGCGATCAGAGACTCACTGTACCGCGCCGCCGCGATCGCCACCGCCAGGTACCGCGACGACATCTTGAATCTCCAGGCGATGAGCTTGACCTACTCGACCCTGCTCTCACTGGTGCCGTTTCTTGCCGTCATGTTTTCCGTCCTGAAAGCGTTCGGCGTGCAGAACGCTCTCGAGCCGTTCCTTGCGCGTTTGCTTCAGCCGCTAGGCCCAGAGGCGTCCCAGATAACGACCAGGATCATCAACTTCGTCGAGAATATTCGGGTCGGCATTCTCGGAGCGGCGGGCTTGGTGATGTTGTTCTACACGGTGGTCACGCTCGTGGGCAAGATCGAGAACGCACTGAACCAGATCTGGCGCTTGCCCCGCTCGCGGAGCTGGGGCCAGAGAATCACCGCCTACTTAAGCGTGGTTCTGGTCGGGCCGGTCATGGTCTTCACCGCTCTGGCGCTTACCGCATCGGCGCAGAGTCACTGGCTGGTTGAACGTCTCGTTCAAATAGGTTTCGTCAGCTACGTGCTGACGCTCGCGACCAGCGTGATGCCGTTTACGCTTCTCTGCGCCACGTTCACCTTTCTCTACAAGCTGATCCCGTATACCAAGGTTCGCTTCACCTCCGCCCTCGTCGGCGGCGCCACGGCCGGGCTTTTGTGGCAACTCGTCGGCATCGCGTTCGCAGCCTTTGTCGCCAACTCGGCGCAGTATGCCGCTATCTACTCGAGCTTTGCCATCATTATCGTCTTTCTAATTTGGTTGTACACCGGTTGGCTGATTTTTCTGATCGGAGCCGAGATCGCGTATTTTCACCAGTACCCCTACGCTTTTGTGCGCGAGGCACTTTACGGCAACCGAGGTCACCGGTTTCGGGAGTGGTTGGCGATCTCGGCGCTGGTTGAGATTACCCGCCGCCACTTTTCCGATCGACCGCCGTGGCAACCAGCCGAGCTTGCGGTCCTTCTCGGCGTCTCGAGCTTGGACAATGTCATCGATGATCTCGTACGCGCCGGCATGGTGCTCCGCTCCGCGGACCCCGAGGGAGTCGCGCTGGCGCGTTCCCCTGAAGCGATCACCGTAAAACAGATCCTCGATATCATCGGCGATTCAGCCCCGCCGGACTTCAAAAACACCGGCCCGGCCGCGGAGGTTCTGCTCCGCCGTGACCGCGCAGTCGATCAAGCGCTCAACGGCCTGACGTTGAAAGAGCTCGCGATGCAGACCGGGTCGAGTATCGGCCTTGACGCGTCGGCTGATGCAGCCGAAAGCATAACGCGCGCTACTCGATCTTCGCCTTGAGTGTCTGGCTGGCGCCATCGTCGCCAATGGTCAGGCTCACCGTCACCGGATTGGCGAAGCCTTTGAAATTGGCGCGCTCGTTCTCGAGTTGAAACTCGAATGCGCGATCGCGGAGCAGCCGGACAGAGGCCCTGAGTCTCACTCGGTCGATCGTGCCCTGGAACGTAAACGCGTTTCTTTCCTTTTTAAACGAGCCCGCAGGTATCGTGACCGCGTACGTTCCGGTACCGCCCCTGAGCTGGAGCGTGATTAGATCCCTGATTGGATCGATGCCGTCGCTGTCCGGGCTCAAAGTAAACACACCGACGAATTCGAGTTCGCCGTCCTCGATATCGATATCCACGTCGGTCTTGAAAGCAGCAAACGGCTGTATGCCTTCGGCAGCGCCGGCGCTTTCCGGAGTGAAGCCGAAATAGCCGCCGATAAACATCAACAGCACGAAGGCGCAAGGAAGGCGCGCCAGTTTAACTTGTGAAATCGGAACGAGCACACGAATACCCTCCTTACGACGGTTGCGCTCGGCGCAACTGATGCCGGGAGCTGTCCAGGCGCGATACCCGACCTTCTTTTTCCAGCGAACATTACCAAAGAGTAATGTTCCCGTCACCTTGGCGTGCGTCCCTCCTGCTACCGTCACGATGGGAGGAGGGAGACATACGATTACTGCGGGCCGCGGCTGCCTTCTTTGCGATTTGGCAGAGCCGGCAGGCACATGCGGGCGGAGTGAATTTGAAGGACCCGAGTGTTTCAGATACGATGCGCCCGTTCCGATCGGGGACGGTAGCGTCAGGGATGCGTTTGCTGTTGATCGAAGACGACACGAAGACCGCTTCTTTTGTTCTCAAAGGCCTACGGGAAGGCGGTTTTGCCGTAGACCACGCAACCGATGGCGAGAGCGGCCTTCACCTCGCGCTGAACGAGCCCTACGATGCCGCGATTATCGATCTCATGCTACCGAAGCTCGACGGCTTGGCGCTGATCAGGGAACTACGTCGCAAAAAGAACACGCTTCCGGTGATCATCCTGAGCGCCCGAGGATCGACGGACGATCGGGTCAAGGGCCTGGAAACCGGGAGCGATGACTATCTCGCCAAGCCTTTTGCGTTTTCCGAGCTCCTCGCCCGCATTCACGCCCTGCTACGCAGGGCGAGCGGCGTTTCCGAGCCGACGAGTTTAACGGTCGGGGATCTCTGCCTCAATCTGCTCACCCGCGAGGTGATTCGGGCCAACGCCAAAATCGACCTCCAGCCGCGCGAGTTCGCGCTGCTCGAGTACCTGATGCGCAATGCAGGCCGAGTCGTGTCGAAAACCATGATCATGGAGCACGTGTGGGATTACAACTTCGATCCTCACACCAATGTGGTAGAAGCTTGCGTGTGCCGCTTGCGGGATAAGATCGACCGGGGATTCCCTTCGAAGCTCCTCCATACCATTCGCGGTATCGGATATGTCATTCGACAAGCTCCGTAGGTTCCGACGTACCCTCGCGTTTCGTCTAACCGTCTGGTACGCCGGGATCTTCACAGCCTCGTCGATCTTCGCCTTCTTACTATTTTACCTTCAGATCGCCTCGATTCTTCGCCACCGGACCGACGAGGAATTGCTGGACGACCTCAAAGAATTCGCCGCGCTCCTGGAGACCAAGGGAATCGAAGAGCTGGCGCAGACGATGATTGCTGAAGCGAACGAAGACGGCGTTAAGGAGATCTTCTATCGGCTCGTGGCGCCGGATGGTCGCGTCGCGGCATCATCCGATCTTTTCTTTTGGGGAGATTTGCCGGTAAACACGGCCGCCTTACGGGAAATCGCAGCAAATGGCGAGCCCGTGTTCGAGACGCTCACGATCGAAGGACGGGAGCATAAAGCGCGCGCGGTTTATGGCACCGTCGGGCCGGGCACGATCATGCAAATTGGAATGTCTCTAGAGGATAATGACGACTTTCTCGCGGAGTTCCGCCAGATCTTCGGCTTCACCGTGCCCGCCGTCACGGTGCTGGCGGGTTTTTTCGGGTGGTTCATGGCCAAGCGAGCCCTCGGGAGTGTCGAAGAAGTGACGCGGACCGCACGGTCGATATCCAGCGGCGACTTCCAGCAACGCGTTCCCGTGACGGGCCGCGCCGAGGAAGTCGACAGACTGGCGACCACGTTCAACGAAATGCTCGACCGCATCCGGATGCTGATCACCGAAATGAAAGAAATGACGGAGAACATCGCTCACGACCTGCGGAGCCCGATTACCAGAATCCGCGGGGTCGCTGAGATGGCTTTGACGACGGGTAAAACGATGCACGAGTATGAGGCCGCGGCTGCGAACACCGTCGAGGAATGCGATCGACTTTTGGAGATGATCAATACGATGCTTTATATCTCTCGCGCGGAATCCAGGGCGGAAAGATTAAGCGCTGAGGACGTGAACATAGCGCGTGTAGTCCTGGACGCGTGTGAACTCTTTCGACCGGTGGCGGAGGACAAAGGAGTCTCTCTTATCGCCCGCGCCGATCGTGACGCCGTGGTCCGGGGCGAGCTCCAAGACCTACAGCGCATGGTGGCGAATCTCATCGACAACGCGCTCAACTATACGCCGGCGGGCGGAGTTGTCACGGTCTCGGCGTATCAGGACGGCAAAGCGGCCGTCCTACGCGTGGAAGACACCGGCATCGGCATCGCGCCTGAGGAGATTCCCCGCATCTTCAGGCGTTTCTACCGGTGCGATCGCAGCCGGTCACGACCGGGAGTCGGCCTCGGATTGAGCCTTGTCCAGGCGATTGTTCAGGCTCACCGCGGCGAGATTTCGGTCTCCAGTGTGCCCCACAGGGGCACGACTTTCACTATTAGCCTACCCTGCTCACCCCTCTCTGCTTAGGCGGCAGCCTTCACACGCCTCACTACGCTTGTGCCTGCGGCTTTCAGCCTCGCCCTCCGGAACACTGGCACAGACGAGACGCTTTGGCAGAGAGGGCAAGCCCGAAGGGCGAAGGGCACAGGGACGTGGAGTTACATTGCAGCCCCCGGCCACCGGCGTAAACAGCCTCGGAGAGGCAGGGGAGGTGCCTTTGAAGCAGCAACCCATTAACCGGAACCCGGAGCGGATCGCGCTCTCACGCTAAAGCTGAGCGCGTGAATTCCCCGGGGCACTTCTACGAGCCTAAGCTTACAAAACTGTAATCTTCCCATCACCTGTGTATTAGCCTCGCTTGCTATGGTTGGCCCCCAGTAAGGAGGTGCGCCATGGACGCGGGTAGTGTCATTTCCAATCAAATCGGTATTCACGCCTATTGCAGCGGCTACACCTGACGGCTCGAAAGCCGATCGGAAAGCGTTTGACTGCAAACCAAAGAGCGACCGCTCAAAGGAGAATTTGTCATGAAAGACAAAATTAATGCGAGCACGATGGTAGCGCTGAGCGCGATAGCGCTGGTTTTCTTCCTGTTTATGGTAGGGCCCGCGCGAGCCGCTGACGCCAAAAAAAAGGGCAAGTTCACGACCGAGTTTCGGCTGGAGGACTGCACGTTCTCCAGCACGGGCAGGAACGACTATTTTAGCCTGAATCCTGGAGACAAACTGATTCTCCAGGACGGGAACGAAATGCTCGAGATCACGGTCTTGAACGAAACGCACAACGTGACTTTCGAGACACCGGCAGGTAGCCGAACGGTTACGACCCGAATCGTCGAAGAGCTGGAAACCGAAAATGGCTCGGTGATTGAAAGATCGCGCAATTTCTTTGCCCGCTGCCAGCAGACCAACGACATCTTTTATTTCGGCGAGACCGTTGATCCACCCGACATCGGCGGCGCCTGGGAGGCGGGAGTGGACGGCGCCCTTCCCGGCCTGATCATGCCGGCGAGATTTCTCCTCGGCTCGCGTTACTTTCAGGAACAAGCCCCGGGCGTCGCGCTGGACCGCGCGGAGCATACCAGAATGGGACTGGAGATCCCCGATCCCAAAGATGCCGCGAATCCGTTTACCGACTGCGTTCAGGTGGAGGAAACGACCAGGCTCGAACGTGGCAGGAGCATCAAACGCTACTGCCCTGGAGTCGGTCTGGTGTTCGACGATGGCTTCGAGCTGATCGACTATACGATCCAGTAGTGAGGAGGGTTGTTCCTACGGCTGCGCGGGGTGGCGAGCGGCGCCCTCGCCGCCCCGGCGCGCATGCCGGCTATCCTTCGTCGCTCGGAGATCGGAAATTCTGTTTGTCAACGACTCCGCGCCGGAGTTAAACTGTTCTGGTTTTTCCCGCGCTTTCGAACTGCCGCAATGGCTTTACGCCTCGCCTCCTTAGCCCTGATCTTTTTTTTCACGTCATTGACAGCCGCTGCCGCGGCGCAGACATCCTCTTCGGAGATCGAAGGCGAATACGAGATCAAATTCGACTTCAGGAAAAATTTCGCGCTCGACAACAGGAACCGAGATGATCTCTTTCGTTTTGATCAGGAGTTGCAGTTACGTTGGCTTTACCGCTATGACGACTGGCTCTCCGTTCTGTTGGAAGGACAGTTCGTGGGAGAACACCAGCTGTACACGGGCGGAGGGCCGAGGAGATCGGAGTTCGATCCGGAGCGCGGCGAAACCTGGGTCCGGTTCGACAAATTATTCGGACGCGACTTGAGTTTCACGATCGGGCGCCAGAGCTTCGAAGAGCCGCGCCGCTGGTGGTGGGATGAGGAGCTGGACGCGGTAAGCGTGCGTTATCGGCCCGAACCATGGATCTTGGAGCTCGGCGTCGCGCGCGAACTTTTCCAGGAATCGCTGCGCGACAACTCCGTCGATCCGGAACAGAGTCGCGTCGTTCGCGTGCTCGCGCGCGCCAACTGGGCCTATTTCAAGAATCACGCCCTCGATCTCTTCCTCCTGCACGAAAACGATCGCTCGGCCACGCCCGCGCGTGGGGCCACGGTGAAGGAGGATCGCGAGGATCCGAGCGACGGACGGCTCTGGTGGACGGGGTTGCGAGCCTCCGGAACGCATCCGGCCCGCTACGGAAACGTCTCGTACTGGCTCGACCTCGCCGGCGTGGTTGGGAGAGAAAAACTATTGGAATTCGACGAGCTGGCGGGAAGCCGGCTGCGCGTCGCCTCCCGCAGCAGCCATCGAGTGCGCGGTTGGGCCATTGACCTAGGCGGGCGGTGGGAATCACAGTTTCCCGCGGAACCCGTCTTCATCCTTGCATACGCCCGAGGATCCGGCGACAAACGCCGTGATGCGGGCGCAGATCGTTCTTTCCGCCAGACGGGGCTTCAGGCCGACGACGAAGAGTTTCGCACGTACGGCGAAATCTTGAGGCCGGAACTTTCGAATCTGAGAATTCCCACCTTCGCCGTGCAGTTCCCGATCCTGTGGAGGAGCCATGTCGAGTTTGCGTACCGCAACTTCCGGCAAGTTCGCGCCGCGCCTTTTTTGCGCGGCGAAGCGCGCATCGAAGCAGAGCCCAACGGCATCAGTAGGAACATTGGCCAAGAGTGGATGCTCTACTCGATCATTCGACAGTGGAAGAACATTGAAATTGAACTCGTCGGCGCCGCGTTCCGCGCGGGCAGGGCGTATGGACCGCTCTCGGGCAAGATGGCCTACAGCCTATTCACCCAAGTCACGTTTGAATTCTGAACCGCTGGGCGACCTTTCTTCAACCCGAAAAGCGCCCGATGGCGCGCGGCGCGCAAATTCGGCCGCCGCCTAGCTGGTTTTATCGGGAACCAAAAGCATTGGTCCGCAGTTCTAAGCATGAAACGATTGCGCCTTTGTCGACTCAACACTTGGCAAGGGAAGAAAAAAGTGATCTGGTCTTGTGCCAGGTAAATCATTCCGCGGGGGGATCATGAACGTTAGAAGCACACGCTGGTCATATTTTACGCTCGCCGGAATCTTGCTGATATCGGGCGTCGCCGTCTACGCCGCCGAGAGTACGCAAACAGCCAAGGCGACGTTTGCCGGCGGCTGCTTCTGGTGCATGGAGCCGCCCTTCGACGAGCTGGACGGTGTTCTTGCAACCACATCCGGCTACACCGGGGGCAAAACGAAGAACCCGACATACGAAGAGGTGAGTTCCGGCACGACCGGTCACGCCGAAGCCGTGGAGATCGTTTATGATCCGAAAAAGATCAGTTACTCGAAACTCCTCGAGGTCTTTTGGCGCAATATCGATCCCCTCACGCCGAACGGACAGTTCTGCGACATGGGCAGCCAATACCGCTCCGCGATTTTTTATCATGACGAGACCCAAAGGCGGCTCGCCGAGGAATCGAAGAAAGCCCTGAGCAAACGGTTCAAACAACCGATCGCAACCGAGATCGTCCCGGCGACGCAGTTTTATCCGGCAGAGGAGTATCATCAGGACTACTATAAGAAAAACCCGATCCGCTACAAAATCTATACCTACGGCTGCGGCCGGGCGGCGCGTCTCGAGCAGGTCTGGGGGAAAGCGCAGAAATGAATCCATCATCCGATTCCCTTGACTTCCGGACCATCCGGTCCGCTGTTCGGAAAGCCCGGGCTAACTGATTTTCAGCAGCCGTTTGATGTTGCCCGACATGATCAGCCGGAGATCTTCAATTTTGAGCTTCAAATGTCTCTGCGCGTGTTTAACAATCTTTTCGATCTCCCAATCCATCGGGTTAAATGGATGGTCCGAGCCATAGAGGACGCGATCCGGGCCGGCCCATGAAATCGACTCGCAAAAAAACGGCAACCATCCTACACCGGAGCTGTCCATGTGGACGTTCTCGCACCGCTTCGCGATCTCGACCACCTCTCTTACGCCTTCGACCAAGCCCGAATGACCCATGATAATCGGCAGCCTGGGAAAATCTCGGGCGACTTCGCCGATCCGTCGCGGGCTTGCGTTTTCTCCCAAGCCACAGTGGAAGAGCACGACGAGACCGTAATGCTCGGCCGCTTCCATCAGGGGATAGACGTTTTCCTTATCGTTCGCCGGACAGTTCTCGATCAGCGGATGAATCTTGATTCCCTTGAGCCCGAGCTTGACCCCCTCCTCCAGCACCTGAAGCGTGTCTTTCGGCCCGTTCCCCGGGCTGAGTCGCATAAATCCGTGGATGCGTCCAGCGTGCCGGTTCATGGCATCGGCGATGTACTGGTTGGTTTCGCGATAGTCCGACGGCTCTCCGATGCCGATTGCAAACGTAACCACACTATCGACGCCCGCCGCATCCATCGACTGCAGCATATCTTCGGCCATGAATTTCATGATCGGCGGGATTTGATGAATGGCGAGCTTCTTTCTCGCTCCCATGTGAGAATGCGCGTCGATGACTTCAATCGGTTCGCCTTCAACGTTGATCATGCTCCCTCCCGAAGCGTGTGATACAATGAACCGGCCGGTGGCTAGGGCGACCGGGCGCCATTGGTGAGGCGTATCACGTTTTTGCGCCTCGGAAAACAAGCGAGCAGGTCGCCGGAAAGCACCGGCGTTACTTCTTTCTCGCTTCAATCGTCTAAAAACTCGGCCTCCCGGCTCGGGAAATCAAGGCACAGCCATGGTTGAAATCGGAGGACGTCCCGGGCGGCTCCAGCGATGCTGCCGCCGGATCGTGGAGCACTTTAGAGCTGCCTGCGATCCGGCCCTCAGTGCCCGCGCTCGATTGTTTCGAGCCGCCAAGGGATTCTCCACACTCGCCGGATTGGCGCTCGCGGCACTCGGCGCTTACGCGGTTTTGTTGATACCCTTCACTCCCAGTATTTCCGATATCCGAAAAGCTAGAATCGATCGGCCCGCAGTGTTGGTTTCTTCCGATGGGAAACATCTGGCGACGTTCAAGCCGATGAACCGCGAATGGGTAAGATTGAATCGGATCTCGCCGCACGTCGTCGATGCCCTGATCGCGACGGAGGATCATCGTTTCTACCGCCACTACGGCGTTGACTTGTGGCGCACTGCGACCGGAATCCTTCGCGTCTTCATCGGGGATCCCGAGGGGGGATCGACCCTCACGCAGCAACTTGCGCGCAACCTCTATCCGGATGAAATCGGACGCAAACGCACGATCACCCGAAAGATCAAAGAGACGATTACGGCGATCAAAATCGAATACGCCTACACGAAAGACGAAATCCTGGAGACGTATCTCAACACCATCCCGTTCCTCTACAACGCCTTCGGTATCGAGATGGCGGCGCGCACCTATTTCGACAAGCCGGCCGCGAAACTCACGCTGCTGGAAAGCGCCACGCTCGTCGCGATGCTGAAAGGGACGAGTTACTATAACCCGGTGCTCAATCCCGAGCGCGCGCTCGGGCGACGCAATGTCGTGCTCTCGCAAATGGTCAAACGCGGCATCCTGGCCCGGGCCGATTTCGAAAAGCTAAAAACGCAACCGATCCGCCTCGATTTTGAACGCCAGCCCGAGCCTCTGGGGCCCGCGCCGCATTTGGCGATGCACGTTCGCAAGTGGCTGATCGATTGGGCGGACCGTAACGACCGCAATATTTATTCCGATGGGCTGGTCGTGCATACCACGATCGATTCGCGCTTGCAGGCGGTCGCCAACCGCGCGGTCGAGCGCCAAGTCGAAGCGCTTCAAGCGGTCGCCGATGTCGAATGGGGTACCGATTCCGGCCGTTTGTTATCGACGAGCGCCAAGGCGTACGTGGACGCGCGCCGCCGGGTCCAGCCGTTCGGCTATTTTTGGAGAACCAAACCCGGCTTGATCGACGCGTTTGTGCGCGAGTCTCCGGCCTATCGGCGCGCGCTGGATGCGGGCGCGACGCCCGAAGCCGCGCTCGCCAAGCTCAAGAGCGATCGTGAATTTATGGCGAAACTGCGCGCCGAGAAAACACGCTTGCAGGCGGGATTTGTCGCGCTCGATCCGATTACCGGTCACGTGAAAGCCTGGGTTGGGAGCCGCGATTTTGCAACTGACCAATTCGACCATGTGGCACAAGCGCGGCGGCAGCCGGGTTCGACGTTCAAGCCGTTCGTTTACGCTGCGGCGCTCGAGCACGGGATGTCTCCCGATCGGCGTTTTACAGACCGGGCAGTGGAAATTCCGATGCCGGACGGCACGGTGTGGCGCCCTACCGACGCGTCCCAACCGACCGGCCGGCGCGTAACGGCCCGTGATGGTCTCATATACTCCAAAAACACGATCACCGCGCAAGTCATGCAGGAAGTCGGCCCACGGCGAACTGCCGAGCTTGCGCGCAACATGGGAGTCAACCGCAGCCAGCTCGACGAGGTGCCGGCATTAGCGTTGGGCACGAGTCCCGTTACCTTGCTGGAAATGGTCTCCGCTTACGCTACGATCGCCGCGCTCGGCGAATATCGCCAGCCGCTGTTTATCACGCGCATCACGGATCGCAGCGGTAACGTGCTTGCCCGATTCGAGACCCACAGCCGGCGGGTTCTTTCGCAGGCGACGATCGAGCATTTAATCAACATGCTGCGCGGCGCCGTAGACCGCGGCACGGGGCAAGCGGTCCGTGTCCGTTTCGGTATCAGCGCCGATGTTGGGGGCAAAACCGGCACGACACAGAAAAACACCGACGGCTGGTTCATTTTGATGCACCGCCGGATGGTGGCCGGCTCATGGGTGGGCTTTAATGACGCGCGCGTCACGATGCGGAGCGATTACTGGGGCGAGGGCGCGCACAACGCACTCCCTGTCGTCGCCGACTTTTTTCAGCAAGCGCTGGCTGCCGGTTTGATCGATAGCGCGGCCGAATTCCCGTTCGAGCGGCCGTACGACTCGCCGTGGGAACCTTACTTGGAGGCGGCCAGGGAGTGGTTCGGCGGCATCTTCAGGGACTGGCTGTTTGGAGGAGATAAGGCAGCGACTCGCTCTCCTCCGCCGCGCGACCTGGGAAACGAGCCGGGGCGCGATCTCGATGCGAGCGCGGCGGAGCGTGGAACGCTCGAGCGAGATCGCGAACGCGAGCGCCTGCGCGACTTGTTGAGGCGGAAGCGGGAGGAGCGCGAGCGGCTCCAGGATTAATGCATCGCCAGGCAAGCCCTTGGCGGCCGCATCCGACAATTAGCCCTCGGGCCTCTCTGCGGCAGCATTCATGCCCGCGATGAAACCCTGCGTTGTACAGCGTCCCAGGCCGTGCTGGTTGAAGCCCCCTGCGGATTCTCCGGCGCAGTACAGTCCAGGAATGACCTGCCCGTTCATATCCATTACCTGGCATTTGGCGTTGATCCTCAGGCCGGAACGCGTGTCGTGGACGAGCGGCGTCGCCCATGCGGCATAGAACGGCGCTGCCTGGATCTTGTACTTAGGCGTCGGTTTGCCGAAATCCTCATCCACCCCGGATTCCACGAAGGCGTTGTATCGGTCCACCGTCGCTTGCAGGACCTCACCCTTCATCGGCTTGGCTTGATAGGGATTGTTGATCGCTTTCGCCAACTCCGGAATCGTTTTCGCGCTGAAGAAGTATCCGTCGGGATCGACGTAGGGCGGCGTCAGTTTCCATTTCTCGCGCGCGGCGGCGTCGGCATCGAAGATGGCCCATACCGGCCCGCAAGAATAATCGGGGGGCTCGGAGTACTCGTTCATGGCAACCGCCGCGTTGAAGAAGTTGTATTTGGTCGGGTTGAAGTCGATCTTTTCGTTGTTGCGGTAATCGTTGGGGATGCAAGGGCAGATCTCGTTGTAAACGTTTCCGTGCGGGTAGTCCCCCTTGGTTTCGTCGTAAAACCGCTTGCCGACCTGATTGACGAGGATCAGGTCCTGCCAGTCTTTGACGCTGAGGCCCGTGGCGCGGACGAGGGGGAAAATCGGCGTTTCGAGTTCCCATTTCATGTAATTGTACCGGGTTGCCAGCGCCCGTTGCGTCCGGATGTTATCGCCGTTTTCGAGGATCTGGTTGGCGAAACCCCACAGCGACGCCCCAATCGCCATCGCCGCAAGCTCCCCGCTCGCGTCCTGAAAGCTCCAAGGTTCGCCCGCGACTTGCAGCACCTCGGTGAGCCGCGGATCGAACATGCGGCGGAAGTTGACGTTGCTGGTCATGCCCCCCGTGGCAATGATCACGGCTCGTCGCGCACGGACTGCGACGGTCGGCTGGGTCATCTCGATGTTGCCGTCGGAGCGAAAGCTCTTTAACGGCTCCGTCTGACCCGGCATGATGCGGGGCGTGTACGTGGCGGTCAGGCCGATCACCCGGCCCGCCTTTTCGTTGTCGCCTAGCTCGCGCACGAGGTTTGTCATCTTGTAGCTAAGCAGGAACCGCACTCCCTTGGCTCGAGCGCTCGCCTCGAGCGGCCTGACCAAGCTCGTACCTCCCCGCGCGTTCGGACTCTCGAATCCTGCGCCTTTGTCCCAGACCAGGTGGTTCTCTCTAGGAGCCGAATTCCCGAGATTGTGCCCGCCCTGATTATCCGGAGGAATGTCTTTGAATCGCACACCGTTCGCCACCAGGAACTCATAGGTCTGAGCGCAGTGATCGGCGAATGCCCGCATGATCGCCCGGTCATTGTAGCGGTAATCGGGCCAACCGTTCGGCTGCACGATAGACCAGTCGGTCAAATCGGAGAAGACGAGATCGGGCGAATCCTCGATGCCGTACTTTCTTTGCGCGCTCGTGCCGCCGCCGAGGGGCGTGTTGCCGCCGCTGATGATCGCATGGCCACCGACATCGTAGTTCGCCTCGACAACGATCACCGAGGCGCCGCCTTCCGCAGCCTTGATCGCCGCCGGCAGACCCGCTGCGCCCGCACCGACGATAACCACGTCGGCGACCAGGTCCCACGTCTCGGGAATTATCCCGATGCCGGCTCCGAGCGCGCCCGGCGCTGCGCCGTTCCCGACGGACGATGCCGGCGGTGTTCTTGAATCACTCCGTGTACGCTGCTTGTCGTTGCCTGCCATACTTCCCGGGTCCTCCTCGTGTCACGCGTGTCGATTTCCCGCATCCGCACGCGATCAAAACGCCATTGGTTTACCTTACGGACCTTCCAGTGGTCAAGTGGAGGTATGGGCCGTCGTTGCACAAAGCGGTGACGAGCGTTGCAGGATTGTTCGAGCCGTTGCGAGAGGTTTTGATTCGAACGTTTGTTGTGTGGTAAGAGCGACCTGTTTCCCGTGCGCCGGAGGCTCTGATGACATGGATTTTCGACACCACCCCTTCATATGCGTTTCTCCTGTTGCGGTTGGGCCTTGCCGTGACGTTTTTCTTTCACTCGACGCAACAGATCTTCGGCTGGTTCGGCGGCCGCGGCGTAAAGGCGCATCTCGCCAACTGGCGCGACAAGCATCATATCCCGACACCGATCGGCGCGCTCGGCTTGTTCATTGAGTTTTTTGGCAGCTTCGCCCTTCTCATTGGATTTCTGACGCGGCCGTTTGCGTTGGGACTTGCGATGTTCATCGCCACGGCAATGTTCAAGTCCCACTGGGGCCACGGTTTTTTTCTCGCCCGCCGGCCGGGAGAAGAAAGCGGCATTGAATACACGCTCGCGCTTCTCGTGATGTCTCTGGCCCTGGTGATCGGCGGCGGAGGCGCCTTTTCCGTAGATCGGTTGTTAACCGGGTAAGGTTCAGCAATGGTGAAAACTACGGGGCCGTTCAGGGCCCTTAGCTCGGTCGTGACGCGGGATCAGCGATAAACACCCGCCGTGCAGCAGCAACTCCTTCGGTTCCCGGCGCGCCTCGCGCCGCCCGGGCGTGAGCGCTGACACGGTCGACGAACAAGATTCTAGAATACATGTCCGACGCCGACCTCGATCTCCTGCGCTCCAGGCTGGCGGAGTTAAGTCCTCGGGGCCGCACGGCGCTCCTGCCCGCCTTGCACCTCGCGCAACGACTCAAAGGGTGGCTATCGGAAGCGGTCGCCGCGGAGGTGGGCAGGGCACTCCGAGTGCCGCTTGCCGAGCTGTACGGAGTCATCGACTTCTATGAGATGTTTTCCCGTAAGCCCACCGGGCGCACTGTGGTGCGCGTGTGCACCGGGCCCATTTGCGGGCTTGCCGGCTCGGAGAAGCTGCTCCTGGCCTTGTGCCGTTTTTTGCGAACGGAGCCCGATGCGATTACCGCGGATGGTGCTTATACGGTGACCGCTGCCCCTTGTCTCGGGCTCTGCGATCATGCGCCGGCGCTCCTCGTCGGCGATTGTGCTCGCGGATGTGTCGCTCCCGAACAAGCGGCGGCGATTTGCGCCGTCAGCGGCGAAACGCCGAGGAGCGTTGTCGGCGGCGATCTCCGCAAGCTTACGAGCAACTGCGGACGGGGTGATCCGACTTCCTTCCTCGCGTACAGGAGCGTAGGCGGCTACGGGGCGCTGGCAAAAGCGCTGACCGTGTCACCGCAAGACGTGCGTGCCGAGATAACGGCTGCAGGGCTCGTCGGCCGCGGCGGCGCCGCCTTTCCGACAGGCGCCAAATGGGAGAGCGCTGCGCAAGCGCCCGGCCAACCCAAATACATCGTGTGCAATGCCGATGAATCGGAGCCGGGCACGTTCAAGGATCGTATTCTCATGGAGGAAAATCCGCACGGCACGATCGAAGGCATGATCATCGCCGCCCATGCGGTGGGGGCGAACCGCGGCTACGTCTATGTTCGTGGCGAGTATCCTTACGCATTCAAAGTGATGGGCGAGGCGCTCGACGAGGCGCGGCGTGCCGGCCTCCTGGGCGGCAATATCCTCGGCACTAAATTGAACTTCGATATCGAACTGCGGCTTGGCGCCGGCGCTTATATTTGCGGTGAAGAAACCGCGCTCCTGGAGTCGATCGAAGGAAAGCGCGGCTTACCGCGCATCAAGCCGCCTTTTCCAACCACCCATGGGTTGTTCGGCCGACCAACGGTGATTAACAACGTCGAGACGCTCTGCAACGTTCCGCTCATTATTCAAGACGGCGCCGCCGCGTATCGGAAACTTGGGACGGAGCGCTCGCCGGGCCCCAAGCTGTTTTGTGTTTCAGGCCAGATCGAAAAGCCCGGGCTCTACGAAGTGGCGTTCGGGGTCACTTTGCGCCACCTTGTTTTCAATCTAGCCGGTGGACTGAAAAGAGGGCGCCGGCTGCAGGCCGTTCTCGTGGGCGGTGCGGCGGGTGGATTTGCCACCGAGAAAGATCTGGATGTTTCCTTGTCGTTCGAGAGTCTCGCCGCTCTGGGCCTGCCGCTCGGTTCGGGCGCGGTGATGGTGTTCGACGACAGTGCGGACATGCGCGACGTGCTCAGGCGCATCGGTTCCTTCTTTGCGGACGAAAGCTGCGGCAAGTGCTATCCGTGCCAGCTCGGCACGCGCCGCCAAGCCGAGATTCTCGACCGCGTCGCGACAGGCAAGACGATAACCGGCGACCGCAAACGCCTGAACGATGTAGGCGAGACGATGATCGACGCGTCGCTTTGCGGTCTTGGCCAGACGGCCCCCGCCCCCGTGCTGAGCGCGATGAAGCTATGGCCGGAGATGTTCGGCGGGAGTAGATAGTTGGCGGAAAAGGAGTAACCGCAGAGGCGCGGAACGACTTTCTCGCGCCAAGCACGCCAAGGTTGCAAAGGCGCCCAATAAAATCAATCTTTTAACTTGGCGTTCTTTGCGGACTTTGCGCGAGATTTCCCATTTTCTTTTTGGGTTGCGACGTTGCTTTCTTTATGGCTGGCGTAACGCTCACGATCGATGGGAGCGCCGTTACGGTGCCCGCCGAAACGACGATTCTCAAAGCCGCCGTGCGGGCAAGCCGGCAAATTCCCACGATCTGCTATCACGACCACTGTACCGCCAATGGCTTGTGCCGCATCTGTGTCGTTGAAGTGGACGGAGTAAAGCCGCTTCTGCCGGCATGCTTCAGTCGAGTGAACCAAGGCATGAACGTCATCACGTCGAGCGCGCGCGTCGTACGGAGCCGGCGCACCATACTCGAGCTGCTCGCCTCGGCCGTCGATCTTTCCGAAGCGCCGGAGATCTTGAAGCTTATCGACGCGTATCGCGCCGACCCGGCGCGCTTTCCTCAAGGCCTCCGGCGCGAGTCTCCGGTGCTCGACGACAACCCGATGTACATTCGGGATTACGCGAAATGCATTCTCTGCTGGCGCTGCGTGCAGGTCTGCGCCGAGGACGCGCAGTTTACCTATGCGATCAACTTCAAAGGCCGGGGTTTCGGCAGCGGTATCGGAACTTTTTTTGACAGGCCGATGCCGGAAACCACCTGCGTATTCTGCGGCCAGTGCGTAGGCGTCTGTCCTACTGGCGCGCTCAAGCCGAAGCGCGAAGCGTTGCTCGAACGGGGAGCGACGTTGGACGAAATCATACAGGCAACGAGGGGCGGCGGAAAAAAGCGCCGCTGTAAAACGTTGTGATCACCCCCGATCGCGTCGTCTCTACTACATGCCCATACTGTGGCGTGGGATGTAAGCTCGAGCTTCACATCAAAGACGATTACATTTACAAAGTCACCTCACCATTCGACGCCGTGGTCAACCGTGGCAACCTATGCGTCAAAGGGCGTTTCGGTTACGACTTCATCTATAACCGTGCTCGGGTCACGACACCCCTGGTTCGAAAAACGAAGCAGGCTCCGGGCGCGCACACACAAGCGTTCGACCGCGACCAGTGGCGTGAAACCTCCTGGGACCACGCGCTCGATTACACCGCCGACCGTCTGGTCGAGATTTACCGCCGCGACGGCGCGGATGCCATGGCGGTCTATTGCTGCGCCAAAGCGACGAACGAGGACAACTATCTGCTGCAGAAGCTTTTTCGCGCTCTATTTCGCACGAACAACGTGGACCACTGTACGCGCTTGTGCCACGCGGGTTCGGTCGTCGCGCTGCAGATGGCGATCGGCTCTTCCGCGATGAGCAACACCGCAGCCGAGGTCGTCCACAGCGACGTCTTTCTCGTTACCGGCTCGAACACGGCCGAGACGCATCCGATCATCGCGCTGCAGATGAAAGCGGCGGTCGCCAATCACGGAGCCAAACTTATCGTCGTGGACCCGCGCCGGGTAGAAATGGTGAATTGGGCGGAACTCTGGCTGCCCGAGAGGCCCGGCACGGACGTGCCGCTCTTTTCCGCCATGGCGCACGTGATCATCGAGGAGCGGCTATACAACGCCGAGTTTGTAAAACAACGTACCGAGGGTTTTGCGCGGTTCGCCGAGTCGGTCCAGAAATTCACGCCTGCATACGCCGAAGCGGTTTCCGGCGTGGACCGAAATTTGATTGTCCAGGCCGCCCGCATGTATGCGACCGCGAAAAACGCCTCCATCTACTGGGCGCTCGGCATCCCCGAGCACTCGCACGGCACCGATAACGCGATGTCGCTGATCCATCTCGCGCTTCTCACCGGCCACATCGGACGAAAGGGCACAGGCCTCAATCCCCTGCGGGGGCAAAACAACGTGCAAGGCGCATCCGACTCCGGCGCCATGCCCTGGCACTATCCAGGTTATCAGAGGGTGGATGACGAAGCGGCGGCGCGAAAGTTCGAGCAAGCCTGGAACTGCGCGCCGGGCACCTTGAATCGCAAGCGCGGACTCACGACGACTGAGATCATGACCGCGGTCCGACCCGGCGGCGTGCGCGCCTTGTACATCATGGGCGAGAATCCGATGATGTCCGAGCCCAATCTGAACCACACCCGTCAAAGGATCGAGGAGTTGGAGTTCCTGGTGGCTCAAGACCTGTTCATCAATGAGACCGGAGCCTACGCCGATGTATTCTTACCGGCAGCCTCCTGGGCGGAAAAAGACGGTACATTCACGAATACCGACCGTCGGGTTCAAAGGGTTCGTAAAGCGCTCGAACCGCGCGGCCAGTCGCGCCCCGATTGGGAAATCATCTGCCGCCTCGCCGAGCGCATCGAAACACGGCTGAAGCGTCCGGCGACCGCGTTCTGGGCCTACAGCGGGCCGGCCGAAGTATTGGAAGAAATGAGCCGACTCGTTCCGGAGTATGCGGGAGTCAAATACTCGCGCATCGACAAGGAGGGACTGCAAACACCGGTCTGGGACGACGATCATCCCGGGACGCCTTATCTATTCACGGAGTCGTTCCCGAGCGGCAGAGGCAAGTTCCATCCGCTCGACTATGTTCCTGCCGTAGAGATGGCGGACGACGAATACCCGTTCTTCCTCACCACCGGTCGCGTGCTTGAACATTGGCACGGCGGAACGCTAACGCGTCACTCAGACCTCGACGAGCTATATCCCGAAGCGCGCGTAGAGATCCATCCGGCGGATGCGGCACGACTCAAAATAGAAGACGGCGAGACCGTGCGCGTCTCCTCGCGCCGCGGGACAATCATCCTGCGCGCGTGGGTAACCGAACGCACCACGGTCGGCGTCGTCTTTGTCCCGATGCATTTCGCCGAGGCCGCAGCGAACCTGCTGACCATCGATGCCCTGGACCCGCTTGCCAAGATTCCCGAATACAAGGTTTGCGCCGTGAAGGTCGTTCCTGAAACGAGGAACGAACTCGAAAGGCCCGCAGAAAAAACAAAAAGAGGCAGATACTAGACAAACAAAAAGGCCCGGGCTCATGGCGAACACCGGGCCTTTTTGGTTTTAATCCGGCGGCGTCCTACTCTTCCATACGGCGACCGTATAGTACCATCGGCGCTGGAGGGCTTAACGGCCGAGTTCGGGATGGGATCGGGTGTGTCACCTCCGCTATCGCCACCGGAAAGCGGTCGGCCGTTCAAAAAGGCCACCTGCGTCGTTGCGCTTGGTCGACTCGCTCCAACGTACTTGGACCAGTACGCCTCCGCTCGTCTCCCGGCGTGCGCCTCGCATCTGGCGCTTTTTGAACGGCCTCAAAACCTAGCTTATGGCTTATATGGTTCCGTGCACTATGCCATAGAGCGAATCCGCCAAGTTACTGGCGGAGAGTGGGCCATAGGCCATAGGCTCTTGTTCGTTCACAACTGAATACGGGAGCTGCAATTGAGCATGAGTCGCAGTAGAAAATATGGTCAAGCCGCACGACCGATTAGTACCGGTTAGCTTCGAGCATTGACTGCTCTTCCACATCCGGCCTATCAACCTTGTAGTCTACAAGGGGTCTTTAGGGGCCTTTTGGCCCGGGATA
>DATMBL010000130.1:0-5868 GCA_035559295.1 Candidatus Eiseniibacteriota bacterium
CCGGCTCTATTTGTCGCCGCCGCTATCCACGGAGCAGATCCTCCATCCCGAAAAATATTTTGAGGTATGGGACCCGCCGGCGCGAATCGAACTCAAAAATTTATCGCGGCTTTTTCCGTCTCCATGGAGAGAGATTGAAAATGATACCCTGGGCGAGTTGTCAGTGCGTTGCCTGTTTAGTCAATTTATAGAGACATCCGCGGCCGCTTCAGCCGCGCAAGGATGGGGCGGGGACCGATTTGTCGCGTATCAAAAAGGCGATAACGTTGCCTTTATTTGGGCAACGATTTGGGATTCCGACGCCGATGCCGATGAATTCCACCAACAGTATCTTCGGGTGTTGGCGATGAAATATGGACCGGGTCCGAGCAGATCGGACTATTACGTGGAGAGACGCGGTTCCATGGTTCTCGTTATTGAGGGTCTCGAACGGCAGGAAATCAGTCAACACATCGATACCGTGTGGGCCGAAATGGTTGTTGAGAAAGAAGCTGCGCAGCCGCCCGCCTATGCTGCCGCCAGCGCCGGTCGCTGAAATCATAAGGTAGCCTGGCAACAGTCGATCCGCTCGTCACTCGCTTACCGCCCGAGCTTAACTTAAATCCGTCCTTCTCTAATCGCGAACTTTTGGCAGGGAACCTTTTTCGCCGCCCGGCTGTTCCTAGTGGTAGAAGCGCGACAAAAAGGAGGTCGAATTTATGAACTTGAAAAATTTAACCTTGGCGGCAGTGTTTACTGTCGGCGCACTGGGACTGAACTCGCTTGCGGCAGAAGCCGCTGAAGGGATTCTCTATAAAGTGCAAGCCGGCAACACGAACTACTGCCATTTGAAATTTCCCGCAATCCGTGAGGACACCCTTCACATGAACCGTCCGGTTCTGAAGGACTCGAGCACAGGGGATATCGTCGATTTCTACGGACCCTGTGATTACGACCCCACGGGTAAGGCTGCTCTGGTAACTCAGAGACAGGAGAAAGCGCGGATGTGGACACGACAATACGCTGATTGAACAGTGCTGGTTTGTTTCTTTCTCTGGTGCGGGGACTTGCTTCCCCGCACCAGAAGCCCACGGGACGAAAGAGTTTCACATCGACCACTTCGTTTAACGACACGAGCTTGCTCAGCGCTTTTTCAGCGGAATCAAGTCTGTTCACGTTCTACGCCGGCGAATGTCTCTTTAGCTTGTTGTACAGCGCGCGGCGGCTGATGCCCAATAGAGACGCAGCGATTCGCTTGTTTCCGTTTGCGAAGGCGAGCGTCATCTTGACGTACTCCTTTTCAACTTCGCCGAGGCTCATTCCAAGATAGATCTGCGACTGCTCTGGGCGCGGCCCGATTCCTAAAGCTTCGGCCTCTCGTATGCGCCGCGGCAGGAGGTCGGGAGTCAGCTCGGCGCCCTTCGCCAGCAATACCATTCGCTGTATCACATTTTTCAGCTCTCGCACGTTGCCGGGCCAGGCATACCAACGCAGCAAGCGGTGGGTTTCGCGCGGGACGGCGCGGACATTCTTTTTGTACAGTCTGGCAAAAAGATCGACGAAATGGTTTGCGAGCAACGAAATATCGTCGCGACGTTCGCGGAGCGGCGGTAGGTGGACGCGGAAAACATCGAGTCGATAATAAAGATCCTCGCGGAAACGCCCAAGCTTGACCGCTTGCTCGATCTTTTCGTTCGTAGCGGCGACAACTCGAACGTCAACCGGTATATCCCGGTCGCCGCCCACGCGGCGAATTGTTTTCGTTTCCAAAACACGGAGCAGGTTGACTTGGGTTTTATTGTCCGCGGTCGTGATTTCGTCAAGAAAAAGCGTTCCTCCTTGCGCTTGCTCAAACAACCCTGCGCGTGTTTCAGAGGCGCCCGTATAGGCGCCCCTTTCATGGCCAAATAGCTCGCTTGAGACAAGCTCCGATGGGACCGCGCTCAGATTGACCGCCAGGTAGGGGAAGCGGTTGCGGTCGCTTCTTTTATGAATCGCCGCCGCTACGAGATCTTTCCCCGTGCCGGTCTCGCCGGTGATCAAGACGGGGATATTCTCGGCGGCGACTTCGCTGATTTGCTTAATCAGTGCTCGCATCGGGAGCGTGAACGCCAAGATGCCTTCAAACTCCGTCGCTAAGGACCATTTCGTCTTGCTCAGCCGAGGTTTATGCCCAAAACTGTGAAGCGTCGTATCGCTCAACAAGGATCCGGGTTCGTCCATGGGTTGCCAAAACTGTGGACATTTATTCATATCATTTCGCCCTGCGCGTCATTGGAGGCGCATCTCATTCCTCAAGCGTGACGATGGGTTGCGGTTGTCCTCTGGGTAGGCAGTCCATACACGTCACGATTGTCACGCGTGCGGGCCTGCATCAGCAGAAGCGCGGCCTGGGTGCGGTTACGGACATTCAGCTTGTCGAATATGTTGGACGCGTGAGTTTTCACGGTCGGTTCGCTGACAAAAAGTTTTTTCGCGATTTCCTGGTTGGTCGCGCCCCGTGCGATCAGCGTGAGTATTTCCAGCTCTCTTCTTGACAAAAGATCGATTGGGTTGACCTCGCCTTCGATCACGTCGCCTACATGTGCTCGGTGGGCAAGCAGGGCGAACGTGTCGGCGATGCCGAACTGTCTGTCAACCCAGATTCTCCCGCGGGACACTTCCCTGATCGCCTCCGTGAGGGTGGCGGCAGTTGCGGATTTGAGGATATAACCTCGCGCGCCCGCCTTGGCGCTGTTTAAGAGTTTTGCTTCGTCTGGATCGACACTCATGATCAGGGCTTTCGTGGGCAAATTTTGTTCTTTGATCGCCAGAAGTATGGGAACGGCTTCAAGTTTCGGGATATGGAGATCGAGCAACAGGACATCCGGCTTCTCTTCCGCAACCAACTCCATGGTCTCAACGTCGTGGGTCGCTTCGCCGACGAAAACTAAATGCGCCACATCCTGCAGAATCCGCCTGAGCCCCTCGCGCAAAAGGGTGTTGGCATCGGCGATCACCAATCGGGTCATCGCATCTGCTGTCGCTTCTTTATTTTTGGTGCTCATAATTCGCCCTCCCTCATAGAATCAGTTACCCACATGGACGGTCCACACTGCGTGACGCGTCATCAAATAGCGCTGAAATCAGACCTTTGGCCTACTTTGTAAACCGTTCCCGACAAAAATTAGTTCCCATCGCGCCTAGAGTTCATCCATTAGTATGGTTTCACGCTTTTTTTGGCTGAGAAAACCCATCTTTCGACTATCCGTAAACTAACTTTCGCACAATTGTTGGAAATCGCGCTGCAAGTTAATTACGTGCTGCAGACAATGATCTGTGTGTGCGCAAAAATTTAACGGAAGGAGATCATGATGGCAGCAAAGCGCTATGGCTGGTGGAGAGCAACCGCGCTAGGAGGTATCCTCTTTCTATGCGCCGGGATAGGTCCGGTTTTTGCCGGGGAAATTGAGGAGAAGATTAAGACGCTTGAAGAGCAGCAACGAGCCAACGCCGAAGAGCTGGAACGGCTCAAAGGGGAGCAATTAGAGATGAGGAAGGAGGCAACTGCCGCTGCCGAGAAGCTGCCGACCTTTCAGTATCGTCCTGGGGCCGGCGTTACGATCGAGGCGGCGGACGGGAGTTGGGGATTTCGCCCCAGGATTCGCTGGCATTATCGGCTGACTGGCTTCCCCGGTCCTGGAAGTATAGCGAAAAATGGGTTTTCCCAATTTGATCTTTCGTTGAGGCGCATCTATCCCTATATGACCTTTTACTGGGACAAACGCTTCTATGAAGTCGACTTTCAGATGAACCTAGGGGATGACAGAAGCATCATCATTCAGAAAGCCGAGTTTCATACCCATTTTGAGAAGCTTAATCCCTATCTGCCCGAGTTTACCGTTGGACCTAGGGTATCGGCCTTCTTTAACCGGCATGACACTAACTGGGGAAGTGGGAGCGCCGGTTTCTTCGAGCGCACGATGTTTCAGACTGGAGCCGGTATCGGCGCCGGGTCGCAGAACAACGCAATGGCCTTCGACTGGCATAATATTCCGATTGGTCCGGGACGGATCACGGTTCTTGAGGCGATCATCTCTAATCAGGGCTTAAGAGATGAACAAGCCCAAGAAAGGCCGAACAGCGACAAAAGGACGGCGCATTTAGGCATCCAAGTCGAGCCTTTTAACAGGATAAAGAACCAGTGGATTCAAGGGATCGATTTTGGATTTAGCGCGCACCTTGAGAACATGCATCCTGGCCAGGACAACAGAGATTTCTTCCGGGTCCGCACCGCAGAAGACAACACAAAGCTCAGGTTAATCGAAGTGGCCAATAATATGAGTGGGTTTCGCTGGTACCTTACTCCGGGCTTTGGCTGGAAGATCGGTCCTTACTGGCTAAGGGTTGCCGCCGCCTGGAATAAAGGTCACGTTGACAGCCCAGTAGGCGGAAAACAGGGTCCGTTAGTCCAGGGTAGGATGTTTCGGGTCGGCCACGAACTTTTCCTGTGGAGCCCCAAGGGACTGCTTACAGGCTCGGCGAACACTGCCGGAAGCGTAATGGCTTTCACTAGCTTCGAGCGGGATGACTATACGGCAGACGGCCTTACTAACAGGAACGGTCTCAGGGCTTGCAGCAGTACGGTCGTAAACGGTAATTGCCATGGCGCCTATGCGTGGCAGAACAACGTGGGCATGTGGTATTTCATTCGCCCGGGCCTTTCGGTCGGCTGGCAGTACGCTTTTTACCATGTGAATAAGATTGGCCGGGGTGGAGCCGATATCGTGAGCTCCGGCACCAAAGCCGGGCAAGATGTGGATTTCCAGAGTTTGCAGGCTGGGCTAACAGCCCGTGGTGAAAGTCTTGTTGGCTGCATCAAGAAATAAATAAAATTTGGCTGCGATCATTGGTCACCTTCGCAGAGTCGTAGTAGATTGGAGCGCATGGCGATGGGGAAGCGGAAACGCGGGTTGAAGCAATCTGTGATGTGGATAGCGACCAACGATCTGCCGAGGACTGCCGGGCATCCGTTTTACGAGCGGATGAATCGGATCTTGGATCAAGCCGGGTTTGATGCGCACGTGGAGAAGCTGTGCGCGCCGTTCTATGCCGAACGGATGGGGCGGCCGAGTCTTATGCCGGGCCGTTATTTTCGATTGCTTATGATCGGGTACTTTGAAGGGCTCGACTCCGAGCGGGCCATTGCCTGGCGCGTAGCGGATTCCTTTGGATTGCGGGCGTTTTTGGATTTGGAGTTGCCCGAGGCGCCGCCCGATCACTCCACGATCTCGCGCACCCGGCGGCTGATCGATCTGGAGACGCACCGAGAGGTGTTCACCTGGATGCTCAAGCGGCTGGCCGAAGCGGGCTTGGTCAAGGGCAAGACCATCGGCATCGATGCCACCACGCTCGAAGCCAATGCCGCCCTGAGAAGCATCGTGCGCCGGGACACCGGCGAGAGCTATCAGGAGTTTCTCACCAAGCTGGCGCAGGCCTCGGGCATAGAGACGCCCACTCGCGAGGACTTGGCGCGCATCGATCGCAAGCGAAAGAACAAGGGCTCCAATGAGGACTGGACCCATCCGCACGACCCGGACGCCAAGATCACCAAGATGAAGGATGGACGCACGCACTTGGCGCACAAAGCCGAGCAGGCCGTCGATCTGGAGACCGGAGCGGTGGTGGCCGTGACCGTGCAAGGCGCCGATCAAGGGGACACCAGCACGAGCCAAAAGACGCTGATCGAAGCCGCCGAACAGATCGAGACAGTGGTGCCGGACAGCGAGGGTCCGAGAGAGGTTGTCGCCGATAAGGGATACCACAGCAATCAAACGCTGGTGGATCTCGAAGCGGTGGGGCTTCGCAGCTACATTTCGGAGCCGGACCGGGGGCGGCGAAACTGGAGGG
>DATMBL010000131.1:0-6606 GCA_035559295.1 Candidatus Eiseniibacteriota bacterium
ACTGAAAGCTTGAAGCATCTCCTCGTACACGCGCTCGGCTTTGAGGTTCAAAATATTTCCCTACGAAGAGGGAACTGAAAGTTTTTTAATCTCGGCAGTAAATTCCTACGGCGCCACATGGTTCAAAATATTTCCCTACGAAGAGGGAACTGAAAGGCCTATCTTCGCCATAGGCGGATTCGATGTTTTTACCGTGGTTCAAAATAGTTCCCTCGGCGCGTAGACCGGTTGCCTACTTGCTTTCCAAAATTTCCTTGAGCTTGTTCAGGTCCTTTTCTACCCATGTCGCGTCGGCCAGGAACTTTTCGTCGGGCGTTCCCGGCTGGCGAAACAGCGTGAAGACCACTTCGCTGCCGCTGCCGCGCGGCACGACACGCATCGGGTTGTGAAACACCTCGCCCGCTTCCGTGATCACATCGTGATCGAGGATGCCAAAGTCGTTCCTGGGCGTTATCCGAATCTTGATTCGACCCATCGGAGAATCCGCTACAACCTCTGCCCCGATGATCCTCGGCTCGCCCAGTCCCGTCGCCCACGTCGAAAGATTCTCCGGGTTCGACGCGTAGTCGTATACGGCGGTGGCCGTCCGATCGATGAAGACGCTGATGTGCCGCACGGTCTCCTGCTTCATTGAACCTTTCGTAAAGACGGACGCTTTGATCGAGCGATTGGCTGCCGGGCGCTTTCGCGGGCACTCACAAACGGAAGCCGTTCGCCGACGCGCGGCGGTAGAGAGATGCGAGCGAAGGCTCGATCGTCGAAACGACGCCGCCCGCTACGACAGCGCCGGAAGAGAACGAGAGCGCGTTTATTGACGCGTTGGGTGAGAAAAAGTTTGACAATTTGCCGTACTTATGGTCTCATGCCGCGCATGCATGAATTCCTGATGAGCCTTTCGGTCGTCTCCGCGCTCTGGTATGTCTTGAGATCTCTCCCCGAACTCACCCAAGTTCTCGGTTTTCTGTTCGGTTACCTCTTTGCCGCCTGGGCAATGGACGAGTATCTCTAAGCGTCGTCGAACCTTCGGTTTGCGTGCGGTCCCCCGACCGTCCGAGGGATCCTGTTGAAAGCCTGAACCGCTGCCTTTTTCAACCGTAGCTATAAAGCCGCGCGCAGTTGTCCCACAAATATTTCCGCTTGGTCGAATCCGAAAACGGCAACTTCAGGAACGATTCGACCGCCTGCGGATACTTCACGTCGAGGTGCGGATAGTCGGTCGAGAACACCACGTTATCCTCAAGCCCGTACTCCGGGATATGCCTGGCCGTAATCTCGTCGCATTCCACTGCGGCATAGCACTGGCGTTGGAAATACTCGAGCGGCGTGAGCGTGAGCTCGGGGTACTCCGCCCGCCCGGTCGTCTCGGTGTACTCGCCCATGCGCCAGAGAAGCCACGGCACCCACGAGCAGTTGCCCTCCAAAAAAGCGACTCTCAGCTTGGGAAAACGCTCCATGACGCCGCCGAATATCATGTCGGCGCAGGCGAGCATGTTGGCGAAGGGAAAGCCAAGCGTGTTGAACATGGAGAATGTGGGGCAGAATTGCGCCATCGCCGGCTGCGGCAAATAAACCCGGCCCGCCTCGTGAAATCCGATGGGAACGTTTAAGTCCTGGCATGCTTGCCATAACGGATCGTAGTATGGATCGCTCCACCGCCTGCCGTTGACGTGGTTCGGCCGAAGAAAAACGCCCTTGAAGCCGTACTCCTTCACGGTGCGCCGGATCTCTTCGATCGATCCGCTGACGTCGTGGGGCGCGATCATCGCGACGCCGTACATGCGCGTCGGGTCCGCCCCGACGAAATCATGCAGCCAATCGTTATAGGCGCGGGCGATTGCAAGGGCGAAGTCCGGGTCGAGCCCGTCGATTCCGAGCACGCAGAGACCGCGCGTGGGAAACAGAAATGCAACGTCCAACCCTTCCGTGTCCATGGCCTGCAGTTGCGACGTTGAGTCGAAATTTCTCTTGGCGGCGGCGCCGTATTTCTCGGTCAGAAAGTCGTGGCGATACCTGGCGAGGGCCGGGTTCTCCGGGTTCCGCGGAATCGGCAAGATCTTGCCCTCGACTTGAACCCCCAGATCCCTGAACGAGCGGTTCAGACCGAGCGGAGCGCGATCCGCGTACTTGGGATCGATGTAGCGCCGCCAAAGATCGGCGGGTTCATACACATGCATGTCGGAGTCCATAGCCTTGAAGCCGTTCTTGGCCATTGCGACCTCCGTAAGCGGAATTGAGCCGGCGCTTAGATGGAGTTGCGTTAGAGCTGCCTCAGTTCCTTTGCGCGGGCGTAAATGCCGTCGTGAAACATCGCGACGAAGTCGGCATTGGTCAAGCAGCTATACTCCGGTCCCCATCCGGGACGAAACCAGGTTAAGCCGTCCCGCAGCAAAGCTTCGAACACCATTCGCGCCACCTGGCCGTGCGCCAGCAGTCCTTCTTCATGCTCGTGTAAATCGGCTTCCTCGTGCACCTGGAAATAGTGGAGATCCTCGGGCTTGAAACCATATTTCGCGAGCAAAGCCCGGCGCCATCGTTGAGCCCAATGGCCGAACATCTCTTCGTTCAACGAGCGCGCCCACCATTCGATCATCGCCCCTTCGTAAACCAACCCTCGCGCGAACTCGGTGAGCGCGCGGCACTCCGGCAGAACCTGGCAATGAATCATATCGTCCAGCGTAACGCCGAAGGTTTGGCCCTGACGAATCAGGACCTCTATATGGCCGGGAATCTCCGGATTGACGAGTTCGTCACTGATCTTGCCGACGTAGGGAACGAGAAGCTCTCGATGGCGCGCAAAAAAGCCCTGGTGGCGCTGGTAGATGATCAAGTGGAAATTGTTGATTTCAACCGGATAACTGTACCAGTGAGCCCAGAACAGGCGGATCGTGTCGCGCGGCAACGTGCCCGATTCCAGCGCGCGCATGAACGCGCCCCGGAAGATCTTCTCCTCCCAACGGGCGTACATGCGCCGGATGAGCTCATCGGTAAACTCCCTCGCTTCAGCCGAGGAGAACTTTCTGCCGATTTCAAGCGTCAGCGGTTTATCCGGCGCGTAGCCCATTCGTCCTTCCTGCTCGAGAATTTCGCGAAGTCGCCAAAAACGCCCAGATGGCGAGGAGCCAAGCCGAGCGCTGCACCACGAAAGGCACGAAGACCGCGAAGTTAAAGCATTTCAACTTTGAATTGCTTCGTTAACTTCGTGTTCTCCGCAATCGGGCGCTTGGGGCTTTGCGCGACATATCCCGGTTCTTTTGGTTCTTGGGTTACCGGTTCAAAGTCCGATGCCGGTCTTCGCC
This sequence comes from Candidatus Eiseniibacteriota bacterium, assembly GCA_035559295.1. Taxonomy (GTDB): domain Bacteria; phylum Desulfobacterota; class Binatia; order UBA9968; family UBA9968; genus DATMBL01. The sequence continues at coordinate 3,297 of DATMBL010000131.1, forward strand.
AAGCCCTCTCTGAGTTCGCTTCGATCCTTATCTGTGAAAGGCGCGCACTCCCAGCGCGGGAAGCGCTCCACGGGCAAGCCGCGCATGCGCATCAGTTCGCCGAAGATTCCCCGGCCATGCGTGCGAAGAAACCGGCCGACGACTTGAAGCACGGCGGCGAGCAGGTCGTGCTGCCTTTGGGCTTCTTTGAGATTCCCGGCTTTCAGCGCCTCGTACATTCTCACGCAAACCTCGGGAAAGGGCGTGGAAGGCGGATGAATCGCGCCGCGCACGCCGACCGAGTAACCGGTGTAGAGCGAAAAAATCCCGCCGGGAAAGATACCCACTGACTTCGGCAGCTGGAAGACGTATCCCAGGAGCTTATCGTACGGTATGAAGGAGACTTTGATGCCGGCAAGCTCGTTCGGGGCGATCTCCTGAAGAATTTTGTTTGCCTTCGGCGGCGTGATCTCGACGTGGGTGGTTTCGGTGTTGTCGTATATGAAAAGCGGCACGCCGGGAACGGCGCGGGCGATCGCCCTGTAGTGGGCATAGACCTCGTAATCGTCGTGCGGGTAGTAATAGGGCGGCACGACGCCGATCGCGTCAACGCCGAGCCCCGCCGCATGCTTGGCGAGCTCGATCGACGAGTAGGTATTCGCGGTGCCGATGTGTAAAACCACCGGGACGCGGCCGCCGACGCGCTTGACGATCCGTTCGGCGACCTGCTTTCGCTCGTCGATCTCCATGACCATGCCCTGGCCGTGCGTGCCGAGCGGAAAGAACCCGTGAACGCCGGCGGCAAGATAAAAATCGACGATCGCGTCGGTCGCGGAGAAATCCACCGCCCCGTCGCTCTTGAACGCCACGGGCATGGGTGTGAGAATCCCCTCCAGCTTTTTGTCGCTCGCCATAACCGCTCCTTTCAAGCTCGGCGTGATGCGTTAAACTCGACCGCCGTCTTTGCTCGTCCGGCCAACGCATATCGTATCCGAGAAGAGAATTCCAGCAGCGATTGCTGGACCGGAGCGGCTTTTCATGCCACTGTGATTCGAGGTTCATGGCCGCGCAGCGCGGCTGCGCCACAACCGAAGAGGATGCCGGATACCTCGCGCAACAGCGCAAAGCTCGCCGGGTCAGAAGAATCGAACTGGCGCGGCGCCGGTCGCGGGGCCTGCGCCCCGGCGTCTTGGCGCGCGAGAGTCGTGTCTTCCGATTGCCGTCGCGACTCCACGGGTCGCAAGGCGCGAAAGATCCCGAGAATAGTCGCACAGTAGAAGGAGGAAAACATGGCCGAGAATCAGCAGAATCCGATCGTGACGATGTCGACGAGTTTGGGAGAGATTCGGATCGAATTGTTCGCCGACCGCGCGCCGATCACGACCCAGAATTTTTTGAATTACGTCAACGAGAAGCATTACGACGGGTTGATCTTTCACCGCGTGATCGACGGCTTTATGATTCAAGGCGGGGGGTTCGACCCGGGAATGCGGCAAAAACCGACCAAAACGCCGATCAAGAACGAAGCCGGCAACGGTTTGAAAAACGTGACCGGCACGGTCGCCATGGCGCGCACGAGCGTGATCGACAGCGCCACCGCGCAATTTTTCATCAACGTCAGCGACAACGACTTTCTCGATCACCGTGACGACACCCCCGACGGCTTCGGTTATGCGGTGTTCGGCCGCGTGATCGAGGGGATGGACGTCGTGCGCAAGATCGAAAAGGCGCGGACGGCAAAGCGGGGCATGCACAGCGACGTGCCGGTGGAGCCGATCGTGATCCGTTCCGCGCGCATCGAAGCTTGAGACCCGCTTCGAGAGCGCAACGGCGAAATTTCATCGCCACGAAGCACACGAAGGATGCGAAAGATATCGTTTTCGGTTTCTTAACTTCGTGCTCTTCGTGGCCTCTGTCGTGAGTGGTTGTCTTTTTTTGCTTGCGCTGTAGCCGCGGTCGGTTGGTCCCCCCAGGGCGGCTCGGCGGCCGCGTTAAGCCCGGCGATTTTTCCGGCGACGAAGCATTCGGTGATATTGCCGGCCTCGAGGTACAGATGGCCGTAGATCGAGCTGATCTCCCCGGCAACGTAGAGGCGTGGGATCGGTTGCCCCATGGCGTCGAGGACGCGCTGTTGGGCATCGTGCTCGGGTCCCCCTTGGGTGTTGTTCACGATCGGCCAGGCTTCGACGGTGTAGAAGGGCGGGTGTGCGATCGGCATCATGGTTTTGGGTGGGCGGCGGAAATCGCGATCTTCGCCCTCGCCGCATAGGCTGTTCCACCGTGTCACGGTTTCCCGGAGAATCCGCGGATCGACGTCGATCTGCCGCGCAAGCTCGTCGATCGACGCGGCTTTCTTGATCCATCCCTTTTCGATTTCAGCCTGGTTGTCGCCGCTCCATCGGGCGTCGTAGCGTTCGTCGTTCACGATCGGGATGGCGATCGGCCCGAGCCTCCGGCCTTCCTCGTCGAAGATCAGGTGACAGGGAATACGAGGGTAGTCCTGCAGGTCCGCGTCGTAAAATTCGAGCGCTCGCGTCCCGGTGTCCTGCGGCGCGGGCGGGTACTCGTTCATGAAACGCCTGCCGAACCGGTCCACCGCGATCCAGATCATCTTCCGGTTGTTGTTCCGAGGTCCGGCCCAAACATGTCGGATCGCGAACGGCCAATCGGGAAATTTAAAGCCGTAACCGCCGTGGAAGTGCCACATGTGCCAGAGCGCCGCGCCGGCTTTCTGCGCCATTTTGACGCCGTCGCCGGTGTTGCCGAGGTAAACCGGATAGACCGGCTGGGCTTCGAAGTACTGAAGCTTCATGGCGTCGTTGTTTTCGTAGCCGCCGCACGCCAGAACGACGCCGCGGCGGGCTTTGACGTGAAACGGCTTGCCGTCGCGCTCCGCCGCGACGCCGAGCACCTCGCCGCCGCTGCCGGTGAGGAGTCGTCGCGCCGGGGTCGATAGCAGGACTTCGATCTTGCGAAGGTTTACGTTGTCGTAGACGACTTTGAACAAGCGCGCGCCGCCGCGCAGTCCCTTAGCCCACGGGAACTCCGAGTAAGCCGGAAAATCCTTGAGCTTGATAGAATCGATGTCGTTGGTCCCCGGAAAAGGGTAGGTGCCGTGACCGCGCACTTCGGTGGTCGTCGGTTCGGTACCGCTCACTTTGGCCCAGTCTCGAAGCCAATCGATCACGCCCACCATCTCCTCGGCCATGACGCGCAGGACGTCGTCGGGTGTCGTGCCGTTGCACGTGCGCTTGAGGTACTGGAATGCCCCCTCGGCGTTGCGCGCGAATGCCACACCGCCCCCGGAGAGGATCGAGATGCCGCCCGGATG
>DATMBL010000132.1:0-2814 GCA_035559295.1 Candidatus Eiseniibacteriota bacterium
CGGGAGATGTGTTCGTCGACTCGGCGGAGCTTTTGCCGAGAGATTTCTCTCTCGGGCCCGGAAACAACCAGAACGAGATCCTCATTCAATATGTGGGAGCGGCCAAAGCGTTTTCGCCCGGGGAATCGTTTTGTGTCGAACTCATTTTTCAAACCGGCAACCAAGTCGGCCCATTCGAGCTCGTGGTTCACCTTCCCCGCGATCGCGAGAGATACTTTCCTCACCGCCGGCTCTTTCACGTCGGCCTGCTGGCGGACTTCCCGGTGGGACCCGAAGGGCCGCAGGGCCCTCCGGGTCCCCAGGGTCCGCAAGGAGCTACCGGCCCGCAGGGTCCGGCAGGGCCCATCGGACCACAGGGCCCCGCCGGACCACAAGGTCCTCAAGGAGATACCGGCCCTCAAGGACCACAAGGACCGGAGGGACCTCAAGGCCCGAGCGCGATTGTCATCGGAGGCGGAACCGGCAGCAGCAGCCTTTCGGGTTCCGCTACGCGATTCGTGCCCGCACTGTTGGCCAATGTTAATTCCTCCGAAGAAGCGGTGAACCAGGTCCTGCCGTTCAATGGAACGTTATCGGATTTCTACGTGCGGCTGAGCGGCAGTCCCGGCGGCGCCACTTCGTACAGTTTTACGGTGCGCATAAACGGCGCCGATACGACGCTGGCATGCACCGTCTCCGGAGCCGCAACATCATGTTCGGACACCGCCAACTCGGTTCAATTCAGCGCAGGCGATCTCGTTTCGGTAAAATCGGTCCCGAGCGGCTCTCCCTCGAGCCGCGCGATGCGGTGGACCGCCAAGCTCGCCCCCCAGTAATAACCGTCCACGCACGCCGACTGAATCAGAGTTCGATCCGGCGAAGTCTCAGGGCGTTCGTAATGACCGAAACCGAGCTGAACGTCATCGCCGCGCTGGCGATGATCGGACTCAACAGCACGCCAAAGAACGGGTAAAGAATCCCCGCGGCTATCGGAACGCCGAGAACGTTGTAAACGAACGCGAAGAAAAGGTTCTGTCGGATGTTGCGCATGGTCGCGCGGCTTAGCCGGCGCGCGTTTGCGATGCCCCTGAGGTCGCCTTTGACGAGCGTGACTCCCGCGCTTTCCATCGCAACGTCGGTCCCGGTGCCCATAGCAATCCCGACATGGGCTTGCGCGAGCGCCGGAGCGTCGTTGACACCATCGCCGGCCATCGCCACCGTGCTACCCTCGGACTGAACCATTTTGACGATGTCACGCTTCTGCTCGGGAAGCACCTCCGCCCTGACTTCGTCGATCCCGAGCTTTTTTGCTACCGCCTCGGCCGTGGTCCGGCTGTCCCCGGTAAGCATGACGATCCGTACGCCCTCTTTATGCAAGGTCTGAATGGCTTCGGGTGTCGATTTTTTGATTGGGTCGGCGACTCCGATCAGACCTGCGGCTTGACCGTCCATTGCAAGGAACATGACCGTCTGACCATCGCGCCGCAATTCCTCGGCTCTCGCAGCAAGATTTCCCGGATTAACGTTCAATTCTTGGAGCAAACGGAGATTGCCGAAAGCCACTTTCTTTCCGTCCACAACCCCCACAATGCCTCTGCCGGTGATCGACTTAAAATCTCGCGCTTCCATTAACTGCAGCCCTTGCGCTTGCGCCCCCGCAACAATCGCCGAAGCAAGGGGATGTTCGCTCCCCCGTTCGAGGCTCGCGGCGATTTTGAGTATTTCGGACTCCTCTCCGTTCCGGTTCGCAATCACGGAAACGAGCTGAGGTTTGCCTTCGGTCAGAGTTCCAGTCTTGTCGACGATCAGGGTGTCGACCTTCTCCAACACCTCCAGAGCTTCGGCGTTTCTAATAAGGACTCCCGCCATCGCGCCTCTGCCCGTCCCGACCATGATCGACATCGGGGTCGCGAGACCCAAAGCGCATGGGCAGGCGATGATCAGTACCGCAACCGCGTTCAGAAGCCCGTAGGCCATTCGCGGTTCAGGCCCGACGAGCGCCCAAATCACGAAGGTAACAATCGCGGTGGCGACCACCGCAGGGACAAAATAGCTGGAAACGAGGTCGGCGACTTTCTGAATCGGAGCGCGGCTGCGCTGCGCCTCGCTAACCATGCGTACGATCTGCGCCAGCAGGGTCTCGCCGCCGACACGCTCCGCTCGCATGATGAAGCCCCCCGTTCCGTTCACGGTTCCTCCGGTGACCCTACTACCCTTCACCTTCTCAACCGGAATCGGCTCGCCCGTTATCATCGATTCGTCGACCGACGTGGCGCCTTCCAAGACCACGCCGTCGACCGGGACTTTTTCTCCGGGTCGGACGCGGAGCCGGTCTCCGGGCTTTACTCGTTCCAGAGGAATGTCTTCTTCTCGGCCGTCCGGAAAGACAACGCGCGCCGTCTTCGGCGCGAGCCCCAGTAGGGCTTTGATGGCGCTGCTCGTTTGGCTTCTCGCCCTCAACTCGAGCACCTGTCCGAGCAGAACCAGGGTCGTGATCACTGCGGCGGCGTCAAAGTAGACGGCAACGTCGCCGCCGTGGCCGCGAAACGATGCGGGGAAGACGCCGGGAAGCACGGTCGCGACCACGCTGTAGACGTAAGCCGTGCCGACGCCTATGGCGATGAGCGTGAACATGTTCAGGCTGCGATTCACAATGGAGCGCCAGCCGCGGTCGAAAAACGGCCAGCCGCCCCAGAGCACGACCGGAGTGGCGAGAACGAGTTGAAACCAATTTAGAAAATGAGGCGAGAATCTGGCATGAACCGGCTTGCCGGGCAAGAATTCGGTGAGCGCGAGGAGCGCGATCGGCAGGGTCAGCGCGGCGCTAGCCCAAAA
>DATMBL010000133.1:0-10285 GCA_035559295.1 Candidatus Eiseniibacteriota bacterium
AAAACGCGCCGCCTCCGTGCCGCCCCATGCCGCCGTAGGTATCGACGATGATCTTTCTCCCGGTGAGGCCGCAGTCGCCCTGCGGCCCGCCGACGACGAACCGGCCGGTGGGATTGACGTGGTAAACCGTGTCCTTATCCAGATACTCCGCCGGCACCACCGCCTTGATCACCGCTTCGATGATCGTCTCTCTGAGCTTCTCGTAAGCCACATCGGGGCTGTGCTGGGTCGAGATCACGACGTTTCGCACCCTCGCTGGCTTTCCGTCTCGATACTCTACGGTCACCTGGGACTTGCTGTCGGGACGAAGAAAATAGGCCTCGCCGCCCTTGCGGATTTTGGCCAGGTACTTGACCAGGCTGTGGGCCATCTGAATGGGCAGCGGCATGAACTCCGGGGTTTCATCGCAGGCGTAGCCGAACATCATCCCCTGATCGCCGGCGCCCTGTTCCTTGTGCAGGCCCTGGCCTTCGGTGACGCCTTGCGCGATATCGGGAGACTGCTGCTCGATTGCGGTCAGAACGGCGCACGTGTTGCCGTCAAACCCCATCGAGGAATCCGTATAGCCGATATCACGCACGACCTCGCGCGCGAGATCGGTGTAGCTCACGCGCGCTTTGCTGGTGATTTCCCCGGCAATAACGATCATGCCGGTCTTGGCCAGGCTCTCGCACGCAACCCGGCTCTCCGGATCGCCGGCGAGGTGGGCGTCGAGAATCGCGTCGGAGATTTGATCGCAAAGCTTGTCCGGATGTCCTTCCGAAACCGATTCCGAGGTGAATAAAAAGTCTTTGATGGCCATCAACCGACCTCCGGAGCTGCGGCGCGGGGAAACGTCAATCCAACTTCTATAACGGATCGCTCGGGGGGAATCAACCTTACTCCGGGTCGACGGCAAAAGCGTGGTGCTAGTACAGGGGGGGGCTCTTCAGCGGGAGCCGATAGGTCTTTACCGTTCTGCTCCGAGCTACCGAACCTGATCCGCTCCTTATCTCTGAGCTGCTCCGGTATCAGACGGCTCCGCGCTTCCGAGTAGGCTTCCTTCGCCGGGCAACTGCGTACGGGCTCCGAGGAAGAAGTCTGAAGGGCTGAGGCACGGGAACGAGCCCTTTACTCCGGTTCGTTGAAGCGCCTGTCAATCAGCCGTTCGATCGCCCGCACCGCCTGCTCCGCATCTTCGCCCACCGCTTCGATCTGGATCTTGCTTCCCTGCGGCGCCGCCAACGTGAGCACTCCCATGATGCTCCGACCGTCGGCGCTCTGATCGTCTTTGGACAACGTCACTTGAGCGGAGAACTTGTTGACGGTCTGAACCAACAACGCCGCCGCCCGAGCGTGAAGGCCGAGTTTGTTGCGGATCTCGACTTTCCTCACCACCCGGGGCATCGAATTACTTGTCCACGTCGCGGTGCTTCAGCTGCACGGTCAAATCGCGCCCTTCGAGCCGCTTGCGCAGCTCCTCCGCCAGGACCACGGATCGGTGGCGGCCGCCGGTGCATCCCAGCGCGACCGTGAGGCTGCTTTTCCCCTCGCGTTCGTAAAGCGGCAGCGTGAACTCCAGCAGGGCATAGAGCCGATCGAGGAATTCCCGGGTCTCGCGCTCTTTCAAGACGTAATTCCCGACCTCGATGTCCAAGCCGTTCTTTCCGCGCAGCTCATCGATGAAATGGGGGTTCGGCAGAAAGCGCACGTCGATGATGATATCGGCATCGTGCGGAATGCCGTATTTGTAACCGAAAGAGGTGAGGAACAGGCGCATCCGTCGCGCGCTCGGACGGGCGAAACTCTCCTCCATTTCGCGCTTGAGTTCGTGCACGTTGAGCTCCGAGGTATCGATCACTTTGTCGGCAAGCTCGCGCATGCCTTCGAGCGCCCGGCGCTCGCGCCGGATCCCTTCCTGAACGGTTTCCTCGCCGGCGAGCGGGTGGGGCCGCCGGGTTTCGCTGAACCGGCGCAGCAAGACCTCGTCGGAAGCGTCGAAAAAGAGAATCTGGACGCGATGCCCGGCGGCGCGGATCTCCGCGAGCACGTCGGGCCAGGACTTCAAAAACTGCCCGCCGCGCAAATCGACCCCGAGGGCGATGCGTTTGATGCGTTCCTGGTAACCTTGGCAGAGGTCGATGAACTTCGGGATGAGCAGCGGCGGCAAGTTATCGATGCAAAAAAAGCCGCTGTCCTCGAGCGCGCGAATCGCAACGCTTTTCCCCGAACCCGAAAGGCCTGTGATAATGATGATGTCCAGACCTTCGGCCATAGAAAACTTCAGAACTTCTGGTCCTCCGCGACGATCAGGTCGAAGATCTCCTGGCGGGTTTTCCGGGCCATCAGTTGCTGCCGGAACACCGGGTCTTTGAGCAAACGCGAGATTCTGGCGAGCGCCTTGAGGTGATCGGCGGCGGCGTCTTCGGGAGCGATCAGCACGAAAAACAGGTACGTCGGGCTGCCGTCGAGCGATGTGAAATCGATACCCTCGGGGCTGCGCGCGAACAGCGCCACCACACGGGGCGCGCCGCTCAACTTACCGTGCGGGATCGCCACGCCCTCCCCTATGGCAGTGGTGCTGATCTTTTCGCGCTCGAGCAGAACCTGGAAGACTTTTTGGGCATTGAGCGAAGGTTCAGAGGCAACCAGCTGTTCCGCCATCTCTCTCAGGGCGGCGGTTTTATCTCTGCTTTTCAGGCTCGTGATCACCCCCTGCGGCTTCAAAAAGTCGGTGATCTTCACGGTCGAGTTTTCCTTCTGCTTTCGAGTTTGATCTTCTCCTTGTGCTTTTGCACCTGGCGCTCGAGTTTGTCGATCACGAGATCGATCGCAGCGTAGAGGTCCCTGTTTTCTTCCTTGCCGTGAGCCTTGAAGCGGTGGGCTTGCAGCTCGACCTCGACGATCTGCCGCTGCTTCGCGTCGAGCGACAGCACGACGTGCGCTTTGAGCGGCCGCGCAAAGTATTTGCCGATCCTATGGATCTTGTCTTCGACGTATCGTTTGAGCGCGTTCGTCGGTTCGAGATGGCGAAAAGCCACGCTGACGCTCACTTCGCTCATCGACGGCGGCTTCCGGCTACTTGCGAAAGTAGGGCTGGCGGCGTTTCGACGACGGCAGAATACCCATGGCCTCCCGGTACTTGGCGACCGTGCGGCGCGCGATGTCGATCGCATCTTGGGAGAGGAGCGCGGCGATGTGCTGGTCGCTGTAGGGTTTTCTCGGGTCTTCCGAAGCGATGATGGCCCGTATCTTCTCCTTCACGCTTTCGCTCGCCACGTCCTCGCCGTTGCCGGCCCGAAGTCCGCTCTGGAAGAAAAACTTGAGTTCGAAGAGCCCCTGAGGGGTGTGGACGTACTTGTTCGCCGTGGCCCGGCTCACGGTCGATTCGTGCATGTGGATGTCTTCGGCCACGTCTCTCAGCACCATCGGCTTGAGATGACTCACACCGTGCTCGAGAAACTCCTGCTGGAATTTAAAGATGCTCTGGGTCACGCGATAGAGGGTTTGCTGGCGTTGCTGGATGCTCTTGATCAGCCACGTCGCCGCGCGCACTTTTTCCTGCAGATACTGCCGCGCCTGTTCTTCTTCGGCGCCGTTTTGCCCCGCCATGCGGCGATAGAGCGAGCTCACGCGCAGCCGGGGCACGCCGTCGTCGTTCAAGTAAATGACGTACTCATTGCCGATTTTTTCGACGAACACGTCCGGCAGGACCGTACGAATTTCTTCCTGCTCGAAACCGCGCGACGGCTTCGGTTCGAGCGACCCGATCAGGTGCGCCGCCGCCGCGATCTCATCCACCCCGACGCCCAATTCGCGCGCTAGTTTTTCGTAGCGCTTCGATTCCAGATGGCCGAGGTAGCCCGAAACGATCCGGGCGGCCAGGCTATCCTTGAGGTTGAGGTTTTCGAGCTGCGCCAACAGGCATTCCCTCAAGTCGCGCGCCGCAACGCCGACCGGATCGAAAAACTGAATGCGCTTGAGCACCGCTTCGGCTTCTTCACCCGCGCACCCCGTGACGCGGCAGACCTCTTCGAGCGGCAGCGCCAGATAGCCGTTCTCGTCGAGGTTGCCGATGATGTAGAGGCCGATCGCCTCTTCTCGCGGCGAGATTCTCGACAGCCGGAGTTGCCAGATCAGGTGATCCTCGAGCGAGGTTTTTTTCGTGAGACTGTTTTCCCAGGACGGCGGCGCATCCCCCTCCTCGGAGGTCGCTTCCGCCGTGAGCGAGCCGTGGATCGCGTTGGAGTGCGTATCGAGATACTCCTGCCAGTCGAGCGTGCCGATCTTGTCCACCGCCGAGAGTTCCCGATTGAGCGCCGCTTCCGCGATGCTGTCGGGCGCTTCGGGTTGCGTTTCGGCCTTGGGTTGTTCGGGCGCCTCGCCTTCTTCCGCCGTGCCCTCCTCCAGCACCGGGTTTTCCTGGAGCTCCTTGGAAATCATCTCTTGCAGCTCGACCCGGGAGAGCTGCAGCAGTTTAATCGCCTGCTGCAACTGCGGCGTCATGACCAGCTGTTGGGCGAGTTTTTGAACCTGTCGAATCTCCAGAGCCATGTTAGAACTTAAAACCCTCTCCCAAGTAGAACTGGCGCGCTTTCGGACTGGCAGCGATCGTCTCGGGAGTTCCCTCTTCGAGCACGACTCCCTCGTTCAGAATATAGGCCCGGTCGCAAATTCCAAGGGTCTCTCGCACGTTGTGGTCGGTGATGAGAATGCCGATGCCGCTTTTGGTCAAGGACCGAATGATCTTCTGGATTTCCGCCACCGCGATCGGATCCACGCCGGTGAAGGGTTCGTCCAAAAGAACGAAATAGGGCGACAGCACGAGCGCGCGCGCGATTTCGACCCTGCGTCTTTCTCCCCCCGAAAGGGTAAACGCCTTGTTTTTCGCCAGGTGCGAGATGCCTAACATTTTCATCAGCGCCTGACATCGCTGTTGCTGCTCGTCCTGGTTCAGGTCGAGCGTCTGCAGGATCGCGAGCAGGTTTTCCTCCACCGTAAGGCGGCGAAACACCGAGGACTCCTGGGGCAAATAGCTGATGCCGGCGCGGGCACGCTCATAAATGGGTTCGCCGGTCAAATCCTCCTGGTTCAAAAGCACCCTTCCCTGATCGGGCTGCACCAATCCCACGATCATGTGGAACGTGGTCGTCTTGCCCGCGCCGTTGGGACCGAGTAAACCGACCACTTCGCCGCCCTGGATCTCGAGGTTGACTCCGCTCACAACGCAACGACCATTGAAGGACTTTACCACCGACTCTGCTTTGAGCACGCTCATTTCTCGTCGGTTGAGCCCGGTTGGGCTTTTTCCTGCTGTTGTAGCTCCTCGGGAAAGATCGTCGCCCGTACCCGCGCCTGATCCTTGCCCTCGGCGACGGCCCGATCCTGCTCGATATAGTAAACGATCTTCGTGCCCGTGACCTGGCTGTTGCCCTGCCGCATGACCGGGCTTCCCGTAAGCGTAATGGTTTTCGCCTGATCGTCGAAAACGGCCTTCTCTCCGGTCGCCATGCGCGTGCCCTGAACGGCTTGGACTTTCCCTTCCGCGACGATCTGCTTGATGCGCTTCATCTCCGGATCGTAATAGGCGGTCAAAGTGTGGCTCCGCATCGTCATATCCGCCTGAACGGTGACGACGCGCCCTTTGTAGGTGATCGTTTGCTTCTTTTGATCCACCTCCATCCAATCGGCGGTAATGTAAATGGGATCTTTCTTGTTGAATTCGAATCCTTGGCTCTCCGACTTCTTTGCCGGTTCCGGCTTGGCCGACGCGGCCCGACCCGGGCCAGCCCACCCCGGCAGAAGCGAGCACAACGCAACGGCGGCTATCATGATGCATCGCTTCACGGCGCCTAGCTCCTTCCGCCCGGGTTTTTTCGTTTGGCGAGCGTATCGGGCTCGAGCGTGGTCTTGACGTCGCGCTCGAGCCGCACCGTCTGTCCCGCCAGATCGACCTCCATGCTTGAGCCCTCGACGTAGAAGCCGTCGCCGGACATGGTGACTTTTCCGGGAAAGACGATCTGTTCTTTGGCGGGGTAGTAAAACGCCTCTTCGGCGTCCAGCACGAAGTCCTGATAGCTCACGCGCACGCCACCCTGCAGTTGCAATTTCTCCAGGTCCGTTTCGGTCAAAAACAACCGTGCTTGCTCTCCCAGGGTTTCGGCCGTCTCGCCATCCTTATCATAGTAGTAAAACCGCGGGTTCTTGATGACCGCCTCGCGCTGCTCTTTCGAATAATTCGCCTCATCGCCGTAGAGCTCCCAGACTTTTCGCCCGTCTTCGACTTTCGCACGATGAAAGTCTTTGATTCTCAGCGCCGATTCGGGAAGATAATCCAAGGCCTTGAGCGGGTTGCGTTGGATCTCCCGGGCCTTGTTCATCACGATCGTGTCGAAAATCTTGTAGGTCACCGCGCCCAGCGAGAACACGATCACCAGGAGCAGCACTAGCCGTGTGCGTTTGCGCATCTCAAGCTCGAATCAGGCTCAAAAATACCACCCTTTTCAAATCGTGTAAAGCAAGCGGCATGAAATTTGCTTTCTACCGGGTTCCGCGCGTCTGAGCGAGGCTCGCGTACCTACCCTGGGCGCGCAACAACAACTCGCACACTTCCCTCACCGCGCCCTTTCCTCCCGGCTGGCGCGTGACGTAATCGACCTTCGTTCTCAGCCCGGACCAGCTATCGGCTACTGCAACCGCGAGACCGCTTCTCGCGAGCACCGGCAAATCGACGATATCGTCGCCAACATAGGCGATCTCCGCGTCGGAAAGCCCGGTCTTTTTTTTGATCGCTTCATAGGCGTGGAGTTTGTTTCGCCTCCCCTGATAGACGAGTTTGATCCCGAGTTCTTGCGCCCGCAGGCCGACGGCTTTGGATGACCGGCCGGTAATCAAACCGACTTGGACGCCGGCCATCACGAGCAGCGCGATTCCCTGGCCGTCGCGCACGTGAAAGTGTTTCGTTTCGACTCCTCGATCGTTCACGATGATCGCGCCGTCGGTGAGCACACCGTCGACGTCGAGGAGGAGCAACTTGATGACCTCGGCTTTCTTGCGGACAGCGGCCGGAATGCGGTTCACTGTTAGTTCACGATGCCGGCTTTCAGCAGATCGTGGAGATGAATGATGCCAATCGGTTTGTGACTGCCGTCCGCCAACACGAACAGCGACGTGATCATGTAGTGTTCCATGACCGCGACCGCTTCGACGGCGAGCGTCTCGGCGGGAATCGTCTTCGGTTCGCGGGTCATCATCTCTTTCGCGCTGAGTTGAAAGATATCGCCTTTTCGCTCCAGGCCCCGCCGGAGGTCACCGTCGGTGATGACGCCGACCAAGCTTCCCGCGGCATCGATCACTCCCGTAACGCCCAGGCGCTTGGAGGTGATCTCGAAGAGCGCCTCCTTCATTCGAGTGTCTTCGCCGACCAGGGGAATCTCGTCGCCCCGGTGCATCAGGTCCTGGACTCGCAGCAGCAGGCGGCGACCGAGAATCCCTCCCGGATGACGCATCGCGAAATCCTCCTCGTTGAAACCGCGCTTCTGTAAGAGCACGACCGCCAGCGCGTCGCCCATCGCCAACGCGGCCGTCGTGCTCGCCGTCGGAGCCAGGCCGAGCGGGCAGGCCTCCTCCTCGACGGCGACGTTCAGCACCACATCGGCGGCCTTGGCCAAAGTGGAATCGGGTCTGCCCGTCATGGCTATCAGCTTCAACCGGTGGAGCTTGAAATGCGGCAGCAGCTTTAAGATCTCTTCGGTTTCACCGCTGTTCGATAGTGCCAATATAACGTCCCCGCGCATGACCATCCCCAGGTCGCCGTGCACGCCGTCCGCCGAGTGGAGGAAAAACGACGGCGTGCCGGTGCTCGCAAGCGTGGCCGCGATCTTCCGGCAGATGAGCCCCGACTTGCCGACCCCGGTAACGACCACTTTGCCGGCGCAATCATGGAGGGTTTCCACCGCTTCAACGAAGCTCCCGTCGAGACGGTTTACCAGATCCGCGATTCCCTTTGCCTCGAGGCGAAGCACCTCTCGGGCGCGCTCAAGAATCTCGGCTCGGCCCATGCTAGATCGCTTCTTTGACCAGGGCATCGATTTCCTTAACCGTGCGCAGCAGGCTCTCGAAATCGCCGAGCGGCAGAGAGTTTGGCCCGTCGCTCAACGCCCGCTCCGGATCTTCGTGCACCTCCATGAACAGGACGTCGGTGCCGGCGGCAACCGCCGCGCGCGCGAGCGGGCCGATGTACTTGCGCTCGCCACCCGAAGCATGCCCCAACCCGCCCGGTAGCTGAAGGCTGTGAGTCGCGTCAAAAACCACGGGGTACCCCGTTTCGCGCATCGCGACCAACGATCGCATGTCGGAAACCAGATTGTTGTACCCAAAGGACACCCCGCGTTCGGTGAGCAATATCTGCTGGTTCCCCGTCGAGACGATCTTGGCAATCACGTTGCGGATGTCCCAGGGCGCGAGAAACTGTCCCTTCTTGACATTGACGGCCTTTTGCGATCGCGCCACGGCGATGACCAGGTCGGTCTGGCGGCAGAGAAACGCCGGAATCTGGAGGATATCGGCAACCTGTTGAACGCGCTCGACCTGTCCCGGCTCATGGACGTCGGTCAAAACCGGGACGCCTAGCTGTCGCTTCACTTCGGCGAGGATTTCGAGCCCGCGCTCCAATCCGGGGCCGCGGTATGATTCGAGTGAGGAGCGATTCGCTTTATCGAAGGAGGATTTGAAGATGTAGGGCACGCCCGCCCGCTCGGCGGCTCGCTTGAGCGCCTCGGCATGCCTGAGCGCCATCTCCCTGCTTTCGATCACGCAAGGGCCCGCGATCACGGCGAGGGGATGTCCGGAGCCGACTTCGATGGGTCCTACCCTGACGGTTCGCGTCTTCATAGTCTCGATTCAGTGCGCGACCCGGTTATTCAGCCGCTCCGGGCTATGACATTGCAGGCCTCCAATTCGAGGAACGGCAAGCGCTGGAAGCCTCCTCCGAGTAGCCAAACAAAGGATACTCTATTCATGGAATCTCTGTAATCCCGACGAGGACGAGATCAGCTGCGGGCGATCTTGATCCGCGGTGTTTCGGTCGTGATCTGTCGCTTCTGCAGGGCTGCGCGGATGAAGCCTTTAAACAGGGGGTGGGCATCCATCGGACGGGACTTGAATTCCGGATGAAACTGGCATCCCAAGAACCAAGGGTGATTTTGCATTTCGATTATTTCCACCAATTCTCCATCCGGCGATACGCCGCTCAAAACCATGCCCTTGCTTTCGAACTGCCGCCGGTACGAATTGTTGAACTCGTAGCGGTGTCGATGGCGCTCCGAGATGCGCTTCCGTCCGTACATCTTCAACGCGAGACTCTCCTCCTGGAGCACGCAAGGATACGCCCCCAGGCGCATCGTGCCGCCTTTGCTCTCGAGCGCCTTCTGCGCTTCCATCAGGTGAATCACCGGATGCGGGGTTTGCGGGTCGAATTCGCTCGAGCTGGCGCCTGTTAGCCCGCAGACATCGCGCGCGAATTCAACGACGGCCATCTGCATCCCGAGACAGATCCCGAAGAACGGGACCTGATTCTCGCGCGCATAGCGCACCGCCTCGATTTTCCCCTCGCTGCCGCGCTCCCCGAAGCCACCGGGGACGAGGATGCCGTCGGCGTGACGCAACAGCTGATCGGCTCCTCCCTCCTCGATCTTTTCGGCTTCGACGCAGTCGATCTCGACTTTGGTCTCGTTGGCGATGCCCCCGTGGACGAGCGCTTCGAACAGACTCTTGTAAGACTCGCGCAGGCTCATGTATTTGCCCACGACGGCAATCCGCACCACGGACTTCGGGTTATTCAACACCTGCACGATCCTGCGCCACCGCTGCAGGTTCGGCGCGCCGGTCCACATGTGAAGCTTTTCCACGATCTGCGCATCCAGCCCCTCCTCGTGGAACACCAACGGGACTTCATAGATCCACTCGACGTCTTTGGCGGTGATCACCGACTCCTCTTTGACGTTGCAGAAGTGCGCGATTTTCGCCTTGATCTTGCGGTCGAGAAAACGGTCGGTGCGGCACAACAGAATGTCGGGCTGGATACCGAGACCGGTGAGCTCTTTGACGCTGTGTTGGGTTGGTTTGGTCTTGAGCTCTCCACCGCCGGTGATGTACGGCACGAGCGTGAGATGGACATAGAGCACGTTCTCCCGCCCCCAGTCCCAGGCAAACTGCCGGATCGCTTCGAGAAACGGCAGACCTTCTATGTCGCCGACTGTGCCTCCGACCTCCCCGATTGCGATGTCATAGCCGTCGGCGGCGGCCA
>DATMBL010000134.1:0-2872 GCA_035559295.1 Candidatus Eiseniibacteriota bacterium
TTTGGGCCGGCTGGGAGGGCGCGCGCAAGCTCGGCGCGTTGGCGCTTTCCGGGGGCGGCCAATCGACGGCGCAGCGGCTGCGCGCGATCGTTGACTGCGGCGCCACGATTCTAGTGTGCACGCCGACATACGCCCTGCACATGGCGGCTGAAGCGAAAAAACTCGATATCGATCTCCCACGACAGGTTCCCATTCGCGCGAGCATTCATGCAGGCGAGCCCGGCGCCAGCATTCCGAGCACCAAGAAGCGAATCGAGGAAGCATGGGGCGGCCGTTGCTTCGACCACCCGGGCGCAACCGAGGTGGGCGCGTTCGGCTTCGAGTGCGAGCTTCAGCCCGGCGGCGTGCATGTAAACGAACGTGAGTTCATCGCCGAGGTCGTCGATCCGAAAACCGGGAAGCCGGTAGTTGACGATGCGGAAGGCGAGTTGGTCATGACCAACTTGGGAAGGATCGGCAGCCCGGTGATTCGTTATCGGACCGGAGACGTGGTCCGGCCGAGTCACGAGCCGTGTCCGTGCGGAAGGCCCTACTTGTTTTTGCGCGGTGGTGTGTTGGGGCGGGTGGATGATATGGTGGTCATCCGAGGCGTGAACGTCTACCCGAGCGCAATCGAGAGGATCGTAAGGCAGATCCAGGAAATCGACGAGTTTCGTATCGAAGCGGTCCAGACGCCGGGCTTAACGGAGTTGAAGATCACGGCGGAGCCGCGCCCCGGGTGCGTCACCGTCACGGCAATCGGCGCGGAACTGAGCGAAAGGATTCGCTCGGCCCTGGGCGTTCGACCCGTCGTGGAGATCGTGTCTCCCGGCGCGCTGCCACGCTTCGAACTCAAGGCGCGACGGTTCTTCAAATCCGCGAGAAGCTGATGGCAAAACGCACACCGGGCAAGAACGGCGACCGCGAGCAACGGCGGAGGCGGCTGCTGCAGCTCAACGTAAACGGCGAGGTTCGGGAGGTCGCGAGCGAAATCAACAAAACGCTCTTGGAGGTGCTGCGCGAAGACCTTCGCCTGACCGGGACGAAACACGGTTGCGAACTCGGTGAATGCGGGACCTGCGCCGTGCTGCTCGACGGCGAGCCCGTGCTCTCCTGCCTCATGCTGGGGATCGAGGCCGAGAACCATGCGATCGTCACCGTCGAGGGAATGATGGAGGAGGCGCGGCCGCATCCGCTGCAGCAGAGTTTTGCCGCGCTCGGCGCAGCGCAATGCGGTTATTGCATTCCCGGCATCCTGCTCACGGCCAAGGCTCTGCTCGATAAGAACCCTCGCCCGTCGCGGGACGAGATCCGTCAGGCCCTGTCGGGAAATCTCTGTCGCTGCACGGGCTACACGAAGATCCTGGAAGCCGTGGAGGCGGCCGCAAAGGAAATCGCCCGAATGCAAAACGCCCCTTCCTCCGCTTTGTCCAAAGGGGGATAACCGCGAGAAAGGGAAGCACGGCTTTGCTCTGTAGGCGTTTGGCCAACCCCCGTCTCGAGCGCGAGTTTCCCTGTTCGGAAACGAGGGGCAGGGGAGATTTTTGAAGCGATCAAGTCGCTTGAAAGAATGAAAAAGAAGAATTTTTCGGTTATCGGCAAACCGCTCGAGAAAATCGACGCGCTGGCGAAATGCGCCGGCGCGACGGTGTATGCCGACGACCTGCATTTGCCGCAGATGCTTTACGCGAAGCTGCTGCGCAGTCCCCACGCGCATGCGCGCATTCGCGCAATCCATACCGAACGCGCCGAGCGACTGACGGGCGTTTACGCCGTGATTACGGGCAAGGACCTGCCGGTCAGATTCGGCATCATGCCCTCGACGCAAGACGAAGAGGCGCTGGCGCTCGACAAGGTGCGGTATGTCGGCGATCCGGTGGCCGCGGTCGTCGCGGCCACCGAGGCTTTGGCGGATCGCGCGCTCGCGGCGATCGACGTCGAATACGAGGTGTTAAAGCCCGTCCTTTCCATCGAAGAGGCGCTGGCCTCGGCGGAAGCGAGCGAGCGCATTCACAGTTGGAACCGCCGCGCCAACATTCAAAAAGTCGTGGCGCTGGAATTCGGCGACGTCCAAACCGCTTTCGCCCAAGCCGAGCACATCTTTGAGGGCGCGTTCTTCTATCAGGGCAACACGCACCTGCCGATCGAGCAGTACTGCGCCGTCGCCGCGTACGCCCCCGATGGCAAACTCACGGTTTGGTCTTCGACGCAAACGCCCCATTACGTGCACCGCGCGCTGGCGAAGGTGCTCGAGTTGCCCGAGAAGCGGATTCGCGTGATCGCCACGCCGGTCGGCGGCGGTTTCGGGGGCAAGAGCGATCCGTTTTCGCACGAGATCTGCGCCGCCAAGCTCTCGATGATCACCGGAAGGCCGGTCAAGATCACGCTCACGCGCGAAGAGACGTTTTACGTGCATCGCGGCCGCCATCCGGTGAAGATGTGGATCAAGACCGGAGTCAAGAGCGACGGCTCGCTGCAAGCGATGCACTTCAAGAGTTTTCTCGACGGCGGCGGTTACAGCAGCTACGGCCTCGCCACGGTCTACTATACCGGGGCGTTGCAGACGGTGACCTATCGGTTGCCCGCTTACAAATTCGACGGCGTGCGCGTGTTCACGAACAAGCCGCCGTGCGGGCCCAAGCGCGGCCACGGCACGCCCCAGCCGCGCTTTGCCATCGAAATCCAACTCGATGAAATAGCGGAAAAACTCGGTATCGACCCGATCCAATTAAGGCTCCGGCAACTCGTCGAACCCAACACCGTGACAGTGAACGGCTTGAGGGTTGGCACCACCGGGCTCCGGGAGTGTATCGAGCGCGTCGCGGAACGCGCGCGCTGGACGGACAAACATCGGAAACTCCCCTTCGGGCACGGCGTCGGTTTCGCGGCAAGC
>DATMBL010000135.1:0-9514 GCA_035559295.1 Candidatus Eiseniibacteriota bacterium
GCGCATTCCGATCGCCTACGCGCTGGCTTATCCCAACCGCTTGGCCGGCGGTTGGGAAACGCTCGACGTGACCAAACAGCGCGAGCTCAATTTCATGCCGGTCGAAAAGCGGCGCTATCCGGCGCTGGCGCTCGCGTACCGGGCCCTGGCGCAAGGCGGCACCATGCCCGCAGTGTTGAATGCGGCCAACGAAGTCGCCGTCGAGGCCTTCCTCGATCGGAGGATTGGTTTTCGAGATATCCATCGTATAATTGAAAAGACGATGAATCACCACTCGGTCGAACGTCCGCAGGAGCTTGAAGCGGTTCTCGAGGCCGATCGCTGGGCGCGGGAGCGGGCGCGAGCGCTGATCCGCTGAATGCACGTCAAAGGAGAGTCGTGAATGGAAAACGTGATTTACTCGATTGCCGCCGCGGTCATCGGTCTCGGGGTTTTGATCGTCGTGCACGAGTTCGGCCACTTTCTTTTCGCCAAATTGGCGGGTGTGGGCGTGCTCACGTTCTCGGTCGGCTTCGGTCCCAAGCTCTGGGTCAAAAAAAAGGGCGAGACGGAGTACGCGTTGAGCGCCTTTCCGTTGGGCGGCTACGTGAAGATGGTCGGGGAAGATCCGGACGATCAGGTGCAGCCCGGCGACCTCGAGCGCTCCTTCGCGCACAAGAGCCTGATCAAACGCGCGGCGATCGTGGCGGCCGGACCCGGGTTCAATCTGTTTCTCGCCGTTCTCCTGCTGTTGCTCGTTTTCGTGTTCTACGGAGTTCCGGTGCTGACCAATCAGGTGGGCGCGGTCGAAAGCGGCTCGCCGGCGGCGCAGGCGGGTTTGCAAAAAGGCGATCGCATCGTGGCGATCAACGGACGGCCCGTAAGTGAATGGGAGCAGCTTTCGCGGACCATCAAAGAAAGCGGCGGCGCGCCGTTAGCGGTGCGCATCCGGCGGGACGGCGACGAACGGACGGTGACTATTCGGCCGATCAAAAAAGAAGGGCGTAATATCTTTGGCGAGCCGCGCGAGGAGTGGATGATCGGCATCGGCAGCCAGGTGTCGATCGAAAGAGGCGCCCCGGGCCTGGCCGTCGTCCGAGCGGTCGAACAGACCTATGAGTATTCCAAATTGACGCTCGTCGCGCTCTACAAGATGATCGTCGGCGAGGTCTCGCCGCGCAACATCGGCGGGCCGATTCTCATCGCGCAGATGGCGGGACAACAGGCGCAAGAGGGAATCGGAAGCTTTCTCGCTTTTCTCGCCGTGCTGAGCATCAACCTTGGTGTTCTCAATCTCCTGCCCGTTCCCGTGCTCGACGGCGGCCACCTGCTGTTCTTTCTCGTCGAAGCGGTGATCCGCCGGCCCCTGGCACCGCGCCATCGCGAGATGGCGCAGCAAGTAGGAATCTTTCTCTTGATGCTCTTGATGGTCTATGCATTTTATAACGACATCGCTCGGTTCTTCGAAAAGCAGGTCGGCGGATGAGGATTCTCGGGCTCGACACGGCAACGGCTGTCGCCAGCGTGGCGCTGGTCGAAAATGGCGTTGTCGTCGCCCAGGAGGCCGCTGACGGTACGAGTCGCGCGGGAAGCGGCGTTCATGCCGGTAAGCACGCCACGGTTCTTCTCCCACTGATCGACACGGTCTTGCATCGATGCGGGGTCGCGCTCAACGATCTCTCGGCGCTGGCGGTGTCGATCGGCCCGGGATCGTTCACCGGGCTGAGAATCGGCCTGAGCGCGGTCAAAGGCATCGCCTACGGTTCGGAGACCGCGGTTGTCGGCGTTTCCACTCTGCGTGCCCTCGCGCGAGGCGCGGGCGCCTGGGACGGCGTCGTTTGCCCCCTGCTCGATGCCCGAAAAAACGAAGTTTATGCTGCGCTGTTTGAAAACTCAGCCGGCCGCCTGACGCGCTTGATGCCGGACGCGGTGGCGCCGCTGCATGATTTTCTCCACCGCGCAGAGCGGATCGCGGGCTCGAGGCCGTATCTCTTCGCCGGTGAGGGCGCAGAAGCGTACCGCGCGGTTCTCGTCGAGACGTTGGGTATGCGCGCGCATCTCGCCGAAGCGGCCGCTGCACTGTCGGTCGGCGCCGCGGTTGCATTGGTCGGCGCCGAGAAGTTCGAGCGGGGCAAAGTCACCTCCGCGCGCGAGCTGGCGCCGGTTTATATCCGTCCATCGGACGCCGAGTACAAGGTGGCTAAATTTAGGTAAGTTGTTGAAATACCGATATAAAACAACGTTGACAAAGAATAGGCCGTAAGCTAGATTGAGGCGCAACAAAACCCGTATCAACGAGGAGGCTCGCCTATGGAAAGCAGAGAAGAACAGGCTATCGTCTCGCTTTTGGACAAAGATCCCGAGCTGAAAAAATACTATGAGGAGCATCGCGAGTTGGAGCGGAAACTCGTTGAATACCAACACAAGCTACACCTTTCGGCCGATGAAGAAATTGAAAAGAAGCGTTTGCAGAAAATGAAACTTGCGGGAAAAGACAAAATGATGGAGATTCTCGGGCGCTATCGCCAGGCGAACCCGTCACAATAGGAACGACCATGAAGAAAACCGGAGCCGAGATATTCGTCGAGTCGCTCAGGCAGGAAAACGTCAAGACCGTTTTTGGTCTTCCGGGCGGCGTGGTCCTGAAGATCTTCGATGTCCTCTGTCAGCAGAAGGATATCGAAGTCGTCCTCACCCGTCATGAGCAGGGAGCGGCCCATATGGCGGAGGGGTATGCCAAGGCGACGGGCAAAGCAGGGGTGGTGTTGGTAACTTCGGGTCCCGGGATGACCAACATCGTTACCGGCCTGGCCGATGCGTACATGGACTCGGTTCCGCTGGTGGCTTTTACCGGCCAGGTCTCGACCAACCTGATCGGCAACGACGCCTTCCAAGAAGCCGACAATGTCGGCATCAGTCGTCCGTGCACGAAGCACAACGTGCTCGTGAAAAACGTGAACGAGTTGGCGCAAACAATCAAGGAGGCGTTTTACATCGCGCAGAGCGGCAGGCCGGGGCCGGTGCTCGTCGATATTCCCAAGGACGTGAGCACGGACAAGGCGGAGTTCAAGTACCCCGACGAGGTTCACCTGCGCGGCTACAACCCGACGATTACCGGCAACAAGCATCAGATCAAGCAAGCCGCCGACGAGATCATGAAAGCCAAGAAGCCGATCCTGTACGTGGGCGGCGGGGCGATTTTCTCCGATGCGGCCGACGAGGTCCTCGAGCTCGCCGAGATCACCCAGATTCCGGTAACGATGACGCTGATGGGGCTGGGAAGCTTCCCCGGAACCCATCCGCTCTCGCTCGGAATGCTCGGCATGCACGGCGGTTACTGGACGAACATGGCGATGCACCACGCCGATCTCCTGATCGCGGTCGGCGCTCGCTTCGACGACCGGGTAACGGGCAAATTGTCGGAGTTCTGCCCGGAAGCGCGTGTCATTCACATCGATATCGATCCGACTTCAATTAAGAAGACGTTTCACGCCCATATACCGATCGTGGGCGACGTGAAACATGTGCTGCGGCAACTCAATGTCATCCTGCGCTCGATGGACGGTAACCCGGCGGAAATGAAAGCGCTGCGCGCGCCCTGGTTGAAACAAGTCGAGGAATGGCGCGCGACCCACCCGCTGTCGTATCACCAGGACGACAGCGTGACCAAGCCGCAATACGTGATCGAGAAACTCTACGAACTCACCAAACACGAGGCGATCATCGCGACCGACGTGGGCCAACATCAGATGTGGGCGGCGCAGTACTTCAAGGGCAAGAAACCGCGCACCTGGCTGACGTCCGGCGGCTTGGGGACGATGGGGTTCGGCTTCCCCGCCGCGCTCGGCGCGCAAAAGGCGTTCCCGGAAAAAACCGTTGTTTGCATCACGAGCGAGGGAAGCTTTCAGATGAATCTGCAGGAGCTCGCGACGGCGGTGGAACACAAGCTCCCAGTTAAGATCGTTTTGCTCAACAACGGTTTTCACGGCATGGTCCGGCAATGGCAGGATCTCTTTTACGAGGGCCGCTACGCGGCGAGCTACCTCGGCAAGATACCCGATTTCGTCAAATTGGCGGAGGCCTACGGCATTCTCGGGTTGAAAGCGGCGAAACCTTCCGAAGTCGAGAGCGTGTTGCACGCGGGGCTGCGCCATAAGGGTCCGGTGCTGATGGACATCGACACCGACCCGTACGAAAACTGTTATCCGATGATCCCCGCGGGCGGCGCGCACCACGAAATGATGCTCGAGGATCCGCCGGAACTCAGGCAAACCAAGAAGGGCAACACGCACAAAAAACGCATCGAGGAGGGTGAAGGGGTTCTGCCGGCCTGAGGGGGCGGCCGAAGACCCAAAGCGGCGCGGCAACGGTGCTCCTAAACGATCGAGATGGAACATATCATATCGGTTCTCGTCGAGAACAAGTTCGGCGTGTTGGCCAGAGTGGCTGGCCTGTTCAGTGCGCGGGGGTACAACATCGAAAGCCTTTCCGTTGCGCCGACGCTCGACCCGACCACGTCGATGATCACGATCGTGACCAACGGCGACGATCGCATTATCGAGCAGATCATGAAGCAACTCAACAAAGTGGTCGAAGTGTTGAAAGTCGTCGATCTCACCGAAACGCATTACCTCGACCGTGAAACGGCGCTCATCAAGGTCCACGCGCGGGCCGAACATCGAGACGAGGCGATCCGAATCGCGGATATTTTTCGCGCAAAGATCGTCGATTCCTCCCCCACGACTTACACGATCGAGATCACCGGCGACGTCGACAAGGTCGAGGCTCTGATCAACCTGTTGAGGCCCCTCGGGATCAAAGAGCTGGTTCGGACCGGCCGGATCGCGATCGCCCGCGAGGCGGCACGCACGACCTCTCCACGCCGCGAGCCCGCGCTTCTGAAGACGTAATCTCGGCTGAGCGAACGGCGGGTCGAATCGCGCTCCTCTCGAGCAAGCGCCCTTCACTGGCAACGATCCTTATTTTTCTCCGGGCTCGGCGGTCCTGTACGCGAAAGACGTTCCTTGACGCTTGACCGGCGGCGGTGGCACAATCCGGCGAAAAAGGCGGTTCCGACTGCGAACTCCGTGGGTCCGAAGGCCGGCCGATCACGGGCGCGGGGCCGCCGCAACGCCGCCTGCCACTGGCCCGAATGACGATGGAGGTTTCGAAAATGACCGTTGGCGATCGTATGACCAAACACCCCAGTACGGTGTTTCCCGGCGACACGCTGGCGCAGGCTCAGGACAAGCTTCGCGCGGGCGGGTTTCGACAGCTTCCGGTGGTTGAGAATGGCCGACTGCTCGGCATTCTCACCGATCGCGACCTCCGGGCGCATGGCCGCAATATCGTGGCCAAGGTTCAGTCGGCGATGACTTCGGAAGTCATCACGGTTTCACCCGAGACGCCGATCGAAGAAGCGGCGCGCCTACTCCTCAAACAGAAGATCGGCGCCTTACCCGTGCTCGAGCGAAACGAGTTGGTCGGGATCATCTCCACGAGCGACATCCTGCGGGCATTCGTCGAACTGATGGACGCGAAAGACAAGGAAAAGCAATAGGGCGGGCGCCGTGATCCGGGCGGCTCACAGTCGAGTCGGGTTGAACGTGCCAGGGGCAGCCGTTAAGCTGAACAAGGATTTTTGGGAGGGTTAAGATGCAGGTCTACTACGATCGCGACGCCGATCTCGGTCGGCTCCAAGGAAAAAAAGTCGCGGTCCTGGGCTACGGCAGCCAGGGACACGCGCACGCCAACAATCTACGGGACTCGGGCGTCGAGGTCATCGTCGGGCTACGCAAAGGGAGCGCATCGTGGCCGAAGGCCACGGCTGCGGGTCTGAGCGTCGTCGAAACGGCCGAAGCGGCCGCAGCCGCGGATATCATCATGATCCTCCTACCCGATGAGCTCCAGGGCGAAGCTTACGAGAAAGAAATCAAACCAGGATTGAAAGCCGGCAACTACCTGGCCTTCGGCCACGGTTTTAACATCCACTTCAAGCGCATCGTGCCGCCGCGGGACGTGAACGTCTTTATGGTGGCGCCCAAGGGCCCGGGCCATCTCGTTAGGAGCGAATACCTGAAAGGGAGAGGCGTGCCCTGTTTACTCGCGGTTCACCAGGACCCTTCCGGCGACACCACGCAGGTGGGGCTTGCGTACGCCAGCGCGATCGGGGGCGCCAGGGCGGCTGTGATCCAGACGACATTCAAAGATGAGACTGAAACCGATCTGTTTGGCGAGCAGGCGGTTCTTTGCGGGGGTCTTACCGCGCTCATTCAGGCCGGGTATGAAACGCTGGTCGATGCGGGCTACCCGCCCGAGATGGCGTATTTTGAATGCGTACACGAAGTCAAGCTGATCGTCGACTTGATCTATGAAGGGGGGCTGACCAATATGCGCTACTCGATCAGCAACACGGCCGAGTACGGCGATCTTACCCGCGGCAAACGCGTGATCGGACCCGAAGTGCGCCGCGCGATGCAGAACCTCCTCAAGGATATCCAGTCCGGCCGGTTCGCCGAAGAATGGATCAACGAGTACCGTTGCGGCATGCCCCATTTCAGCGAGCTGCGGAAAGAGGCGGCGAACCATCCGATCGAGCGGGTCGGTGAAAATCTCCGGTCGATGATGCCGTGGCTCGCGCAGAATCGGTTGGTTGATAAGAGCAAGAATTGAAGCGTTGAAGTTCGAGCGCAAGCCAGCGGCTAGCAAGGCGCGCTTTGGCCTCGTTTCCGATCGCCCTAAGCATTGGAGAGAAGAAAATAACCACTACGAACACAAAGAGCGTAGCGCGGCAGAGCCGCAACCAAGAAGGAGATATCTCGCGCAAAGAACGCAAAGGACGCCAAGGTTTGAGAGAAAAGGAATTATGTCTTTGCGCCCTTGGCGCGAGAAGGTCTTATCTTTCCAGGGATTTGGACGGGAAGCGCTGCGGGTCACGGCATTTAAATGTCACAGTTCAGTGAAAACACCCGCGAGACGGGATGGAGTTCCGTCCGGCCCCGGATCAAAATCGCCAGGGAAGGATACCCGCTGATCGTGGCGTCGGCGATGCTCGCCGCGGGCATGTTCGTGGCGGGATGGAACGGTCCGGCCGGACTATTCACCTTGCTGACGTTGGGATTTGCCGGCTTCTTCCGCGATCCGGACCGCCATCCGCCGCGGCAAAGCGGCGTGGTCCTGGCTCCCGCAGACGGCAAGGTGGTGAGCATCGTACCGGTAACAGGTGACCCGTTTGTCCCAGACGCGGTCGTGCGCCTGAGCATTTTTCTCTCGCCATTGGACGTGCACATCAACCGCACGCCGGTGGAGGGACGGGTGGAGGAGGTGCGCTATCAGCACGGACGGTTCTTGGCCGCGTATCGCGACCGGGCCTCGCGTGAAAACGAGCAGAACGCCCTTCGAATCGCCGATCGTGACGGCCGCAAGGTCGGCGTAGTCCAAGTCGCCGGCGTGCTCGCCCGGCGTATCGTTTGCCGGGTCAAAGCCGGCGATTCTCTGGAGCGCGGCGAACGTTTCGGTTTGATTATGTTTGGCTCGCGGACCGATCTTTATTTGCCACCCGGCTGTGAGATCGCCGTCACCGAAGGGGAGCGCGTGAAAGGCGGCGAAACCATCGTTGCAAGGTTTCTATGACCAACATCCCGGAACCCGAACAGAGTCGGCGCAACAAGGTCAGGCTGCTCCATCGGAGGGTCAAGCCCCGCGTCTCCCTCAAGCACCGGATGCAGGCCGAAAAGCTGCGCCGGGGCGTCTACCTGATACCGAGCCTTTTTACCGCGGGCAACCTGATCTGCGGTTTCTTTTCGATTCTCTCGACGTTCAAGGGTGAGTACGTTCACGCCACGTTGTTCATTATCGCCGCCAACGTCCTCGACGGGCTCGACGGCTACGCGGCGCGTCTCACCCGAACGACGAGCCAATTCGGCATCGAGTTCGACTCGCTGGCCGACATCGTATCGTTCGGTGTGGCCCCGGCAATCCTCGCTTATTACTGGGCGCTCGTGCCGTGGAGCACGTACGGCTGGCTTGCCGCCTGCCTTTACGTCGTATGCGGCGCGCTTCGTCTTTCGCGTTTCAACGTGCAAATTCTCAGCATCGAAAGGAGCCATTTCGTCGGCCTGCCGATTCCCGCCGCCGCCGAAATGATCGGCGCCACCGTGCTCATGTACTACTTTCTGGGAGGCGAAGGCGCGCCCAGCAAGCAGGTGGTATTGCTGCTCGAGATCTATGTTCTCGCCGGGCTCATGGTCAGCAACTTTCACTATCTCAGCCTTAAGAAGGCGGATCTCCACAAGCGGCACCCATTCTGGATGTTGGTTTCGGGTATTGTTTTGATTATATTCATCATCGCAGAGCCCCAGCTTATGTATTTCACGATCTTCCTGTTGTATACGTTATCCGGCCCGCTCTTATGGTGCTGGACCCTTTACAGGACCCGGCGGGAGAAGAAGCTGGGGACGGCCGGGGCTTTGCCCTAAACCGTTTTCCCAAGGACTGCAGAAAACTCCCGCGGGCGAAGCCGCGGGAGTTTTTATTTTTGCATCCGGAAACGGAAGCAACGGAGGAATCAACCATGGCAGCCGACGAGACAGGGACTGACTTCGTACGGATTTTCGACACAACCTTGCGCGACGGCGAACAATCGCCCGGCGCGAGCATGACCGTGGAGCAGAAGGTTGTCATCGCGCGCCAGTTGGAAAAACTCGGTGTCGATGTAATCGAAGCGGGCTTTGCCGCCTCCTCGGAGGGGGACTTCGAATCGGTGCGGCGCGTTTGCCGCGAGGTTAAAACGCCGCGCGTCGTCAGCCTGGCGCGCGCGCAGCAAGGCGATATCGAAAAAGCGTTGAAAGCGGTCGCCGACGCGACGCATCCGGGCATTCATATTTTCATTGCGACCTCCGACATTCACATGAAGCACAAGCTGCGCATGTCGCGCGATGAAGTGCTCGAGGCGGCGGTCTGGGCGGTGCAGTTCGCCAAAAAGCACATCGACTATATCGAGTTCTCGGCCGAGGATGCGTCGCGCAGCGCGTGGGATTTTCTTGTGAAGATCTTCGGGGAAGTGATACGTGCGGGCGCCACAACGATCAACGTTCCCGATACCACCGGGTACGCGATTCCGTCCGAGTTTGGCTCGCTCGTGAACCACCTGATCGAGCGAACCTACGGCGCGGATCGGGTGATCTGGAGCGCGCATTGCCACAACGATTTGGGTTTGGCGGTGGCCAACTCGCTGGCGGCGGTCGCGAACGGGGCGCGCCAGGTCGAGTGCACGATCAACGGCATCGGCGAGCGCGCCGGCAATACCTCGTTGGAAGAGGTCGTGATGGCGCTGCGCACGCGACGCAACCTGTTCAACGTCGATACCCGGATTACGACGGAACAGATCTATCCGACTTCGCGGCTGGTGTCCCAGGTCACGGGCATCCCCATCCCTCTCAACAAACCGATCGTCGGCGACAACGCGTTCGCCCACGAGGCCGGCATTCATCAGGACGGGGTGCTCAAGCACAAGCACACTTACGAGATCATGACG
>DATMBL010000136.1:0-3828 GCA_035559295.1 Candidatus Eiseniibacteriota bacterium
CGCTCCCCCGGGAGATGTTCCGCCACTCGTTCCGGCGTTCGGCCTCGGTCAACGCGCTGTGGAGCACGCCGACGGTTCCGGGAAAACGGGCCTGCAGGTGAGCGAGGAGCTGGGGTGTGAGCGAGATTTCCGGGACGAGGATCAGGCTACGGCGGCCCGAAACGCGTGTCTGTTCGATTGCGCGCAGATAAACTTCGGTCTTGCCGCTTCCGGTTATGCCATGAAGTAAAAAAACCTCGAAACCGCCCTGCGCAAGACGTCTTTGAATTGGCTCCAATACACGCTTCTGCTCCGCGGTCAGAACGACATTTTCCGGCGCGGCAGCAGGTCCGGCGCCCGGCGAGGAACCCTTCGGGCCGCGCCGCTTTCCCGGTGCGCGTTCGCGGACTTCGACGATTCCCGCCGATCGAAGGCGCGCGAGCGCTCGCTCGAACTCCCGGCTTGCCACATGACGCCGCAAGGCCTTGAGGCTTGCCGGGGTTTTCCGCAGCTTAAGCGCTTCGATGATTCTCTTTTCCCAAGTACCGCAAACGTCGCTCGGGTCCCCGACCAGTGTAACTAGCTGTCTGGTCTCGGTTTTGAGACCCGGGGGAAGCATCGTTCGAAGCGCTTCGCCAAAGCTCGTCAAGTAGTACTGCGCCGTCCACCGAACAAGCTCCAGCAAATCGGCATCCATGACCGGTTGATCGTCCGGAAGGCGCAGAATGTCTTTCGTTTCCGCAATCGGGCTTTCACGGAGGATGTCGGCGATGATGCCGGTAACGGTCCGTTTGCCCAACGGCACGAGCGCGCGCATGCCAGGGGCAACCCGATCGCGGATCTCGGCAGGGATGCCGTAGACCAGAACATCTTTCAAGGGAGAAGGAATCATGATGCGCGCGTAGCGCGGCAAATCTGCGCCCATCGTGTACCGTTTAATGGCGGCTTGGGTTAATTGCAACCACGCCTTGCCTGTGACGGTCGCTTTCCGCTTGTCGCCCGCGCCGCGGGGGACCGGCCGTACGCGCTCGCCAAACAGGAGTCAACAATGGCTTTCGATTGTCATTATTTAATTGACTTGGAAAAGGCGGCTAGGCTACAATTTCGTCTTTGTCACAAACCGTCACGCCACAGCCCGGTGTCCCGGCGACTAACAACGACCGTTGCGCGCGGCGTGGATTGCATCGATGCAGCTTTTCAGTCACGCAAACGCCTTTAAATCGCTAAAGAACTTTAATTTCGCCCAGCTTGCCCGAGTCGGCCGGCGAGACGGCTACGTCGCTTTCGACATCGGCTCGAGCTCGATCAAAATGGTCGAAGCGACCGCGGATAAAAACGGCTACCGCCTGCTCAACGCCGGCGTTTTGCCGCTCCCGCCCGGGGCTGTGCAAAATAACATGGTCGTGGATCCGGGTCGCGTGGCCGATGCGGTGCGCAAACTAATTCAACAAAACGGCGTGACCGCGAGCAAGGTGATTTCCGCCGTGCCCGGCAGGGCCGTGATCATGAAGAAATTTCAACTGCCGATGCAGCAAGGGGAAGAACTCGAGACCAACGTCGAGTTCGAGGCGAAACAGGTCATTCCGGAAAATCTGGAAAATGTGAATCTCGACTATCAGGTCGTGAATTATCTCGACGGTGGAAACAAATTGGAAGTCTTGATGGTGGCGGTGCGAAAAGAAATCGTCAATAGCTATACCGAAGTGATCGAGCAAGCCGGTCTCACTCCCGCGATCATGGACGTCGATTATTTCGCTATGGAGACGATGTATGAGACCAACTACGAGCCGCAAACCAGCGGCGAGGTGATCGGGTTGATCCATATCGGCGCGCGCTACACGAGCATGAACGTTCTGAGCAACGGCATCTCGACGTTCACCGGCGATTTGCCGGTTGGCGGCGAAGAGTTCACTGAAACGCTGCGCCGTCAACTACAGATTTCGAATGAGAGCGCCGAGAGCCTCAAGCTTACCGGGAGCCTGGATGGCAAGAGGGCCGCCGATGTGGAGGCAATGGTGCGGCCGACCTCGGAATCCCTAGCCGAGGAAATCAGGAGAACGCTCAGCCTCTACGGCGCGGTTGCCTCCGACGAAGGGATCCGCACGATCTACGTCACCGGCGGCAGTGCGAAGGTGCCGGGTTTGACGCAGGTTCTCGAAGAAAGGCTCGGGATTCCGGTGCAACTCGCAGACCCGTTCCGAGGTTTTCGGTTGGGCAAGAACATCGACAAGGCGCGGTTGGCGGACCTGGCGCCCCAACTCGCGGTCGGAGTGGGGCTCGCGGTCAGGAGGCCCGACGACAAATGATCCGTATCAATCTCCTTCCGGTCAAGGAACTCAAAGCCGAAGTTGCACGCCGGCGGGAGCTGATGATCGGAGCCGTCTCGTTGGGCGCGGTCTTGGTGTTGATCGCATCCATGTACGCCTATGGGTGGTATCAGGCGTCCAGTTTGGAGCGCCGGCTTCAGGCCGTGCGCGACGAAATCCAAAGCCTCAACGCCAAGACCAAGGAAATTGGAGAGCTGCAGAAGAGGATCAAGGAGTTCGAGGGCAAGAACAACGTCATCGAGGACATCAACCGAAAGAAAGCAGGTCCGGTGCGCGTGATGGAGAGTCTTTCGGCAGCCACACCGAACGCGCTCTGGCTCACGGAATTCAAGGAAGCGGGAGGGAACCTCACCATCAGCGGCGTTGCAGCCGATAACCAGACGATCGCCGAGTTCCTGAAGAGTCTGGGGACGTATCCCTACTTCAGCAACACCGAACTGGTCGAGACGGTTCACAATGAGCAGGCCGGTATGCCGCCGAGAAAGTTTCTCATCAAGTCGCGGTTGTCGTACCAGCCGCTTCTGGTTCAGAGCGCCAAGCCGGCAAGCCGTCCGGCGGTGGCAACGCCGGCGAAGGGGAGTTCCGGGTGAATCGTTTCATCCAGGATATTCTGGAACGGCCGCGCCAGCAAAAAATCGGCATCCTTGCAGGGGCGGTCGTTCTACTGCTGCTGCTCGGTTACTTCTACGTCTATGCGCCCACGGCCGATCAGGTTGCGAGATTGAACGACGAGTTGGCGAGCGCGGAGGCTGACCGCGACAAGAAAAGGGCGGTTGCGGCCAATCTGCCCAAACTCCGGCGGGAGCTTGCCGAGTGGGACGCAAAGGTGAAGGCCGCGATGGCTCAGCTTCCCGACAGCAAGGAAATTCCCGAGCTATTGAGCAACCTTTCGACCAAAGCGCGGGAGGCGGGGCTCGAAATCGTCCTGTTCCGGCCGCGCGCGGAAACGTTTCAAGATTTCTATGCCGAGATCCCGATCGACATCGTGGTGCGCGGCGGATTCTACAACGCGCTCACGTTCTTTGATGAGGTCGGGCGCATGAGCCGGCCGGTGAACATCGACAACATCAGCTTGAAAAAATACCGTGATGTCGCCGATTCTGTCACATTGGAGATCTCGACGTTGGCGACGACGTATCGTTTTTTGGACGAAGCCGAACGTAAGCGGATTGCGGAGGAAAAGGCGAAGTCCAAAGCGAAAGGCTAGCAAGTAGCACGATGCTCGGCTGCAAGGTAACACGGCTCGCGATCTTGGCGGTGTTCGTCTTGAGCGCCGTCTTGGGTGCTCAGGAAAAGCCGCTTCGCGAGTCCGGCAAGGCCGGAGCGACCGGCGACACAAAGTCGAAGGAAGCAGCGGGCGAATCGAAGGATGCGGGGAACGAATCCTCACGCCCGCTGGAATCCGATCAGCCGGCGGCCGAAACGAAGAGCGACCAGGCGCCGCGCCGGGTGGCGCCCGCGGCGCCGCGCGACCCCTTTCGGCCGTTCACAACGAGCGCGCGCGCAAGCGCCCGCCGGCGGG
>DATMBL010000137.1:0-2518 GCA_035559295.1 Candidatus Eiseniibacteriota bacterium
CTGGCTGATGACGCTGCGGATCGCCCGCCGCAAGAGCGCGACCCGGTTGCGCGTCGGAATGATCACGCTGACTCTAGGCATGGGGTTCGCGACCCGGTGAAAGGCTTTTTCGCAGTTTCCCGAGCAATTTCGCCTTCGCGATCTGCGCGCGCTCGAAGCGCCGGCTCCCCAGGCAAGCGAGAGCGAGATAGACATACGGCCGCGCGTCGAGCGGTGATAACATCGCGGCTTTCAAAAATGATTTTCTCGCCTGCTCAAACTGATGCTTTTCGCAGAAGCGCACCCCAAAGGCGATGCAATAAGAGCTGCTTTTTTTTCGAAAGCTCGGCGACGAGCCGTACTTTCCCAGCATAATGTCGAGACCCTGCCGCAGCGCTTCGACATCGGTCCAGATCTTGTCGGGCTGCATGAAGTACTTGAGCATCGGCTCGGCAATGCAGTCGAACTCGAAGTGGCGCGCGATGCGGATCCAGAGATCGTAGTCTTGAAAGCTCGGGAGCGTTTCGTCGAACAGGCCCGAGCGCTCCAGCGAAGACTTTCTGACAAGAACCGAAGAGGTCCCGCCGACGCAGTTTCCGGCCAAAATCGCCGGATACAACCTGCCGCGTTTGCGCGGGATGATCCGGCCGCAGGTCCGGCCGCTGCTTCGATCGACAATGTAGTACCCGGTGTAAACCGCCCCGACCGCGCGCGGGCTCGCGAGCATCATCCGCATCTGGCGTTCGAGTTTTTCTTCGAGCCACTCGTCGTCATCATCCAAAAAAGCGACGTATTCGCCACGGGCGTTGGCGATTCCGGTGTTGCGCGCCGCCGCGCCGCCGCGCCGTTCGGGATGGCGCAAGTAGCGAATGCGAGAATCGTTGAAGCCCTCTATCACCTCTGCGGCGCCGTCCGGGCCGCCGTCATCGACGACGACGACTTCAAAATCCTCAAACGTCTGCCCCAAAACGCTTCGAACGGCGCCGCGCAAGAACTCCGCCCGGTGGTAGGTGGGAATGACTACGCTCACCTGCGGCGCCATAAAACCCCTGGGAAAAACGGAGGAGCGGTCACGCAGAACCGACACCGTTGCATACGTCGGTCAGTTCCGCGTCACGCCGCCCGATCCCGCAGCGGCGCAAAATCCACGAGCTGGCGGCGCACGATTGCCGGGCGTTTGGCGATGAACTCGCGCACGCTTTCCACGCCTTCGGCGAACTCTTCCCTCGACTTCGGCCAGCGTTGCCAGTCGACGCCGAGCACCGGCTCGAGCTCGGCAACGATCCGATCGAAGCGCGCGCGCAGCGCATCGGGTCGAAACACCGTATCCATCAACGCGTCCAGCCTCGCGATGAATTCCCGGCGATACCCGGGATTTTCGAGAAGCTTCCGCAAAATCAACGTCGAGCGCAGGAATTCTTCGGCGTCCGACATGCGCCCCGCATAGCTCAGGTCGTGCCGCAGCCGGTCGCGCGTCGCCCAGGCCAACGTGTTGTGCTCGAGCCCGCGCTCCGCGTGAAACGTGGCGTCCGCATCCCACGAGATCCAGCGCCATCGCGGGTCGGCGCCATCGATCCTGCGAAACGCGTAGTCGTTATTGTGCGGCCAGTCGAGATTCGCGGCATAGATGTTGAACAGCTGGTGGCGCGTGAAATTATCGAGATCGATCCTGCGCTCGGCCTCGCGCAGACTGCGGTCATCGCGAAAGTCGGCCGCGACAAAGAACCGGAGGAGCTCGTTCCACAACTCACCGCCGCCGACAACCGGCCGGGCTTCTCGCTCTTGGCTGATCATCTCGTACTCGCCGGGACCGAAACGGTCCTGCAGGTAAGTCCGATCGATCTTCTGGTGGAGGTTGTAGACGCCCCACGCTTCGCCGTTCAGCAGCAACATCACCCGGAGCGCCGGCGAGACAAAACCTCCCGCCTCGGCGTAAACCGCGCGAAACAGCTCCTCACCCAGCCGATAGCCGAGATCCATCGCGCAGGCTCGCAGGATCACGGCGCGCCTCGTTTGCTCGGAGCCCGCGACCAGCACCCTGCCGACGCTCCCGCCGCTCAGCTCCGCCGGCTGATAGGTGAGCTGGAAGGACTTTTTTGGCTCCACCAGCCGCGACCAGTTGCCGTGAATGTTGACTTCGGCCGGGAATCGAATCGGCGGCGCTGAACGATCGGCGAAGTATTCCACATGCGCCGGACGGCGCCACTTCCTCCCGCGCTTCTCCGGGTTGGCGTAGATCCCCGAGTACTTGTTCCACAGCAGGACCGGATCGATCGCCATCGATACCGTCGGCAGCCGGAAATCGCGACCGACCACGTATGTGCGGGTCGTTGTCGGCCCGGGCGGCGCGCCATGCGTAAAGCTTCTGAAGCGCAGGACCAGCGGCCGGTCGACCAGCAGCGGCACGCGGTAAGCGGCACTGCGCTGCGTGGGGATCGAGCCGTCGAGCGTGTAGCGGATCACCGCGCCGGCGGCGGCGGTCGCGAGCGCCACCCGGACCGGCTGTTCGAAAAACCCGCTCTCTGGCGATGCCGTCACC
>DATMBL010000138.1:0-3812 GCA_035559295.1 Candidatus Eiseniibacteriota bacterium
CGCCATTTCCGAATTACCCGATTTCGTGATTCTTGCCCAAAGAATCGCGCCGTCGGTGGTTAATATTTCTACGACGTTGAATCCGGCTTTACCACGGTCGAGTTTGAGACAGGGTTTCCCTTCGTTGGACGAAAAGGGCGCGGAAGCATTCCAGCACCGCGGCTTGGGAGCAGGCTTCGTAATCGATCATGACGGTCACATCGTGACCAACAACCACGTGGTCGAGGATGCTGTGGCCATAACCGTGAAACTTTCCGACGGCACGGAGTTCCAAGCCAAGGTCATCGGACGCGATCCGAGAATCGATCTGGCGTTGATCAAAGTGACGAAGAACGAAAAGATGGTGCCGCTGGTTTTGGGCGAGTCGGACAAGCTCCAGGTCGGCGAGTGGGTGATCGCGATTGGCAACCCGTTTGGGCTGCGCAACAGCGTGAGTGTCGGGATCGTCAGCGCCAAACGGCGGCAACTCGGCCTCGGGGTCTTTGATGATTTCATCCAAACCGATGCGCCGGTAAATCCCGGAAGCTCAGGAGGGCCGCTCATCGACCTGAGCGGCCGTGTTGTCGGTGTCACCACAGCGATTGCCAGCGACACGGGAGCCAACACCGGAATCGGCTTTGCCATTCCCATAGATCTGGTTAAACGGATGGTGCCCACTCTTAAAGAGAAAAGGGCTTCCAGGACCGGCTGGCTTGGCGCCTAAACGTGCTCGCCGCCTGTGCGTCAAAGAAGATAGCAAAGTGAAGGAAGCGTGGCTAATTGTGTGTCGGATCTGCAATGACCGCCGGGCGCTTGTCCCGAGAATAGGACAGACCCAGCTCATTTTCGACTAAATTGGCTTTGCTTCTTCTCGGCATGACTATTGCCGCGGGAGCTTGTGCGAGAGACCAAAAGCTTGGAGGTGCTTCATGAAAGGAATGATTATGTTGTTGATGTTGGCGAGCCTGACCCAATGGGGCTGCCAATTTCTGGGCGGCGCCGCCACCGGGGCGCTGGCCACCGGCGCGGGCTACGAGTACCAGGCTCACCGGCAACTGGACCGGCTCGAGGATGATTTGCGAAGCGGCAGGATCAGTCGAGAGGAATACCGTGACCGCAAGCAGCAGATCGAGAGAGGCTCGCTGATTTACTGAGTTGTCGCGGCTCCATTCGGTTCTCGCCGACAACACGATAGCCGCCCCGATGCTCAGTTCGGGCCGGCGTAAAACAGAGGAGGGAGTAAAGGATGAAAGTGCTCGCAACGTTTTTTCTACTGGTCGCCATGATCCAATCGGGGTGCGCGTTCTTAGGCGGCGCCGCCACCGGGGCGCTAGCCACAGGGGCGGGCTATGAATACAACGCGAAGAGACAAATGGACCGTCTCGAAGAAGACCGGCGAGCCGGACGCATCAGTCGCGAAGAGTATCTCGATCGCAAGCAGCAGATTGAGAGAGGATCGATCATCTACTGATCGGCTCGCGCTAGCCCGAAGCGCAATGAAACCGGCCTCGTGGACTGGGGGGTTACTCCTGAGTGTGATCTTGGGCGGCTGCGTTGTGTCTGGCGCGGGCTCACCTTCGCCTGAGCGCCAGACACAACGCGCTCCAACTGTCCGCAAGCTCGAAGCGGCGCAGGCGGAGCGGCTGTACCGAATCATGGTACCGCTGCTGCGCGCCATGGATAATCCGAAAAGCCCGAAACACGTCAAGGTCGGGGTCATCGAAGACCCTCAGATCAACGCTGCGAACGCCGGCGGCGGCCAATTCTATGTCACGACCGGACTGCTCGAGAAAGCCAATGACCGGCACTTGACCGGCATCATGGCTCATGAGATCGCGCATGACGACCTCGGGCATGTCGCGCAGCTACAGATTCTCGGCGCGGGTCTGAACGTTGGAATCGTTCTTCTCGAACAACTGATCCCCGGCAGCAGTCTCGTTACGCCGATCGCCGGTTCCCTCATAGCTCGGGGCTATAGCCGCTCCGAGGAATATGCCGCTGACCGTCACGCAGTCGAGATTTTGCGCCGCGCCGGCTACTCCAAAGACGTCATGGTCGATGCGCTGACTTGGGTTACGCGAGCCTCTGGCGGCGACGGCTCAGGTGGCTTTCTTTCGACCCACCCCGCAACCCGCGACCGAATCGAGCAGCTCGCGCGGCTACGGTAACGGCCTAGGGAAAAGGGTTGAGAGAAAATCACAATCCTCAATGATTCTCCATCCTCCGGTTTTCTAATCCTCCATCTTCGATCTCGGACAATCGAGATTTGTCAGTGCCGCCGCGTAAACGAGGCGTCTTAAGTTTGCGACTCGCTGTTGAATGTCGTCCCGAGCCCGAGACTGGGCGGTTGCTTGTTGTGCGCTCTGCTTCACGCGATCCTGGCATGTGCCTTGCAAAAATCAGCGACAAACCGATCGCGATCGCTGCGGCGTGTCCGCTCGGATGCGTCCTCGCTTCGGTGGCTCCCAACGCCAAGATCAAGATCAAGAGTTCTTAGGCGTGCTTAGCGTCCTTGTGGCCGAACTCTGGTCGTCTTTAACTTTTCAGCAAGTGGAGGTGCTTCATGAAAAAGCCTTTAGACGTAATCGCCGGGTTGGGCGTTGGCGCGGCCCTGATGTACATCTTCGACCCGCTCGTCGGCAGGCGCCGCCGCGCGCTTGTGCGCGATAAAATGGTTCGCCTCGGGCATAAGACTGCGGACGCAATCGATGTAACGGCGCGCGACCTCAAGAATCGCGCCGTCGGACTGGCAGCCGAGACAAAGAGCTGGGTCGCGGAACGGGGCGACGTCGAGATCAGCGATGAAAAACTCCGCGAACGTGTTCGCTCGAGCCTCGGTCCGGTAGTCAGTCACCCGAGCTCGATCGAAGTCCACGTCGAGCACGGCAAAGTCACGCTCAGCGGACCGATACTGGCTCAGGAAGTCGATCGTGTGATTCGCCACGTCTCGGGGATTTCCGGCGTAAAGGAGGTCGAAAATCGACTGGAAGTTCACGAGGAACCCGGAAATGTCCCGGGCTTGCAGGGGGAAGCAGCGGTTCGCAAGGCGGGACAGCTTCCCGATCTCATGCAAGCGAACTGGTCGCCGGCCACGCGCTTTATTGCCGGAACGGCAGGCGGTGCGCTTGCGCTTTACGGCTTGCGACGGCTAACCGTGTTCGGCGGAGCGCTCGCGGCAGTGGGCACCGCCCTGGTCGCCCGAGCGCTCACAAATATCGAGTTCAAACGCTTGACGGGTGTGGGCGCCGGGCGGCGCGCGATCGATATTCATAAGACCGTTAACGTCGCTGCTCCGGTCGAAGAGGTGTTTTCGTTTTGGACCAACTATGAAAATTTCCCGCGGTTCATGTCGAATGTTCGCGAGGTCAGAGACATCGGCAACAACCGCTCGCATTGGGTTGTAGCCGGCCCGGCGGGCGTGCCCGTGGAGTGGGACGCGGAACTCACGAGCTATACTCCGAACGCAGTGGTTGCCTGGAAAACGGTTCCGGGCTCGCCGATTCAACACGCCGGTATCGTCCGTTTTCAGCCGAATCCGGACGGCAGCACCCGCCTTGACATCAGAATGACCTACAATCCGGTTGCCGGGGGTCTGGGCCATCTCGTGGCAACGCTGTTTGGCGCAGACCCAAAGAGCGAGATGGACGCCGATTTGATGCGGATGAAGAGCATGATCGAAACCGGTGTCCCACCGCATGATGCGGCGCGCCGCGACCGTTCAGGCGATTACATTCACTAGGTCGGGCCTCCTCGGAACGTCGGCAGAAAGGCCCACACTGTTCTGCCGACGTTCTGCCGACTGCAAGAGGTACAGGGGGAGCCGATCTCGAGCT
>DATMBL010000139.1:0-4668 GCA_035559295.1 Candidatus Eiseniibacteriota bacterium
CTTCCCGCTTATACAGTCTGCGATCCTTCAACCAACGATAGGCAAAGCGCGGGCCGCCAACCAGCAAGAGCAACAGCAGACCGTACAACGGGAAAACCGACCGCGGTATGCCTTCCATTCGCGTGGCGAGAAAAATCACTATGGCCGTGATGGCTGTGCCGACGAGGGTCGCCTTCGCAATCCGGACCAAATCCGGCATCGACGCGAACCGCCAGATGCCGCGATATAAACCCAAGTACCAGAACAGCGCTCCTTGCACGAGCACGACGATCGGAAGTGCCTGTAAACCTGCCCGGAAAAGATCTGGCGGCACGGCTTCGAGATTGAAGCGTAGCCAGTAAGCGCCGAACCATGCGATGGGGATGACGAGAAGATCGTGCGCGAAGGCGGCCGCGCGGTTGCGAAATTTGGCCAGTAGGTTCATCTCATCCGTGATTTATTGTTTTCGCTCAGCTCAATGCGACCGACAATCAGCATGATACTGGCATATATCGCTGACCAGAAGATTAGTAAGCCCCATTGAGCGACATGGGAAAGCCACATAGCACCGGCAATCGCGGAAACAGCACAGCCGATCATAACCACGTATTCGGCTAACACGGTCTTTCGATGTCCCCAGCCCAACTCGACGATCCGCTGATAATAGTGGGTCTTATGAGCCCGCCATACTTTTTCGCCCTTGAAAATACGACGCGCCAGCGTAACCGTAGCGTCCACAATAAACGGCGAAAACACGAGCACACCGACCCAAAGCGGGAAAATACCGGCACGGTCCGCCCACAACATACAGGCGCCTGCGAGGAGCCCCAGTGTCGAAGAACCGGTATCACCCATAAAAATTCTGGCCGGGGGAAAATTGAAAACCAGAAAGCCTGCGGTCGCCGAGGCAACCACCGCACAAACCATTGCAAATTGGGTGTCGCCCGCCCACCAGCCGAGAAGCGAAAATGCGCCGAAACCTATTACACCCATACCTCCGGCAAAGCCATCCATGCCGTCCATGAAGTTGTAAAGATTGGTCGTCCAGACGACGAACGACAGACTCAACAACCATGCCAGCCCGGGAGGAAAATCGAGTGCCATACCGGGTAATACGATGGATTCGATGCGCAAGTTGCCGATCATGAGCGCGCCGGCGGCGATCAAATGGGACGCGAACCGGATGCCTGCGGACAGCTGAAACCAATCGTCGATAAACGAGACGACACCAACTAAGAGAGCGCCGGCCGCAATCCATAAGAATTTCGACGGCGTACCGAGCAAAACTTGCGCGAGCACGATACCGAGAACCGCGCCCGCCCATATCGCCAAACCGCCCGTTCGCGGTATCGGCCGATTGTGCAGGGACCGTTTGTTAGGGTGGTCGAGTATTTGAAGCGGAGCTGTCGGACGAGATAAGACATAGCTAACGACACTAGCCGCGATGAAAGTAAGAACGGTTATCGAGATGAGCACGAGCACGGCACAGGGTCATTGCAAAAAGGGAAAAAACCGGACGTTACCGGACGTTACCGAACGTGAAGAGCGCTTGAGATTAATAGTACACCACCGGTCGCTTCTCTCGGCGAGCGCGAAAGGAATGCACTCATTGCAACACCCTTTCGTACAGCTCCAATGTCTGATGGACCACCGCCTTGACGTCGAACTCTACCTCGGCAATCTGCCGACCGCGCTTGCCCATCGCTTCGGCTCGCGCGCGGTCTTGCAACAGCTCCGCAATTGCGCTCGCCAAGGCCTCCTCATCGCGAACCGGTACCAGGAGGCCGTTGACACCATGGCGTACGACTTCGCGGCATCCCGGCACATCGGTTGCGACGACCGGTCGCCCGCACGCCGCTGCCTCAATCAGGACTTTAGGCAGTCCCTCGCGATACGAAGGTAGGCAGACAACGTGCGCTTGGGCAAATACGTTCGGCATGTCGCGCCGTTGTCCCCACCATTCGACAATGCCCGCGCGCCGCCAATCCTCAAGCCGTGCCTCCGGTATGGCGGCTGGGTTGCCCCGCTCCGAATCGCCGACGAGGACAAACTTGGCCGAGATACCGCGCCCTTGCACGCGGTAAGCCGCGCGGACGAACTCTTCTACCCCCTTGTCGCGGAGCATGCGCGCGGCGAGGACGACTACAGGTATCCCATCCGGCACCGGGGTCGCAGCGAACCGCTGCAGATCGACGCCCGATCCCCGGATAATCACCGTTTGATCACGTTCCACGATGCCGTCAACGAGGAAGGCGCGCAGATCGTCCGGATTTTGAAATATGGTATGTACGTTACCGCGCCGCAGCAGCCGGCGGTAAAGCCACTTGACGATGGACCGGCGAACGGTGCTGAGCCTGCTGCTACCAACGAACACGGTCCCTAAACCGGATATAGCGTTGACGACCTTTAGCTTCCGATAACTGCGAGCAGCGAGGCTGCCGTAAAGAACGGGCTTGATCGTTACGTTATGAAGTATATCCGGTTGAACCTCGCGTAGTACTTGCCGGATGGCTAAAACACTGGCGATTTCGCGAAACGGGTTCGCGTGCCAACGACTGATCGGAACCGCGTGGTAGTGGAAACCTTCGCTTTGAATCCTCTCGACCGCGTGATCCCGCGGCGTCGCCACGTGAACCTCCATTCCCGCAGCCTGCGCCGCACACGCTATCGGAAGCCGATGAGAAAGAAAGAATGAGGCGTCGTTCACGAAATAGAGAACGCGGCGTTTAAAAAGCCGATCCTCCCGTAGATCGTTTGTCCTACGCAAGGACAGCGTTGTCTTCACGGCGCGCTCGAGACGAAACCCATCTTAAGAAGCGCTTGTCTGTCGCACTCGCTCCTGTTCGAGCCACGCTTGGAACATGAGCACGTCCCAAAGCAGGTACTGCCAGTTGCGCCGGCCACTCAGATGCTCCTCCCACTTCCGGCGTACGGGGCGCGGGTTGAGGTAGCCGGCCTGCTGCAGGTTTCGCACGTCGAGCAATCCTTCAGCCCAATCTCGCAATGGGCCACGGAGCCAAGCGTCGATGGGTACCCCAAAGCCCATTTTTGGCCGCTCCACAAGGTGTTTGGGCACGTACCTATATAAGACCTGCCTGAGCAGCCACTTTCCCTGGCCAGCTCGAATCTTGAGCGACAACGGAAGAGACCAGGCGAACTCGACGATCTCGTGGTTCAAGAGGGGAACACGGCACTCGAGGCTTACGCCCATGCTCGCCCGATCTACCTTTACCAGAATATCGTCGGGCAGATAAGTGACCGAATCGAGGTACATCATGCGCTCGGTGTAATCGGGGAGCGCGGGCCAGGCCATGGAGTCGGTCAAGACAGTATCCGGCTCGCAGCCGTCGCGCACAAGCTCGGCCGGCTCTTCCCAGTGCGATATCAATCGATGATACATACCCTCGGGTCCCGTCGATCGCAGTATCTCGGCCAACTTGTACAGCCCTTCGCCGAAGTGGCGCGGCCGAAGCATCGAAGGAAAATATCTGCTTACGCCGCCCAGCAGCCGATTCCAGGCTTTCGGAGACATAAACGTGAGAGCGCTGGCCGCTGACCGCCGCAGCGGACCCGGGAGCCAACCGATCCGCCGCCATATCGAGCGCGCGAGGAAATAACGATTGTAACCG
The DNA here is from genome assembly GCA_035559295.1 of Candidatus Eiseniibacteriota bacterium. Taxonomy (GTDB): domain Bacteria; phylum Desulfobacterota; class Binatia; order UBA9968; family UBA9968; genus DATMBL01. The sequence goes on from DATMBL010000139.1 coordinate 3,609, forward strand.
GCAAACAGCTCATCGCCCCCATCGCCCGACAGGCTGACCTTGACCGAGCGACGGGCCAGCTCGGCGACAAGGCAAGTCGGGATCTGCGAAGAATCGGAAAACGGCTCATCGTAAAGCTCGGGGAGCTTCGGAATCACGGCCATTGCGTCGTTCGACGTGACGTAAAGTTCGGTGTGATCCGTGCCGAGGTGCCGCGCCACCGCCTTGGCGTGGGCAGCCTCGTCGTACGCCGATTCACGAAAGCCGATCGTAAAGGTGCGAACCGGCCGAGTGGCTTGCGCCTGCATGAGTGCGGCGACAGTACTCGAATCGATACCCCCGGAAAGAAAGGCACCTAGGGGCACGTCCGAAATCATCTGCCTCTTGATGGTTTGCCGTAACAGCTGATCGAGTCGTTCGATGGCCTCATTCTCGGAGCCCGAAAAAGCGTTCGCCGATGCCTTCGCGACCGCCTGTTTTAGCGACCAATAAGAACGTGGTTCAGCTATCCCCGACCGTTTTGAGATCGTAAGTATCGTTCCCGGTGGGAGCTTGCCGATTCCCCGATAGATTGAGTAAGGGCCGGGGATGTAGTTATAGCGGAAAAACAAAGCGAGGGCGTTCCGGTCGATCGCCGGCTGCCAAGCGGAAAAGGCGCGCAGGGCCTTCATCTCCGAGCCGAACAGAAACGTGCCGCCGGCCCAGCCGTAATAGAGCGGCTTCTCGCCGATCCGGTCGCGCGCCAGATGTAACGTCATCTCTCTGCGATCCCATATGGCAAGCGCGAACATGCCGATGGAGCGCTTAAGCGCCTCCTCGAGCCCCCATTCCTCCACGGCCGCGAGAAACGCCTCAGTATCCGAATGGCCGCGGAATCGATGACCGCGGGCGCCAAGCTCGTTCCTCAACTCTTGGAAGTTATAAATTTCGCCGTTGAAGACGATGATCCAGCGCCCGCTTTCCGAAACCATCGGCTGGCCGCCGTTCGGCGAAAGGTCGATGATCGACAATCGGCGGTGGCCGAGCCAGATTCCGGCCTGGGGATCTTTCCAAACACCACCCGCGTCCGGACCTCGATGTC
>DATMBL010000140.1:0-2737 GCA_035559295.1 Candidatus Eiseniibacteriota bacterium
CGTTTCGCGAGCCGATCCCATAGGGATTCCGCGGGACGCAACACATCGGTGGGCCAGCCGACGAACGAGCGGACAATAGGCCGGAGCGTCTCGAGTTCCCGCCGGCACTCCTCGCACGACGAGATTTGAGTTTCAACCGACGTGATCTCGCCCGGAGACAGCGCCTGCAAGGCAAAGAGGAACACGAGGTCCAGGTGCTCTTGACTGTGTGTGCTCGGTTTCGAGCTCATCCGGCCTTCTGTCCTTTCCCGAGTATCTGTCGAAGTTTCCCCAGTCCGGACCGGATTCGCGTTTTGACGGTGCCGAGAGGTTGATTCAATTTCCTTGCCGTTTCTTCATAAGTCAATTCGGAGAAAAACGCCGTTTCGATCGCGTTACGTTCGTCCGGAGTCAGGGCTTCGAGCGCATGTCGCAACACGCGGCTCTGCTCCTCAAATAGGCAGGCTTGCTGAGGATCCACAATGTCGGTTGTCGGCGCCAAACTGTCCGGGTACGTGTTCACTCTTTTTTTTCTCTGATCGAACCGCAGGCGATCGATCGCCCTACTGCGTGCCTGATTCATGATCCAGCCGACGACCGACCCGTTAGCAGGATCGTAGCCCGAGGCTTTTCGCCATACTTCATGGAACACATCGAGGGTGACTTCTTCGGCGGTTTCTCGATTCGCGGTTACCCGCACGATCAGGGTAAAAACGATTCGGTGCGTTTGCTCGTAAAGGGAATGCAGGGCGCGCTGGTCACCGCTGGCGACGGCTCGGACGAGCTGTAGCCAGTCATTCTCCGATACCCGAACCTTCGAGTCGTCGGCATAGAGAATATCCCCGAGCGTCTTCGTCTCCGGCCCACCCACGCGGAAGATCATGCCGAGCGCATGTCCGCGGGTCAAGGGCCCGGAACCGAACTTTTTCTCGGGGCAGCGTGATCGTACAGCACTGCGCCTGTACGAGAATAACGACAAAAGTCCGCCGCCGGATTTGCAATCGAAGCCAGATCGAACATGCCAAAAGAAATTTTTGCAAAGCGGCAATCCAAGATCCGATCGTTGACGTTTTCTAAATCGAACAAGGCAAATCCGTGTTGGTGACGCGCCCCGGTTCACGGCAGGTCGGGCCTTCTTAGACTCCGAGTCGCAGGATGCCGGGTCCTCCAAGCGCTGAGAGGCGGCCCGGGCCGGACACAAGGCGTTTGACGATGCAGACAATGCAGCCGGATGAAACCCGATCCTTACGTTTGAAAGATGTGGCAAACCAGCCCGTCATTGCGCCGCAACAACGGTCGTACCTGCACATTCGTCATGGCGAGCGGGAGCTCGCCGAGCTCTTCGAGAACGCCACGGTGGGGCTGCGCGACGTCGGGCCAAACGGGATCATCGTTGCGGTCAACCGCGCGGAACTGAACCTGCTGGGCTACTCGCCGGACGAGTATATCGGCCATCATATCGCGGAGTTCCATGCTGACAAGGAGGTAGCCTGCGACATCCTGCGGCGATTGCGGGCAGGCGAGGAGCTGCATGGATACGAAGCGCGGATGGTGTGCAAGGACGGCGCAATCAAGCACGTCGTCATCCACTCGAACGTTTCCCGGGCAGACGGCCGGTTTGCGTACATGCGCTGCTTGACGCTGGACATTACCAAACAAAAGCGGGCGCAACAGCGTCTCGCCGCGTACGACGCGGTGACGCGCGCGCTCGCTTCGTCGAGCGCGCTGGACACGGCCGCAATGGAGATTCTCCGAGCGGTCTGCGACTATCTAGACTGGCAAGTCGGTGTCTTGTGGCATGTCGATGGGGACGCCCGGGTTCTGCGCTGCGCCGCACTGTGGCATCTTCCGGGGCTCGAGATCCCGAGGTTTACAGCGGCCACCCGGCAGCAGACTTTTGAGCGCGGCACCGGCCTGCCCGGCCAAGTCTGGGGCACGGGCAGGGCGGTGTGGATTCCCCACGCGAGCAGCGAAATCAATTTCCTCCGCGCCGGAATCGCCGACAGCGAAGGACTCCACGCCGCGTTCGCTTTTCCCATTGTGATCAAGGACGAAGTGCTCGGCGTCATCGAATTCTGGAGTCAAGAGACCCGGCAGCCGGACGAGGATCTGTTGCAGATGATGACAGGCATCGGCAGCCAGATCGGACAGTTCATCGAGCGTAAGCAAGCCGAGGAGCGGCTCCGCCGCAAGGAGGAACAGCTGCAACAGCTCAACGCTGAACTCGAGAAGCGGGTCGCGGAGCGGACAGCCGAGCTCGTTTCCAGCATCGGGGAACGCGAAAACCTGCAGCGGCAGCTACTGCAGGCGCAAAAGATGGAGAGTCTCGGCACACTTGCCGGCGGCATTGCTCATGATTTCAACAATTTGTTGAACATTATTTTGGGGTACACCTTGTTACTCGAGCACAAGGGGTATCGCGGAGACCCGTCCGAGGCGCTCGATATCATCAAGCAAACGGTGAATCGCGCGGCGGTTTTGGTCCAGCAGCTTCTCGCGATTGCGAGAAAAACCGAAATCAAATTCCAGGAAATCGACATCAATGGCAGGATCTTGTCCCTCAAGCAGCTGTTAAAAGCGACATTTCCCAAAACCGTGGAGGTTGTTTTGGAATTAGATCCGTCCGTGCCCGCGGTGTTGGCGGATCCCGGCCAAATCGATCAAGTTTTACTCAACCTGTGCGTCAACGCGAGAGACGCCATGCCCAACGGCGGAAGCCTTGTGTTGGCGACATCGGTGGTCGCCGGCGATGAACTCC